>NZ_JALJRO010000002.1:0-503666 GCF_024519635.1 Pseudomonas sp. Pse1
ACGCATTTCGCTGGGCAAGTTTTAATAAGATTGTTGCTGACTGGTGTTCGAGGAGCCTGCGCGGACGTCAAATCCCCAGTTCGATTTCAAGACAAGAGCCTCGTAAGGCTTGCGAAAGCTTCACCTTTGGCAGCAGTGTAATGAGCCCATCAACTAAGTTGCTAGCGTGACGTGCGTACAGCGTGACTGTGCCTGCATCAGGCGTTCGACCTGGCACGATGGCACCTACCCGCTGCTGGGCAATTTTCAGTATGCTCAATGGCTTCGAGGTGGTGTCATGATCGTCAAGGCAGGCGAAGTCATCTGTATTGCCTCGGGCATTTTTGAGAATTACGACCGCGCTGGGCCCTTTGTTGCAACGCAGGACTTCGACCTCGATTCATTCATAGCAGAGGCAATGAAGCCGCTCACAGAGAAATGGGAAGTGTCGAGCTTGTTTGCGGATATTCCCAGGGTGCTTTTCGAAAACGGGCTCATCACCAAGCTTCCTTGTCGCAAAATTTACCTAGGAGCGATGGGCGAAGTCGACATTTGGGAAGAGCAGGATGACCTTTGATGACGACGCTTCAAGTATTTGACTAAAGCGTCATGATGGTAGCGATAGAGCTGAGATTGTTTGCCTTGCAGCAGCCGCACTTAGGATCGCGGTAAACGTCGATGACTTCAGCGCCTTGTGCCGCTCCGGTCATGAGTAGTGTCGTGAACGCAGCAATTCGCAGGCTGACATTCATGGGAGTTCTCCTGTTTATAAATAATGCTTACCGGCAGCAGCAACCGCCGCCGTTCCCGCCACAGCCCGAGGTTTTCTTACTCGCTACGCTTTCCACTGTCGCAAGCTGTGCTGGATAGCCCGCGTTCTCCAGGGCTGCAAGCAGCGCATGGCTGTCCGAGTCGCCGCTGACCTTCACCCGTCCGGCTTGTAAATCCACCGCTACGTCACTCACGCCTTCAACTGGGCGCAGCGCTTCGGTGACATGTTTCACACATGAACCACAGCTCATGCCTTGGACTTGCAGTTCAACAGTTTTCATTGGTGACTCCTCACAACAAAGTTGATCATGGAACGACTGACGCATGAGGCTTTTCTGCGGCGTTGGCTTATCCTCAACCTTGCTGCCATGGCAAGGTCAAGCGGTCGTTTCACTCAATCAATGGAAGCCTGGCGCAGACGCAAGGCGTTGAATACCACCGACGCCGAGCTCACGCTCATGGCCAGGGCGGCAATGAGCGGTGACAGAAGGTGACCGGTAAGTGGATAGAACAAGCCGGCAGCCAGTGGGATGCCCATGGCGTTGTAAAGGAAGGCGAAGGTCAGGTTCTGGTGCATATTTCTCACCGTTGCTACTGACAGGCTGCGAGCACGCAGGATACCGAGCAGATCGCCCTTGACCAGAGTGACCTGAGCGCTGTTCATCGCCACGTCAGTGCCAGTGCCCATGGCGATACCTACATCAGCGCGAGCCAGTGCGGGGGCATCATTAATGCCGTCGCCGGCCATCGCCACCCGGTGTCCGGCTTGTTGCAGAGATGCCACCAGACGCTCTTTATCTTGCGGTTTGACCTCGCCGTGCACCTCCTTGATGCCCAACTGGCGAGCTACCGAGCGAGCAGTCGTAAGGCCGTCGCCAGTGGCCATGATGACCTTGACTCCATCCGCCTGCAGACGCTCGACGGCCAGCTTCGTGGTGGGTTTGATGGGGTCGGCAACAGCCAGCAAACCCGCCAGGGCGCCATCGACTGCCAGGTACATGATGCTCGTACCGTCGCCGCGTAGCTTCTCGGCATGTTCTTGCAAACTCTCTGTGGAAACGCCCGCCTCCTGCATCAACGCGGTATTGCCTAGCATAAGGCGGCGACCCTCCACCTGACCGCTTACACCGATACCTGAGGCTGACTCGAAGGTTTCAGGTGTCACCAGTTTTAGCCCTGCGGCACGAGCCTGCTCGACGATGGCGTGGGCCAATGGATGCTCACTGCCCTGATCGAGACTTGCGGCCAGGCGCAACACTTCATCCTGAGTAAATCCATGTACGGCCTCGACGCTATGGAACGCTGGCCGACCTTCAGTGAGCGTGCCAGTTTTGTCGACTATCAAGATGTCTATCTTGCGCAGGTTTTCGATGGCGGCGGCATCGCGAAACAATACTCCACTGCCAGCAGCCTTGCCGGTGGCAACCATGACTGACATCGGTGTTGCTAGGCCAAGGGCACAGGGACAGGCGATGATCATGACCGCGACAGCGTTGATCAGTCCGAACACCCAACTTGGCTCGGGCCCCCACAGCCCCCAGCCGAGTAGAGTCAGCGCGGCGATAGCAATCACAACGGTCACGAAGTAACTGGCAATCACGTCTGCCAGCCGTTGCATCGGCGCTTTTGAGCGTTGTGCCTGCACAACCATCTGCACAATCTGTGCGAGCAGGGTCGCTGACCCTATCTTCTGCGCTTGCATCACCAGACTGCCGTGAATGTTGAGGGTGGCTCCGATCAGCGCGTCGCCGGCCCTCTTCATTATCGGTATTGGTTCGCCGGTGAGCATCGACTCATCTACAGCGCTTTCGCCTTGCAGCACCTGACCGTCGACAGGCACTTTTTCGCCCGGTCGCACACGTAACGTGTCGCCGCTGTGTACGTGTGTCAGTGGGATGTCTTCTTCCGTGCCATCGGCATTGATCCGTCGGGCAGTTTTGGGTGCAAGTCCAAGCAGCGACTTGATGGCAGCCGAGGTTTGCGAGCGAGCCTTGAGTTCAAGCATCTGGCCGAGAAGGGTCAGTGAAATGATCACAGCCGCCGCTTCGAAGTACACACCGATGCGGCCCTCCATCATGAAGTTGCTGGGGAATACATCGGGGGTCAGGGTGGCCACGACGCTGTAAAGGAAGGCCGCCGCCGTGCCGAGGCCGATTAGCGTCCACATGTTCGGACTTCGCTGAATCACCGAACGCACACCACGCACATAAAACGGCCAGCCAGCCCACAGCACGACGGGTGTAGCCAATCCCAGCTCCACCCAATTTTGCGTGGTGCCATGGAACAGCACCAAGGCATGGCCGCCCATAGCCAGCACGGTTACGATCACTGTCAGTGGCAATGTCCACCAGAAACGCCGGGTGAAGTCCTTGAGTTCTAAGTTCTCTTCTTCCTCCAATTCGGGAATCACCGGCTCTAAGGTCATGCCGCACTTAGGACAGACGCCGGGGCCGAGCTGGCGAATTTCCGGATGCATGGGACATGTGTATTCAGCGGCACCCGTTACCGGTTCTGCTGTTGTCTGATGGACTTGTTCGATTTTCAGTTGGGATATTCGATAACGCTCGGGCGATGCCCTGAAGGTCGTTTGGCATTTCTGGCTGCAGAACCGGTAGTTTTGCCCCTCATATTCCGTGCTGAACTGGCTGTCGTTACTGACGGTCATGCCACATACCGGGTCATGGGAGCCGGTGGGTTGGGGTTCAGAGTTCTGTATTGGGCCGTGCTCTTGACGAACCTCAGGGGTGTGCATGAGCTAACTCCTGTTCGCATCTTTGGTTGAGACTGAGGTGTCGCCGTGATGACTGTGACCACCGTGGTGGTGCCCGAAAAAATGCATCAGCGGGCACAACAGCAAAATCATGTAAGGCAGTAAGCCCAACATATGGCCGTAGTGTTCTCTAGCCAGATAGAACAGCGCGATCACCAGCAGCATGCCCAGCGCTATGCCGGGTTTACTCCTCCAAAATGTTGGAGAGTTGTTAGTTGAATGTGGTGAATTCATCATGGTTCTTTACTCCTGAGGGAGTGCTGTTTAGTGATACGTCGTATAGGTGTAACGGGCGGCAGTTTTACCCTTGGCATAATTGGCTAAGGTAAAACCGTCGCTGCATTGCCTACAGGCTTGTGCGCGTCACTTGCTCATCGGCATGTTCATCATGCTCGATTGCTGATCCATCATTTTCATCATCATGTTCATCATTCCCATCTCCATGCCGTCTTTGTTGCCGTCCATGCCCATGCCATGACAGTTCTTATGCATCATGGCCATGCTGTCCTTCATCGTCTTCATGCTCTCCTGCATGGCGGCGTGTCGCTCGGCAGGGGTCTTGGCGGCGGCTGCCTTGTCGTGTGCAGCCTGCATTTTTTGCATTTGCTCGGTCATGACAGTGTTTTGCATCGGCGTAGCTGCTTCGCTTGTCTGGGCGGGCGCGGTCGGCGTCTGCTCCGGGTGATGCTCATCGACTGCCGAGGCCATGAGTGGGCTGCTCACGAGCAGGGTGGCGAGGATAAATTTCAGTGAGGCATGCATGGCAATCTCCAAAGGGTGAGGACAACTCAGGTAATACCGAGCCGCACCAGATTGGCGCAGTCAGACAATGCGCCGAAGATCGGCGCGCAGAAGGTCGGATTAATCGTTGAAACGGACGAAAATCAGGCGTGCAGGAGGTCTGGCCGGTACAGGGCGCCGTAATGCAAGAAAGGCAAAAGCGGAGAGATTGGCGGGATACAAAATCAGCAGCGCTGGGATAAGGAGCAGAAACGTCCAACTGAACAGATCAAATATTTGAAGATGGAGCGAAGGACTTACAGCTATCGCCGCATCGGCGCAGTGCTGAAGGCAGCCGAGGGCATGGGCGTCGTGGCTATCGTGATCTTGCGCGGTGTTCAACGAGACATGCGTTGTAGCCGGATTGTGGCTGGGCTGTGCCAGACATCCCTGGGTCGCTGCCAGACCAAACGCTAACACCCACAGCACGATGGCCAGGCGTATGAACGATGGTTGACGATGGCGAAACCAGAACATGGAGAATCTCCGGTACTGATTAGCGGGTTTTGATTTATCAACATACAGCACATCGAAGTGCCAAGGTTGATCTACATCAATTTATGCAGCCGGCTGTCGGTTCTGTGGTGCAGTCAAATTTTATGACGCACGTCGATCTTTCAGATGTTGAGTTTCTCCGTGTGCTGTCAAAAGTGTAATCACCGGCTAAGCGTGCTGACAGGTGCGTCCCCTCATCATCCTCATCGAGCTGACGCTCAAACTCTCTGGTTTCATCGAGAGTCAATTCCTTGAAGGAGATGCACTATGAAAGCAACCAACGTTGTGATTCTTACACTCAGTTTGGCTATATCGTCCCTGGCCTTTGCCGAAGGTGGCGGCGACCGTGCGGTTGAGCGCATGGAACGAGCTCGCGAGACGGCAATGGCCACCACCAAACCCGTCCCACAAGCGCAAGTGCAAGAGGATATTGCACAGGAAAAGCCCACGGCTGAAAAGCAGAAGCATCAATGCTGAACCGCCCAGCTTACGGAAATGTAATCACCCCGTTTGCTGGCTTATGGCATCTTCCAATGTATCAAGCGCACTAGCTATCCAAAGCGTGAACCCTCGGGAACACGCCAACGTGCGTGCACCTGACATCCGACTGACGGGACATGAATCGGTATGCATTCCAAAACTTCTCGGCGCACCTTTGTGAAAGGTCTCACCGCAGGCGGGATTCTCGGTGGCTTAGGGCTTTGGCAGACGCCTATATGGGCGGCACCTCGCTTGGGCGAAACCAATGTCCTGTCAGGCAGAGAGTTTGACCTATTTATTGGAGAAACCCCGGTAAATATCACTGGGAATGCCCGGACTGCTATGACAATCAATGGTGGGATTCCGGGGCCTCAACTGCGCTGGCGTGAGGGCGATACCGTGACCTTGCGGGTCAAGAACCGCCTCAAGGATATGACATCAATCCACTGGCACGGGATTATCCTCCCCGCGAATATGGACGGCGTGCCGGGCCTTAGCTTCCATGGGATCGAGCCTAACGGCACGTATGTCTATCAATTCAAGGTCAAGCAGAACGGAACGTACTGGTATCACAGTCACTCCGGCTTCCAAGAACAGGTAGGTGTATACGGCCCATTGGTAATCGACGCGAAAGAGGCCGAGCCATTTGAGTATGACCGTGACTACGTGGTGATGCTTACTGACTGGACGGATGAAGATCCGGCTTCGCTGATGAAAACATTGAAGAAGCAGTCTGACTACTACAACACCCACAAACGCACAGTCAGTGATTTCATCCATGACGTAGCTGAAAAAGGTTGGTCAGCCACCGTTGCTGACCGCAAGATGTGGGCCGAAATGAAGATGAATCCCACTGACATTGCAGACGTCAGTGGCGCGACATACACCTACTTGATGAACGGCCACGCGCCGAACTCCAACTGGACGGGCACCTTCAAACCTGGCGAAAAGCTTAGGTTGAGGTTCATCAATGGTTCAGCCATGAGCTACTTTGATGTCCGTATTCCGGGTTTGAAGATGACTGTTGTGGCTGCCGATGGCCAGTATGTTAAGCCCGTAAGCGTGGACGAGTTCAGGATCGCCACTGCCGAGACTTTCGATGTGATCGTCGAACCAACTCAGGACGCCTACACACTGTTTGCGCAGTCGATGGATCGGTCGGGGTACGCAAGAGGCACCTTGGCCGTCCGGCCTGGTCTGGCTGCCCCAGTACCTGAACTTGACCCTCGTCCACTCGTCACCATGGCCGACATGGGTATGGCCGGTATGGATCATGGGGCGATGGATGGTATGGGCGACATGGCTGGAATGGATCACAGCAAGATGGCCGGCATGGGAGACAGCTCAATGCAGGGTATGTCAGGAATGGACGGCAGTGCCATGAAAGGTATGAATCATGGCGCTACGCAAGACATGTCCGGCATGGACAACATGGAAGGAATGGATCACAGCAAAATGTCTATGGGCGGCATGAGTGGTATGGGAGAAATGCAGTCGCACCCAGCCACAGAATCCAACAATCCTCTCGTCGACATGCAGGCAATGTCGACGTCGCCAAAGCTTGATGATCCTGGCATGGGCCTTCGCGAGAATGGTCGAAAGGTGCTGACGTATTCCGACTTAAAGAGCACGTTTGAGGATCCAGATGGCCGTGAGCCAAGTCGAACTATCGAACTGCACTTGACCGGGCATATGGAGAAATTTTCCTGGTCTTTCAACGGTGTGAAGTTTTCGGACGCCGAGCCTTTAAAACTGAAATACGGCGAGCGAGTCCGGATCGTTCTCGTCAACGACACCATGATGACTCATCCCATCCACTTGCATGGCATGTGGAGCGACCTTGAAGATGAAAACGGACAATTCCTTGTCCGCAAACACACTATTGATATGCCGCCAGGGTCGAAGCGCAGCTACCGAGTGACAGCCGATGCGCTGGGCCGCTGGGCCTACCACTGCCATCTCCTGTATCACATGGAAATGGGGATGTTCCGCGAAGTGCGTGTAGAGGAATAAGGAGTCGACTATGAGCAATTATTTTTGCGGGACTCGCATGCACTCAGCTGTATTTACCGTCGCTCTAGCCACTGGTTTTGTCTTGCCAGCAGCCGCTGAAACAAGCCAGGGTACCGAAGACGGGCAGATGCAGACCATGGATCACAGCCAAATGCCGGGCATGGATCACGGCAAGATGGAAGGTATGGATCACAGCCAGATGCAGGGTATGGATCACGGCAAAATGCAAGGCATGGATCATAGCCAGATGCAGGGTATGGATCACAGCCAGATGCAGGGCATGGATCACAGCAAAATGGAGGGTATGCAGCCCGCCAAGCAACCACAAACTCAAAGCCGGACTCCGATACCACCGCTAACCGATGCTGACAGAGCTGGAGTCTATAAGTCCCCTGGTGGTCACCAAGTTCATGACACAGCCCTCAACTCATTTTTTATATTTGAGAAATTGGAATGGCAGGATGCTGACGATGGAAGCGCACTGAACTGGGAAGCCCAAGGTTGGATAGGGGGAGATGTTGATCGTCTATGGTTGCGCTCCGAAGGCGAGCGCACCAATGGGAAGACTGAAGAAGCTGAGGTTCAAGCTTTATGGGGACACGCCATCAGCCCTTGGTGGGATCTAGTCGGCGGCGTTCGTCAAGACTTCAAACCAGGCGACCCTCAAACGTGGGCGGCTTTAGGTATCCAGGGCTTGGCGCTCTACAATTTCGAGGCCCAGGCTACAGCTTATTTAGGTGAAGGCGGCCAGACCGCCGCGCGGCTGGAAGGGGACTACGACATTCTCCTAACCAATAAGCTGATTTTGCAACCAACGGCAGAATTCAATTTCTATGGCAAAAACGATCCCAAACGTGGAGTCGGTTCAGGGTTGTCTGAGAGTGAAGTCGGTTTGCGGCTCCGATACGAAATCCGTCCTGAGTTCGCACCTTATGTAGGCGTGACTTGGAATCGGGCTTATGGAAAGACCGCTGACTATGCCAGCGAGGAAGGCGAAGACAATAACGAAGCACGTCTGGTGCTCGGCGTCCGGGTGTGGTTCTAAACCACAGTTAGCGGCACCAAATAATTATATAACCTCATTACAACAGCTACGCGCTGTGAGGAGCCTTGCATGTCTGTATTTAAATCCTGTGTTGTGGCCGTCGCTCTTTCATCCAGCCTTCTGCTCAGTGCAGTTGCCCAGGCTCACCCGAAGCTAGTCTCTTCAACTCCAGCTGAAGGCGCGAACGGCCCAGCCCCAGCAAAGATTGAGCTGCACTTTTCTGAAAACCTGGTTACCCAGTTTTCCGGAGCCAAGTTGATCATGACCGAAATGCCTGGCATGTCGTCGCACTCTCCTATGGGTGTGAAAGCCAGCGTGGCCGGCAGTAACGACCCTAAAACCATGGTCTTGACCCCGGCCTCTCCTCTCACAGCTGGCACCTACAAAGTGGAATGGCGAGCGGTTTCCTCCGATACCCATCCGATTACCGGCAGCGTCACTTTCAAAGTGAAATAACCATGAGCGACCCTTTGAATGTGGTACTGCGCCTCGCCCTTTACCTGGATCTGATGCTCCTGTTCGGTCTCGCTGTCTTTGGGCTGTACAGCCTTCGGGGAAAAGAGCGGGTATCGGGAACTGTGCTACATTTTGGGTCGCTACTGCCTGGCACCGCCGCTATAGGTATGCTTTTGTCCCTAGCAGCTTTCGCAGTCATGACAAAAAATATGAGCGGCGCATCCGACTGGGCGGAACTGCGAACTCACCTGGAAATGATGCTGTACGAGACAGAGATCGGCTACAGCTGGGTGACGCGCATGATCTCGCTAGCAGTGGTGATTTTTGTTGGAAGCCAGAGCAAGCGATGGCCAACGGGCAGTCTCTGGGTTGCTACCTTGGCTGGGAGCATTGCATTAGCGACACTCCCATGGACAGGTCACGGGGCGATGGATGAAGGCGCCCTGCGATTCTGGCACTTTGCCGCTGATATTCTGCACCTACTTGCCGCTGGCGGCTGGATCGGAGCTCTCGCGGCGTTTGGTCTGATGTTGAGTATTAGGGGGGCTAATTCGGAGCAACTGGTACGAGTGCTATCGCGAGCGCTCAAGGGATTCGAAACAGCGGGCGCATTCATTGTTGGTACGATCATAGTTACTGGCGTCGCTAATTATCTCTTCATTGTCGGGCCGACAGTAATCGAAGTCGTAACCAGCACCTATGGCGCTCTCCTACTCGTGAAGATCATACTTTTCGTGGGAATGATCGGGCTAGCTACCCTCAATCGTTTCTACCTGAGCCCTTCACTAGAGCGGTCTGTGGTGGCCGGTGATTTTTCTCTAGCAGCAACTACTTTGAGAAAAAGTGTGGTGATCGAATCGACCTGTGCTGTCGTCATCGTTTGCTTGGTGGCTTGGCTAGGAACATTGAGCCCCTCAATCGAGATGGCTCAAGGGTGATCCAGGAGCTAGATCCGAGCGGCCCCAAGGGCGCTCAGATCTGAGCAACGACTATCGGCTGATGGGGTAGTCAGCGACCACTTCTTGCGCACCTGCCTTGGTGAGCCCCAGGACTTGGTAAGGTTGATGATTCTGGCCGTAGTCCATACCAGGAGAACCTGCGGGCATGCCTGGCACTGCAATTCCTGCGAGGTCTGAACGACCATTCAGCTTCTTGATTTCATCGGCTGGGACATGACCCTCTACGAATTTGCCGTCAATCACAGCCGTATGGCATGAAGCGAGTCCCTGTGGCACGCCCAGGTTCTGCTTGATAGCGCTCATATTACTTTCCACATGGTCTACTACCTTGAATCCATTCGATTCGAGGTGCTTGACCCATTCCTTGCAGCACCCGCAGTTCGCGTCCCGATGTACATCGATTGTGAGTGGCTCAGCTGCCTGCACAACCCCACAAATCATCAATCCCACAGCAAGCGATAGCTTTCGTTTGAACATTCGATGCACCTCGTCACGTTTTAGTGTGCGGTTGCGCTGTATGCACTGGCCGTAGGCCAGGAGTCGTACTTCCGCACTGGATGGAAGGTAGGTTAAGCGCAAAAAGCTCAGATTGCCGATTACGTTTTTGTAAGCTGCCGACTAGCTGCTCTCCCTCAATCCACCGCCCCCGACCCCGTCTTGCCTGGGAGCTATCCGTTTGCTGTTGGGGCAATTACATTTGCGTAAGCTTCCGCACAGTCGTCAGATTGGTAGCACACTAGAACACCGCAAAACCGGAGCCCCTGCATGAAAATCTTGGTTGCAGAAGACGAACCCAAAATTGGAATGTACCTACAGCAAGGCCTCCTGGAAGCTGGCTTCAGTGTCGACCGGGTTGTGACGGGAACAGAGGCGCTGCACCAGGCGCAAAATGAGGCCTACGATCTTCTAATCCTGGACGTAATGATGCCGGGCCTGAATGGCTGGGAGGTCATTCGCTCTATCCGCACAGCCGGGAGCACTGTTCCTGTGCTGTTTCTGACGGCCAGGGACGGAGTTGACGACCGGGTCAAAGGTTTGGAATTAGGTGCAGACGATTATTTAGTCAAACCCTTCGCATTTTCCGAGTTGCTTGCTCGCGTCAGAAGCTTGCTTCGCCGTGGTGCCGCCGTACCCAACCAGACATCAATCAAGATCGGTGATCTAGAGGTCGATCTTCTGAAGCGACGGGCTTCGCGGTCAGGTCGACGTATTGACCTTACTGCCAAGGAATATTCGCTGCTAGAGCTGCTGATGCGCCGTCGGGGAGAAGTCTTGCCGAAATCACTGATCGCATCGCAGGTTTGGGACATGAATTTCGACAGTGATACCAACGTGATCGAAGTCGCGATTCGTCGGCTCCGGGCCAAAATCGACGACGATTTCGACACCAAGATGATTCAGACCGCGAGGGGAATGGGATACATGCTAGATGCTCCGGATACAGAATGAAGCGCGCATCTCTTACCCTCCGTTTAAGCATGATGTTTGTCTGTGCCGTGGTCGCCGTGCTGGTAGTTGCAGGCTTTACTTTTGACGGATTCAGCCAACATCACTTCAAAGCTCTCGACCGTCAAGCGATGACGGAAAAGCTCGAATCCATTAGGCAAATAATGGATGGCGAAGCTGGCTCCGCAGACCCTTCAGAAGTTGTGTTGCAGCTACAAGCACTCCTTGGTGCTCACCAGGAACTCTCAGCCTCAATTATCGCGATGGGCGGGAAGACGTTCTTCGCAACTTCAAATGCAGTTGGACATCCTTCTTCCTCCTCTGGTGACCCGAGGGAAGAGATGTGGGAGTGGACAGCTGGAAGCCATAAGTACCGAGGCATGAAAGCCCAAGTTCATTTGGCGAATGAAGCTGAGCCAATGACCGCGTGGCTGAGTCTAGACATCACAAGCCATATGCATTTCGTTGAAACTCTGCGCTGGTGGTTAGTGATCGGGCTGGCGATTAGCGCGTTGGTTAGCGCAGGTTTAGGGTGGTTGGTCGCGCTCAGCGGGCTGAAGCCGGTAGCACAAGTGACGAAAGTCGCGGCCTCGATGTCAGCCGGATCGCTGAAGGAGCGTATTCCGATGGATTCTGTGCCCCGCGAGCTTGAGCTCCTTGTCACTTCGTTTAACGCTATGCTGGCTCGCCTTGAAGAGTCATTTGCTCGGTTGTCTAACTTTTCAGCCGATATCGCGCACGAGCTACGTACTCCTATCAGCAATCTGCGCACACATACCGAAGTCATCCTCACAAAGAAACGTGCACCAGAGGATTATGAAGAGAATCTTTATTCCAACCTGGAAGATCTGAACCGACTCTCCAGCATTATTGACGGCATGCTTTTCTTAGCAAAGTCGGACAACGGTCTGGTTCTACCTGCCAAAGAGAAAATCGAGTTGCGTTCGGTCGTCGAGAAATTGTTCGAGTATTACCAGCTTCTCGCAGACGACACAGGGGTAAAGCTGCAGGTCGTCGGGCACGGCGCGGTGAATGGTGACGGGACGATGCTGGATCGGACGATCTCGAATTTGCTGTCCAATGCGCTCAGGTATACCCCACCTGACTGTACGATCTCCGTGAAAATCGAGCCCCTTGGCGACATGATCAGCTTGTCAGTGGAAAACCCCGGCGAGGAGATAGCGGTAGAGCATCAGCCCCGGCTGTTTGACCGTTTTTACCGAGTCGATCCCGCACGGAGAGAGAGCGCTACGAACCATGCGGGGTTAGGGCTGGCAATCGTCAAATCACTGGTCGACGCCCATGACGGCACCGTTGGATGTGTCTCCAGAGATGGCCATACGACCTTTATGATCAGCCTACCCGCGTGGCCTGCTGACCAAGGGTGAAAGCAAAGAGATCGCCCGGCCCTGTCCACAAACATGGCAACAACAAACGCGAGTACCACCGTCATTGTGAGTGTTCTGCTGAACATGACGTTCGGGTTTCAACTCGTCTTATCGTGTTTTGATACGTTTGACCTATCCCCCCTGGGGGGATAGGATGCCGGCGTAATTCATTGAGGCCCGAGGCTCAAGCCATGAGTGAGCAAGAACACCAACATAGCCATCCGCACACCCACCAAAGTCACGAGGCGATCATCAAGCGCCTCAAGCGGGCTGATGGCCATTTGCGCGGCATCATCACCATGATCGAAGAGGGTCGTGAATGCGTGGACATTGCTCAGCAGTTGCACGCTGTCGAAAAAGCGGTCTGCCAGGCGAAGCGCACGCTCATCCAGGATCACATCGATCACTGCCTTGAGGACACCGTTTCGGCGTTAGGTAATGGCGAGCGCGCACCGCTGGAAGCGTTCAAACAAATCACCAAGTACCTCTAGGTCTGAAATGCCCAATTTCGCTGAACTGCTGCAACAAGGCGGGGCCCACGCCTGGCTGTATTTCCCGAGCGCTATTTTGCTCGGTGCCTTGCATGGCCTGGAGCCCGGCCACTCAAAGACCATGATGGCGGCGTTCATCGTGGCCATTCGTGGCTCGGTTAAACAGGCTGTGTTACTGGGCTTGGCCGCTACGCTTTCGCACACTGCCGTAGTGTGGCTAGTCGCTATCGGCGGGATGTATCTGGGCAAAGGCTTGGACGCACAAACCACTGAACCATACTTCCAGCTCGCGTCCTCTGCACTGATCATCGCAATTGCGCTTTGGATGCTGTGGCGTACCTGGCGCGGTGAGCAGATGTTCAAGTTCGAGCAAGGTGATGACCACCACCACGGCGAGCATGACCATGGACATCATGATGAAACCCACCGAATCGATACCGGCCACGGGCGCATCGAACTGTCGATTTTCGAACAAGGCATACCACCGCATTGGCGCCTGAAGACATTGACCGGACACTCCTGGGCGGCCTCGGATGTTCGCCTGATGACTACCCGTCCAGACGGCAGCACCCAAGCGTTCTTATTTTCTGAGCGTGAAGGCTTCCTAGAATCGACAGTCGATATCCCGGAACCTCATGAGTTCAGTGCTCGCCTGAGTCTTGGGCATGCAGGCCACTCCCATGATTATGATCTGGACTACCAGGAGCATGATCACGGGCATGCGCATTCCGAACTGGAAGGTCTGGAGTTGTCGATTGACGGCTATCAGGATGCACACGAGCGCGCACATGCCAACGATATCCGTAAGCGCTTCACCAACCGCGAGGTCACCACGGGCCAGATCGTCGTGTTCGGTTTGACGGGCGGTTTGATTCCTTGTCCGGCTGCCATCACCGTTCTGTTGCTGTGTCTTCAGGTTAAAGAAGTGGCGCTGGGTGGCATGCTCGTCCTGTGCTTCAGCATCGGCTTGGCCCTTACCTTAGTCACGGTCGGTGCTGCGGCAGCCATCGGTGCTAAACAGGCCTCCAATCGCTGGCCGTGGCTGGGCACCGTGGCTCGTCGTGCACCGTACCTATCCAGCGTGTTGATCATTGGTGTTGGTCTGTACGTGGGCTTCCATGGCTGGATGGGCCTGACCGCGTAAGGCGATGTTTGAGTGTTCGAACTCACCAGCTACGTTGGTCTTTTTCTGGCGGCATTCGGTGCCGCTACGTTATTGCCAATGCAATCTGAAGCCGTGCTAGTCGCGATGTTGCTCTCAGACCGGTACATCGCTTCGACGTTATTGACGGTCGCCACCTTCGGCAACGTTCTCGGTTCTACGCTGAATTGGGTGTTGGGTCGCTCCATTGAGCGATTGCACCACAAGCGCTGGTTTCCGGTGAGCGAGAGCAAGCTCGAAAAGGCCGAGCAATTCTACTTGCGCTATGGGCGCTGGTCGTTATTGCTGAGCTGGGTGCCCATCATTGGCGATCCATTAACGGTCGTTGCTGGAGTGATGCGCGAGCCTATCTGGAGCTTCCTGCTGATAGTTACCCTGGCCAAGGGCATTCGTTATCTCGTGCTGACCGCTGTCACCCTGGGTTGGGCTTGATGATGGCTTATACGACCAACATATCTCGCTCAAGAGCCGAAGCAGCAGCCTGGATCTGATCAAGTGGCTGGCGATGCTGACCATGGGTATCGACCATCTGCAGTAGGTAAAGCCGGAGATGGGCTATCTGTCCGTTCGGGGACGACTCTCTTTTCCGCTCTTCTGTAGCGCCATCGCGGCCAACGTATTGCGCTCCAAATCGCGCGAACTGCTGACGCCTGCTAATAGTCGTTGCCTCGCCTTGATGCCGTTGTTCGCCGCCATTTCAGAAGCGCCTTACCGCTATATCAGCACTTCCTCAGGGAGAATAAGGAACTCGCTTGCCCAATGAAGGCAATTAGCCATACGCTGCGATGCGTGAGAGGTCTCACAAGTATAAAAAAATTAGCATGGAGCAAGCCCTGATGAAACTGTCTGCCCTTTTGATCGCCGCTTTACTTTCGATTACATCCGTTGCTGCCTTCGCGCACAGCGGCGGTACTGATTCAAAAGGTTGCCATCGCAACCATAAAACGAACGACTACCACTGCCACTAAACGGCAAAAGCCCAGCTTGATGCTGGGCTTGATGCAGCTGGCTTCTTCAGATTTGTGGAGGCCAGTTAGGCACCATCGAGCAAAACCGTAAAGGACAGCTAATGGCTGGGTCATAGCCCCAATACCTGCCCAATCTCGGGCACTCAGCACTATATGTGAGGGAGATCACTCCACTTTTGGGGAATTCTCCGTGAGGCAATATGAATCTACCGTCCTGAAGTGGCCATTCCATCGCCCACTCGTGGTGACCCTACCTACTGGCTTGGTAATTGCTCTCACGCTTGTACTCAATATTCGTTGAGCATGCGAAAACCGGAGGTTAGGGCCTTGTGGAAACGTCCTCTGCTTATCGGAGTTTTGCTTGGAATCGGAATCCTTACACTCGGTTTGGCAGTGAGTATCATCCTTATGCAATGGCAGCTGAGATAACCTAGCCAAGCAGTTGCGTAGGCGAAATGATGCGTCTCGGCTGGATTGGCTTGAGTGATGCCTTGATCGTTTTTTAACCACTTGCAGATCTAGAAACTGCGTGTCAGAAACTTTATTTCGCGTCGGTAATGTTGGCTTAACTTAGGATTTGTTTTATCGCCTTTGGCAGGCCTATTGGGTCGACCGCTTCCATTTGTAAGAGCCATTTGCAGCGACTAGACTCCAGACCATGAAACGCTATCTGCGGTTTTGCATCATCTTCATGATCAGCTTGGCGCTTCCCCTCAGCGGGATGGCGGGCGTTCAGGCACCGACAGAACCGTGCCCAATGAAGACGATGGGCATGGCGATGATGGACGATATGGGGATGGACTGCTGCAACGATATGAAAGGCCCTTCCGATCACGGCAAACCTTGTAAGCCGGGCCAGGAATGCAAGTCGGGCGGCATGCTGCAAGTCTCGATCTTAAAGCCTCCTGTAACCGTATTCAGCCCCGAAGTGATTTCATTCTTCAGCGATTCCTTGCCTGTAAAGACCTCGTCCTGGGTTTGGCGACCCCCTCGCGTTTGATTCCTGTACCACACTGAGCCTCATTCCGCTTTAGCGGAATGGCATATCTGCGTGCATGTCTTATGAAGCGCGCAGTGGATCATCACAGGAATCGTGAACATGAACCCCAAGTGCTATTGCACAGGTTGGCCCCTCGTGGCCGGTTTGGCGGCAAGCGTACTGGCATTGCCGAGCTTCGCTGCCGCATTGACACTCGATGAAGCGTTGCGGCTGGCCGAAAACAATGCGCCGTCGCTGACCGCACAAGACGCGAAAATTCAGGCTGCCAGCAGTGCAGCCATCCCCGCTGGTGAATTACCCGATCCCAAGTTATTGGTGGGTGTGCAGAACTACCCCATTGGCGGCCCGGATCGATGGAGCATCGACCGGGACTTCATGACCATGCAAATGGTCGGGGTCAGACAAGAGATGCCCAACAGCGACAAGCGCAAAGCACGCATTGAGGTCGCCGATGCGGCCATTGATCGAGCTGCGGCAGAGCGTGGAGTCGAGCGCCTGAAGGTACGCCAGTCCACGGCGTTGGCCTGGATCAGCAGCTACTCGGTTGAGCGCAAAGATGCGCTGTTCCAGGACTTCTACAAAGAGAACCGCCTGCTGACCGATACCGTCCGGGCCCAGATTGCCGGTGGCCGCGCTCAACCCGCCGATGCGGTGACACCCAAGCAAGAAGCGGCTCAACTGGAGGAGCAACAGGACGATCTGGTTCGCCAGCGCGTGCAGGCCCGAGCGGCCCTCAAACGCTGGATAGGCTCCGCCGCCAACGACAAGCCTGTGGGCAGCTTGCCTCAATGGCCTGTCGATCCATCAAGCTACGCCCATAAACTGCAACACCATCCCGAGTTGGCAGCGTTTGCACCGATGACCCGTGAAGCGCAAGCCAAGGTTCGTGAAGCCGTGTCGGAGAAGCAGTCGGACTGGAGCTGGGAACTGGATTACCAGCGCCGTGGCCGTGAGTTTGGCGACATGGTAAGTGTGCAATTTTCCTGGGATCTACCGCTGTTTCCTGACTCTCGGCAAAATCCCAAAATCGCAGCCAAACAGGCTGAACTCAGTCAGCTTGAGGCTGAGCGCGATGCTCTGTCACGCGAGCACACTCAGCAACTGGAAAACGAACTGGCTGACTATGAGCGCTTGAATCGTGCGGTAAGTCGCAACCAGGAAAGCCTGTTGCCGCTGGCCAGGGAAAAGGTCGAACTCAGCATGGCCAGCTACCGTGTCGGCAAAGGTGATTTAAACGCCGTTATTGCCGCCCGACGTGAACTCATCGAAGCCCGCCTCAAACAGATCGACGTGGAGGAGCAACGAGCGCTGACCAGTGCGCGTCTGTATTTTGCTTATTGGGAGGCCAGTCAATGAACCTTAAATGGAATGGGGCATTGCTGGTTGGCATCTCGCTGGCATTCGGTATTGCCGGAGGTTACTGGTTCGCTCAACAGCGCATGAATGGGGTATCCAGTTCTGCCCAGGAGCAGAGCCACGATTCACCTGACGAACGCAAGGCTCTGTATTGGTATGACCCCATGTACCCGCAGCAAAAGTTCGATAAGCCGGGTAAGTCCCCCTTCATGGACATGCAACTTATTCCTAAGTACGCCGGTGGCGCAGGGGATCGTGCGACTGTCAGTATCGATCCGAGTCTTACCCAGAATCTCGGTCTGCGTTTTGCAACTGTCACCCGTGGGATCTTTGATTCCAGTCTCGACGTCACAGGAGTCTTGGGATTCAACGAGCGCGATGTCGCGGTGATTCAGGCCCGCACCACTGGCTTTGTGGAGAGGGTCTATGCCCACGCTCCCGGCGATGTACTCAAAGCCAACGCGGCGTTGGCGGATATCCTGGTGCCCGAGTGGACATCCGCCCAGACAGAGTTCCTTGCGCTGAAGCGCAATGGGGATGCTGACCTGTTGGCTGCGGCCCGCCAGCGATTGCGGCTCACAGGGATGCCGGCAACACTGATTACTCAGGTAGAGCGTGGCGGTAAGGTTCAGCCTTACCTGACGCTCACCAGCCCTATTGGTGGTGTGCTGCAAGAATTGAATGTTCGTGCGGGCATGACCGTGGCGACTGGCGACACTCTGGCACGCGTCAATGGCTTGAGCAGTGTCTGGCTAGCCGTGGCCGTTCCAGAATCGGATTCCGGAGCTATCGCCGTGGGGCAGGCGGTCGAAGCGCGTCTGCCAGCCTTCCCAGGAATAACACTCAGTGGCAAGGTCGGCGCGATTTTGCCCGAGACAAATCCGGACAGTCGCACCCTTCGGGTACGTGTGGAGTTACCCAATCCGGACGGGCGCCTCAGACCGGGTTTGACGGCGCAGGTACGCCTGAATCGTTCGACCGAGCAAAGTGTATTGTGGGTGCCGAGTGAGGCGGTGATTCGAACTGGCCGACGAGCCCTGGTGATGCTCGCCGAAGACGCTGGTCGCTACCGTCCCGTGGAGGTACACCTCGGGCAGGAAAGCGATGGCAAAACGGCGATATTGAAGGGTCTGGAAGAAGGCCAGAAGGTGGTTACCTCTGGTCAGTTCCTGCTCGACTCGGAGGCCAGTCTTAAGGGCATTGTTGCAAGCTCGGAGGAACAGTCACCACCCAGCGCAGCAGCCTCCAGCTTTCATGAAGCGGATGGGCAGATCGTTGAGATCAACGATAAAGAAGTCACGCTTGCCCACGGCCCCTTCAAGACACTCGGCATGCCTGGCATGACGATGACGTTTCCACTCGCCAATCCGTCGCTGATGCAGGGTCTCAAAGCGGGTGACAAGGTTCGTATCGCGGTGAGCCAGTCCGATGATGGTTTGCGTGTTGAGCGCCTGGATAAATCGGGGAGCCAGCCATGATTGCTGCCCTCATTCGTTGGTCAGTGGCCAACCGATTCCTGGTGCTACTGGCGACGCTGTTTGTCACGGCTTGGGGCATTTGGTCGGTACAGAGCACGCCCATCGATGCACTGCCGGATCTCTCCGATGTTCAGGTGATCATCCGCACCCCTTATCCGGGGCAAGCGCCGCAGATTGTCGAGAACCAGGTGACCTATCCGTTGGCCACCACCATGCTCTCGGTGCCGGGCGCTAAGACGGTACGCGGTTATTCCTTCTTCGGAGATAGCTTCGTGTACGTGTTGTTCGAAGACGGCACTGACTTGTATTGGGCTCGCTCGCGGGTGTTGGAGTACCTGAGTCAGATACAAAGCCGCTTGCCGGCCAGCGCCAAGCCGGCGTTGGGGCCGGATGCGACGGGGGTGGGTTGGATCTATCAGTACGCACTGGTGGATCGCAGTGGCGGGCACGATTTGGCACAGCTCCGCGCTCTTCAGGACTGGTTCCTCAAGTTTGAACTCAAGACCCTGCCGAACGTTGCGGAAGTGGCCACCGTGGGTGGCATGGTTAAGCAGTACCAAGTGCAGCTCGATCCGCTGAAATTGGCCAGCCTCGGTATCACTCAGGCTGAGGTGACCGACGCCATCGGTAAGGCCAATCAGGAAACCGGTGGTGCCGTGCTGGAGATGGCAGAGACCGAGTTCATCGTGCGCGCTTCGGGCTATCTGAAGACGCTCAATGACTTCCGGGCGATCCCGCTTAAGTTGGGTGCGGGTGGTGTGCCGGTAACCCTTGGCGATGTCGCCACGATTCAATTGGGGCCGGAAATGCGGCGGGGCATTACAGAACTCGACGGCGAAGGCGAGACCGTCGGCGGTGTGGTGATTTTGCGCAGCGGCAAGAATGCTCGCGAGACCATTGCGGCGGTCAAGACCAAACTCGACGAACTGAAAAGCAGTCTGCCGACCGGGGTGGAAATCGTCACCACCTACGACCGCAGCAAGCTGATTGACCGCGCTGTTGAAAACCTCAGCCACAAGCTGATCGAAGAGTTCATCGTCGTCGCGTTGGTCTGTGGAATCTTTCTCTGGCACTTGCGCTCATCGCTGGTGGCGATTATCTCGCTGCCAGTTGGGGTGCTGATTGCCTTCATCGTCATGCGCTACCAAGGGATCAATGCCAACATCATGTCCTTGGGCGGGATTGCCATCGCCATCGGCGCGATGGTCGATGCCGCCGTGGTGATGATCGAGAACGCCCACAAGAAGGTTGAGGCCTGGCACGCGGCCAATCCTGGGGAGGAACTGAAGGGTGAGCGTCATTGGCACGTGATGACCGAAGCAGCGGCAGAGGTAGGCCCGGCACTGTTCTTCTGTTTATTGATCATCACCCTCTCGTTCATTCCGGTTTTTACCCTGGAAGCGCAGGAAGGGCGATTGTTCGGCCCATTAGCTTTCACCAAGACCTACGCCATGGCCGCAGCGGCAGGATTGTCAGTGACCTTGGTGCCAGTGCTGATGGGCTATTGGATTCGGGGTCGAATCCCCACTGAGCAACATAACCCGCTAAACCGTTGGCTGATCCGGATCTACCAGCCAGCTCTGGACGCGGTCTTGCGTCGACCAAAGATCACGCTGCTTGTCGCGTTGCTGGTCTTTGTCAGCGCGCTATGGCCAATGTCGCGCTTGGGCGGCGAGTTTCTCCCCCCGTTGGACGAGGGCGATCTGCTCTATATGCCTTCAGCCCTGCCGGGATTGTCGGCGCAGAAAGCGGCGCAATTGCTGCAACAAACAGACCGCCTGATCAAGACTGTTCCAGAGGTCGAACATGTCTTCGGTAAAGCTGGACGTGCTGAAACTGCAACCGACCCGGCGCCGCTGGAAATGTTTGAAACCACGATCCAGTTCAAACCACAGGAGCAATGGCGCCCAGGCATGACACAGGAAAAATTAGTGGAGGAACTGGATCGAGTGGTACGAGTCCCTGGCCTTACGAATATATGGATACCACCGATTCGCAACCGTATCGATATGTTGGCTACGGGCATCAAAAGCCCTATTGGAGTAAAGGTCGCCGGCACCAATTTGACGGAAATTGATGCCGTCACCCAAGCGGTCGAGCGGGTGGCCAAAGACGTGCCCGGTGTCAGTTCGGCTCTTGCCGAGCGACTGACTGGTGGCCGCTACATTGACGTGGATATCGACCGAAAGGCTGCCGCTCGCTATGGATTGAACATCTCTGATGTGCAGTCCATCATGGCCGGCGCTATCGGCGGTGAAAACGTCGGGGAGACCATTGAAGGTCTCGCACGCTTTCCGATTAACGTGCGTTACCCACGTGAGTGGCGTGACTCGGTCGGCAGCCTGGAGCGATTACCGATTTACACTCCGTTAGGCAGCCAGATCACCCTCGGCACTGTGGCGAAGGTCAAGGTCAGCGACGGGCCGCCAATGCTCAAGAGCGAGAACGCACGGCCTTCAGGCTGGGTGTATATCGATGTGCGTGGTCGGGACATTGCTTCTGTGGTCGCCGATCTACGCCAGGTCGTCAATGAGCAGGTCAAGTTGCAGCCCGGCATGAGCCTGAGTTACTCAGGGCAGTTCGAATTTCTGGAACGGGCTAACGCACGCCTCAAACTGGTGGTGCCTGCCACGCTGTTGATCATCTTCGTGCTGCTCTACCTGACTTTTGCCCGATTCGATGAGGCGTTGTTGATCATGGCCACGTTGCCATTCGCACTGACTGGCGGGGCATGGTTCCTCTATCTGTTGGGGTTCAACCTGTCGGTAGCCACCGGAGTCGGCTTTATCGCACTGGCCGGTGTTTCTGCCGAATTTGGCGTGATCATGCTGCTCTACCTGAAGAACGCCTGGGCCGAGCGTGAAGACCTCGGCGACAACACTGAGCGTGGGCTGGTTGCGGCCATTCGCGAAGGCGCTGTGCAGCGCGTTCGACCCAAGGCCATGACCGTTGCCGTGATCATTGCCGGCCTTTTACCCATTTTGTTGGGCAGCGGTACTGGTAGCGAAGTGATGAGCCGCATCGCCGCGCCTATGGTCGGCGGCATGATCACGGCCCCATTGCTTTCCCTGTTTGTCATTCCGGCAGCCTATCGCCTGATGCGTCGCCGGCACCTCATAGTTGAACCCATCAACCCTCAAGGAAAAGTCGTATGAAACTGACCATGATTGCAGTTGCAAGCACCGTATTTGCGCTTTCACTTTCTGTCCATGCTGAGGACATGCCGGGCATGAAAATGGAGGGTATGGAAATGAAGCAAGAAACAAAGCAAGCTCCAGTAGCCACCGTCGACGGAACGATCAAGGCTATCGATCCTACGAAGCATACCGTGACCATTGCCCATGGCGCTGTTCCATCAGTGCAATGGCCACCGATGACTATGGCTTTTTCCGCGACAGAGGATCAGTTGACAGGGCTGGCAGCCGGAGATCGCGTCTCGTTTTCCTTTCGCCTAGAGGGTGGCAAAGCCACAATTGTTTCTATAAGGAAATGAGCCTGCGGTGATAAAAAACCGGCACGGTTCATCGTGTCGGTTTGTCTCTTCAGAATCCCTCTTTGCTATGCGGACGCTCGATATACCTCTGAGACTTTTGCGTTATTAGGTCTCGATGGCAGCTTTCTTCCCCCACGCGTCTTGATTCGCCTAGGAGCAGCAACCGGAGCGCGTCCCGGCAGCGGGTTCGAACAAGGACTCTACAATCGTGCAATCTGGGGTGTTTGAACCCAAGCAAGTTGATTCACACGTGCCAGCCATGGAAAGCAGTTCTCCCCGGATCTGCTGCAGCTTAGCGACCTTAGACTCTACTTCTGCCAAGTGTTTCTTGACCACGGACAGTGCGTCAGCACACGGACGATCAGCATCTGCTGCGAGCGCGATGAGTTCTCGTATATCGTCGAGGGGAAATCCTAACTCACGATTCTGACGGATGAACACGAGTCTTGAACGATGCTTCTCTGTGTAGATTCGGTGCCTGCCGGTCGACCGCAGGGCCGGCGGTAAAAGGCCTATTTTCTCGTAGTAGCGAATCGTCTCAATGTGGCAACCCGTTGATTTAGACAACGCCCCAATTCCTGACATGCGAATTCCCCAAGCATTTCCTTGAACCTGTAGTGGCTACAGATATTACCCTGCTCAATCGAAAATTGATTTCACGCGTTTAAGGGCATTTCGTGGACAGAGAACAGCTAGAGAAGAACCAGATTCCCGTCTACTTCGTCGCGATCATTGTCGCTGCTATCGGAGGTCTGCTCGCACCTAATGCTTCTCAAGCGTTAGGTGCGTTGGTGACACCAGCCATCGCTGTGCTGATGTACGCCATGTTTCTACAGATCCCATTCCTGGATCTCCGTGAAGGGCTCGCAAACAAGCGTTTCATGACGGCGCTGCTCACAGCCAACTTCGTCGCGATCCCCCTGTTGGTTTGGGCGTTGACCATGGGCATAACGGATCACCCCGCGATTCTGGTGGGTGCACTGTTGGTCTTGCTGACGCCTTGTATCGACTATGTGGTGGTGTTTACCCATATCGGTAAGGGCGACTCCAAACTGACTCTGGCAGCAACGCCATTACTACTCTTGCTACAGCTTGTTCTACTGCCCCTGTATCTGGCCTTAATGCTGGGTAATGACTCGGCAGTGGTTATATCTGTCCGCCCATTTGTTGAGGCCTTCGTAGTGCTGATCGCTTTGCCCTTGGTCTTGGCGGTAGCAACAGCTGCCGGTGCAGAAAGGTCACGCGTCGTTGAGGGTTGGAACAATGCTTGGGCTTGGATGCCTGTACCGGCTATGGCGGCTGTATTGGTCGTAGTGATCGGCTCTCAGATTTCAGCGGTGGTCAGAGACATGGACAAGCTGCTGCCCGTCATTCCTGTCTACGTTGGCTTCATGCTCTTGGCACCATTGGTTGGTGCGCTGGTTGCGCGAGCATTCAAATTGCCGGCCATCACTGCAAGATCAGTAGCGTTCAGTAGCTCGACACGCAACTCATTGGTGGTTCTGCCCCTGGCACTGGCTTTGCCCGAAGAAATCAGAGGGCTCGCTGCGGCAGCAGTTATCACTCAAACGCTGATTGAGTTGGTCAGCGAGCTAATTTACATCCGAGTAATTCCTGCATTGGTTTGGCGAAAAGCGTAGCGTCAACCACCACTTGGTGGGGGCGAAGTGGGCCGAAATACCGCCGAGCAGCGCCCCAAGAAGCCCTCCTGTGCCATTTTTTAGACAGCCACTGATCATTAAAAAATCACGGCTGTTCGGGCTTGGTGGTTTTCAAATACCAAAGAACAGTCGCTTCAGAAAGTTTTAACCTTCTACCCCTCGGGTTCTACAGTGACTTGTCGGCGGACTATCTGAAAATACATTGCACTTGTCCGACCTAAACTTGAGGCGTGTGCTACATCGATTTAACGGATTCCACTTCCACGTATTTGTATTTCTTCCTTGCAGCCCTCACAGCCTCTTGCTCAGCAAGCAACGAGCTCAACGTGTCGGCCTCGTGGATCAACTCATGCATCTTTCCTTCGAATTCGTTTCCGACGCGTAGCGTAACCTTGAGCCTTGGCGTAAAGGCTTTCGCCGCTTTCTTCTTGGCTATTGGAGCCTCTGCTGGCTTTGTTAAAGCGATCTCTGGCACAGGCTCCTGCACTAGCGGAGTAGAAACTTGCTCCTCTGGCTGAGGCGTACCAAAAAGGGCACGACGCATTTCTTCTTCAGTTAAATCAGAGTTCATAGAACATCTCAAAGGGACGCATTTCGCTGGGCAAGTTTTAATAAGATTGTTGCTGACTGGTGTTCGAGGAGCCTGCGCGGACGTCAAATACCCAGTTCGATTTCAAGACAAGAGCCTCGTAAGGCTGGCGAAAGCTTCACCTTTGGCAGCAGTGTAATGAGCCCGTCAACTAAGTTGCTAGCGTGACGTGCGTACAGCGTGACTGTGCCTGCATCAGGCGTTCGACCTGGCACGATGGCACCTACCCGCTGCTGGGCAATTTTCAGTATGCTCAAGACGTCCTGACTCACCTGATTGATGGACAGGTGCTCAACCAATGGTCTGGGCGGAGGCGCGGCGCGGCTCCACATTTCGATGACCGCTTGGAGGAGTCCGTCTGAGCCAAGATGCTCGAGGGCCATTTCCCATAGCTGACCTTCCTGCGCCATATCCAGGCGAGCCCTAGCCATTGCGGAGTTCTGACAATATGAGGCTCTTTCTTGATTGCGAGTTTACCCATCTATCAGCAGCAGCGAAGCTGATATCACTCGCATTGGTGGCTGAGGATGGGCGCGAATTCTACGTCGAATTGCTCGATACTTGGCAAGAAGAAGACTGCAGTGATTTCGTAAAGGAAATCGTGCTTCCCCAGCTGTGGGGTGGGAGCTACGCATTGCCCATTGTTGAAGCCAGGATGTCGCTGCTCAGGTTTCTGACGTCGTTCAAAAAGGAGGTCGAGATCGTCACTGATGCCCCTCAGTACGATTGGGAGCTTTTTTGCGACCTGGTATATGAGGGCGGACGATGGCCCAGAATCGTTCGTAATTTCCCTACTGACGCAACGACCCTTTCTCCGACTAGCGAGGGTGAAGAGCTGCCTCACCACGCGTTGCTCGACGCTAGGATTATCGCCGGCATGTTTGCATCCGTGAGCCGAGGGAATCCCGATGGAGCTTGGGCGGGTTAGACGGAGCTATGCCTCTTGCTGATTCGCTGGACTTTTTTGATCTCTGATCACAACAGATCTCGTACAGACCACAAAAAAGTAAGCTTAAAAACTCGGCTTTGTTGGCAAAAACGAGCCGGGGCCTGCGGCCCCAAATTGACGAGCAGGTTACAAGGTGCGGAGGGGCACCCCTAAGCGATGGTATCTGCTTGGGAGTGAGCTAAAAAAGCTATCAGATCGAAAGGATCAAATGAAAAAAGCGACCAGCAAACCAGCCTGATTTCCAAAGTGAAAAACAGGTAGGCACAGGCAAAGCTGCTTTTCTTTTGAGTTCAAAATATACATCTCCGGTTTTTAAAAATGGTTTCAAGGGAGAACATTTTATATGGTCGCAAAACCGACACAAATGTCGCCTGAATATAAATATTCCACATACTCAACCGGTGCAGCCGACCAGCCAGAGCAATCAGTGCGCGGAGCTCCCGACTTGGGCTGGAGTGTCTGCCCTCCCTGGAGCGTGGCATCCAGTTAAGGCACTTATATATGATTGGGACGCAAGCCAGTCAGCCTGCAGTCTTCGAGCCACCGCTGCCGTCATGAGTCGCGCACAGTGTGCTTACCCATGCACCGCCGAGCTGCTTTCCAGGCGCTCCGCAGTATGAGCAGGTTTTCGTCGAAAGTTTGATCGCTACGTCTACTGCGCACCTGCAGTAGGCATCGCCCCCGTCATAGAAAAAATGCAGCTCTCCAAATTTGGATTTGATCTGCGCGACGGTTAAAGGGGTGACCTCTGGATGTCGCCTCAGGTAGACCTGAAGAATATCGCAGAGAGCAATTAGGAGGTTCCTCCACCCATGATCGCAATAAATCTCGTCAACTGCTGGGTCTACATATGCGAGTAGCGCTCTCGAAACTCCTCAATGTCGATCTCAGGCAGGGACTCGGTGTGCTGATCCATAGTGTCCGGACTCATCAGTGGTTGAAAGCCGCCGCATGAGCTTAGCAATGAAGATCGCAAGCCGAGCGCGCCAGCTTTAGATGGGCGAGAGGCCTGAGGGTGAAAGCCCGCCAGGGCCAAAATCCGGCTCGTCCAGGGCTTGGTTCACGACACCCTTCCCCGAAGGCGGGGCAAGCCCAAAACAAGGATCAAGATGCTACTGGAGGCGATCAGGCGTTGGCATATATCTGTCGCCCGCAATACGCATGAACTCTCGCAGGCTACGCCGTCCAACATCACGCCTGAACGTCGCAATGACGTACTTGGAGTTGACAGTGGTGAGTACCCAGAACCTACCTTCCTTCTTCACAGATTGAATATCCGACGTCCGGATCAGACGGCCATCCGCAAGTCGCTGATGTGGCCCAGGGCAAAGGTGACCAAAGACGACGCCGACTGCACTGCACGAGTGGATATGTACGTTCACGAGATAAGCGGTGATCAGGCCTTCGTAGTCTTGGTTCACAGCCCTAGCAATGCGAAGAAGGTCAAAGTCTGAGTAGCGCTTCACGTGCAAATCGACCGCGACGGTGTTGATCTCTGACATGGTTACACAGTCCCAAATACGGAAGGTTCTTGGGTGGTTGCAACACTGCGGCGATACAGCTCCTTCAACCCAACGAGGGAGTCAATATCGAGGTCACGCTGGTGAGTATTGACGTACACATCACCACTCTCGACCTGCAGAACGCAGATCGGTACTTCCACCTGATTGAACCCCATGGACAAGGAGGTCAGCTTTTCCATTTTCCAGCTCGAACCTTTGTTCATCCAGGCTGGGGTGACGACCTGGACTTCCTTAATGACCATGCTTTCGTCTTGGGAGATCAGTAGCTCCACGAGGCGAGGCTCATCGCTGACCATCTCCTCATAAGCCATGAATCTTTCATCGTGCCGGCGCTTGAGACTGACGTGATACCAATGCGTTGCGAGAGATCGTGACACGGCGTGAAAATGAGCGAGACCGTCCCCAAACATTCCCACCGGGCCAGCCTGGTCTTGCATGCTAATCCTGAACATCATGTATCTCGTTTGAAGCAGGCCCGCTCAGCGCACCTGCAATTAACATAAGCCGAATATTGTCTTCAGCGAGGCCTTCATCTCGCGTCCCTGACCCACCAGCACATAGATCGTGTTTCGCGTCTCGAACAGGCAAACGCCATCGAATGATTTGCATAGGGTCGAGCGCACCCACCCTCCAGGTGGGAACCGTCCGTGCCCGTCGTAGATGACGCAATGCGAGTACATGAACATCGGCTCAAGGCCTATTGCACGAACTCGGGCAAGCGACTCAGCAGGTTCGTCCACGTGGAAGATGAGCCAATCTTCGACTGTGCAGTACGCCTTGCGGGGAAAGCGCTCTGCCACTAATGCCTCTATCTCGCCTTGGGATAGCGACGTACCAGCTGACGAAATCCAGCCTTCCTGCAGCAGCTCGTGCTCAGGAGAATTAGCCATAAATTGTTAGCCCTCACGACGACAACAAAAAACCAGGCGTTGCGCATCCACAAAATGGCAGGGCAACACGCCTTAAATCCCATGCAAATGATTATATGCATTTGTGTGGGATCCATCAAACGCGGCATACCGTCTCTTTTTTGGAGAGGTGGGCTGGATGTCCTTGCGTAAGGCGTATGCGGCAACGCTACAGTGGCTGAGGGTTCGACGTGGCTTATCGCAAGCAGACCTCCGACATCAGGCTGATCAAGCTCACATCAGCCGTTTGGAGGCAGCTACGACGTCAGCAACAATTGATCTCAGTGCTGACCTGGCTCAGGCGCTAGGCTTAACTCCCCTGTCGCTCCTCACTCTGGTGGCAGCTGCCGATGAAGGCAAGACCGCACGCTCAGTATTGAATGACACCTTAATAGAACTCATGCAGTTGGGAGTTCTTGACGCAGCGCTACCTGCCGAACCCCAAAAGATCACTACACCACAGAGAATCGCTGCCGCAGGAAGGCTCAAAGCGGTACGCGAACTCAAGGCAGCAGGCCTTTCCCAGGCTGAGATCTGCCGGCAGTTAGAGTTGCCCAAAAGCACTGTTGGGCGCCTTTGGCACATTGATGGTTGAGAAAGCCTGCTCACCTGCTACTGAATTTCGTTGTGCGGTTGCTTTTCGATACGTCCGGGTACGATTCGTTGTCACTAAGCAGTAGACCTGCTGCATTGCTCACTGAATCTGATCATTTACGTCCGACACATCGCTGCTGGAAGGCCGAGTCTTTCAATAACTAAAAAGTCCGCACATGGTCAGCGGCCCAGCGTGGAGAAAGGAAACCTTCACTTCCTAGAGGGTGTCTATCTCACAACACCCGTAACACAAACACGCCGACCTCTTTTCGAGAGCGTGATAGGTCTCAGGCGCACACATACGCGGGAATTGGCCGTAGCCGAAGCGAGAACTCGTAGGCTTTGAAGAGAGCGAGGTCACTTCAAAAGTCACGGCAGCTATCAGCTCACCCGAGACATTAAGTGGTGCACCCATCGCCGAGTACAAACCAGAGCAACTTGTCCGAGGCAACCTGGCGATTCTCGGTGACGCTGCCCATGTTATCTGGCCTATGACAGGTCGAGGTCTTTTGACTGGAATGGAAGACGCGTCAATATTGGCACAGCTACTGGAAACCCGTAATCCAAAAGACTCGTTTGCATCAGTGCTGAGTAGTTACGAGCAAGCACGACTGCCCTTCATTTAGGGCCGGGTAATCCATTCTATGAGCATCAGTACAGGGTATCGCAGGCTTGCTGTAGTAGAGAGGAAGAGAGTTGAACACGACAGGCCAGGCATTCCTCCCACTTCCCAATCGTAAAGAGCCTCACGCAAACGGAATGAATGGTTATCCCGTCACGCTCATGAATTCTTCTGCCCAAGTGATGTATTCATTCGGAGAGGTGTATCGGTGGGACAACTCCGAGGGAGTCAGATTGTCCTTGTCGGCAATCTCACGCTGTGCCCGTAAGCTATCGTAGGTTGCTTTGATCGCAGCAAAACAAGCAGCATGCCCGTTCACCACAATGCGCACGCCAAGTTGGCTGAGGCGTTGCTGGTCGCGCAATGCGGCATTGCCGTAGGTAACCAGCATCAGCGGTATCCGCAGACCCTCGGCAATCGCTTCGAGATGCTCGAAGTCCCGCACGCCAACCAAACAAATTCCATCAGCCCCCGCATCTTGATAGGCCCCAATACGCTTGATGACTTCGGTGAGCGGTTGCGCGCTGGCGTGGGTACGAGCGATCAGGGCCAATTCAGCATCTTGACGAGCTCGCTGAGCGGCTCGCAGTTTGCCGATGCCTTCCTCTATGCTAATAAGAGAAAAGGCTGGGCCTCCGAATGGAGCTGGCAGGAGAGTATCTTCCAAGGTCAATGCAGCAATGCCGACGCGCTCCAGCTCCGTTACGGTACGCATGACGTTAAGGGCGTTGCCGTACCCGTGATCGGCATCGGCAATCACTGGCAGCTGGGCGACCCGACCGATACGCCTTGCCTGCTCAACAAATTCGCTCAACGTGATCAGCGCGATATCGGGGGCACCAAGCACATGCAGCGAGGCAACCGAACCGCCAAGGATACCGACCTCAAAGCCGAGATCGGCAGCTATACGGGCTGACAGAGGATCGAAGACGGAGGCGGTTGTGAGTGACTTCTGGCCGGCAAGGAGGGCTCGGAAAATTTTGCGCAGTTCGTGAGGACTGGTTTTATGCATGGCAATCTCTGTAGTTTACATTGAGGTACGCCGTGCAACTACCTGGAGGGCAATGCGCTCGTCGTTGCGACGGCGGTGCAAACTGTCGGGCGAGTGCCAGGCCAAAGCGTGATCGCTATGGCCGGGCAACTGGTTCACTTAATGAAGCGCACCTGACTGTTGATCTTCTCGATCACCGCGCCTTTACGTTCGTTGAAGCGCAGTTTGTTTTGCTCGAACAAATTGTTGCCCTTGGTATCGATGGAGATGATCAGCGGGCCGAATTCGCGTACTCGGTTCACCCATAGAGTCTCCGGCATACCAAGGTCTTGCCATTCCGCTCGAACAATTTCCTCGACCTGAGTCGCCGCCAGTACCGCGCAGCCGCCGGGGAAAACAGCATGCACCGCTTTGTTCTCCAGGCAGCCTGTGGTCGTTTCCGGCCCCATCCCGCCCTTACCAACGATCAACTTTACGCCGGTTTGCTCAATAAACTCTTTCTCGAACTTTTCCATCCGCATGCTGGTGGTCGGGCCGATGGAGACCATCTCGAAACTGCCATCGTCTTTTTTGCGAACAATTGGCCCCGCGTGGAAGATCGCCCCACCACGCAGATCTACCGGCAACTCGCGCTTGAGCTCGATCAAGCGGCGGTGCGCGACGTCACGGCAGGTCACCAACTGGCCGGTCAGGTAAACCACATCGCCAACGTTCAGGTCAGCCAGATCCTCGTCCTTGATTGGCGTATTCAGTATCTTCTTCACAGAACTACTCCTTCATGGGAGAGGATGTCGTAGGACAAGTCGGCGTTGATTCGGATCTTGCCGCGACGGTGGGCCCAGCAACCAGTGGATACGGCCACACCGATGGTCGAAGGGTGGCGCGCCGAAGACTCGATGTTTACCCCCATTACGCTACTGTTGCCGGTCAAACCCTGCGGGCCAATACCGATTTCATTGAGGCCATCCTCCAGCAGCTTCTCCATCATCGCAGCGCTTTCGTTCGGATGGCTGGAGTCCACTGGACGCAGGATCGCCAGCTTAGATAGACGCGCGGCGGTTTCCACCGAGGTGGACACGCCCACGCCGACCAACAGTGGTGGGCAAGCATTGATACCCCGCGAGGTGATCACATCGAAGACGAACTCGGTCACGCCTTCATAGCCTTGGCCGGGCATCAGAACCTTGGCCGAGCCTGGCAAGGTGCAACCGCCGCCAGCCATGTACACATCAATGATCGCGTGGTCGGCGTCAGGAATGATTTGCCAGTCCAACCATGGAATCTTCGAACCAGTATTGGTACCGGTGTTTTTCTCGATAAAGGTCTCCACGGCGTTATGACGCAGGGGGCCCTTAATAGTCGCCTCCTTTGTCGCATTCTCCAGGATGCCCTCCAGGTCACTCAGTAGTGGGAACTGGGCTCCAGCAGAGATGAAATACTGAATCACACCAGTGTCCTGGCAGCTGGGACGATTCAGCTTGTCGGCGTACTCCTGGTTGTCAGCCATCGAGTCGTAGACAGCAATGGCCAACGGATTAGTTTCCGCTGCCCGCAACTTCGCAGTCTTCTCCTTCACGTCCTTTGGCAAGCGCTTGCCGATGTACGCGGTGAACTTCGCCATCACGTCGGTTAGTGATTCAACAGCTGCTTCTTTATCCACGATTACTCTCCTAACTGCATCACAAGGCTGATTTGACCGGACTAGACATATTGAGCGGCGATGCTTCCTGTACCTGGTTTTGCTCAGGCACGATCCCGCCGTCTAATACGAAGTCCACTCTTTTCTTATCGAGAGCACCAACCCACTTGGCGATTGCCATGGTGCCGACTGCGTTACCGATGGTGTTGGTGATGGCCCGTGCTTCGGACATGAAGCGGTCGACGCCCAGCAGGAGCACCATGCCGGCTACCGGAATGTTGTCCATCGTTGCCAGAGTGGCAGCCAACGTGATGAAACCCGAGCCTGTCACGCCCGCCGAGCCCTTGGAGGTCAGTAACAGGACGCCCAGAACGATCAACTGATCCATTAAAGTCAATGGGGTGTTTGTAGCCTGAGCAATGAAAATGGCCGCCATGGTGTAGTAGATGCACTGACCATCAGGGTTGAAGGTCAAGCCGGACGGGATAACCAGGCCTACTACCGGCTTGGATACACCAACTCTCTCAAGCTTGGTCATCAACTGCGGTACCACCGACTCCGAGGAACTGGTGCCCAGTACGGTGAACAGTTCTTCCTTTATGTACTTGAGAAACTTCCAGAGACTAAAGCCCGACAAGCGCGAGATGAAACCGAGAATGATCACCACGAACAGGAAGCAGGTGATGTACATGGTCGCCATCAGTTTACCGAGCGAAACGATGGAGCCTAGACCGTACTTGCCGACAGTGAAGGCCATCGCGCCACATGCAGCCAACGGAGCGACTCGCATGATCATGCCGACGATGTGGAACATGCCGTGGGAAAAGGCTTCAAGCACATCGACTACGGGTTTACCGCGTGGGCCAAGATGGGACAGCGCGATGCCGAAGAGGGTTGAGAAAAGCAGGATCGGCAGAATCTGGTTCTTCGCGAAGGCGTCAGTAATGCTGGCCGGGATCACACTCATCAGGAAGTCGGTGAATCCGCCCGAGTTGCTTGCAGCGGAGGTGTAGGTAGAAATGCTCGCAATGTCGAGTGTGGAAGGATCGACGTTCATTCCCTCGCCAGGCTTCACGAGATTCACCACAATTAGGCCCAGCACCAGCGCGAAGGTGGACAGAATTTCAAAGTAGATAAGGGCCCGTACCCCGACTCTACCGAGCTCTTTCATGTTCTCCATTTTGGCGATGCCGAGCACCACCGTGGCAAAAATGATCGGTGCGAACACCATCTTGATGAGTTTGATGAAGGCGTCGCCCAAGGGTTTGAGGTCGATGCCGATCTGGGGCCAAAAAACACCGAGCAGGATGCCGACGGTAACGCCGATCAAAACCTGGACGTAGAGCTTCCCAAGGTATCGCATAGCCATTTATCTCCGCTTTATTTTTGTGAGTCGGATTTTTTATTGGCATCTGCGGGCTCTATCCATAGCTAGGAACGGCTACGTGGCAGTAGAGAGCGCAGGTGTGTCATAGGTAATCACCCCTATAAATTAATGGTTTTTTCAGAAAGGTGTAATACACTGAAATTAACTACATTGTTTACTTTGAGTTAATTATGAGTCCTATATCGGAGCTGGCTTTTTTCACTCTGCTTATGAGGGTCGGAAGCCTGGCAGCTGCTGCCCGCGAGATGAACCTGACACCACCAGCTGTCTCCAAACGGCTCAACCTTCTGGAAAGCCGGCTCGGGGTTCGATTGCTCAATCGCACCACTCGTAGCATTAGCCTTACAGCGGAGGGCGAACTCTATTTGATGAGCGCTCAACGGATCCTCGACGAAATTAACGAAATGGAACGCCAGGTTTCCAGCAGCCGTGCCGAACCGAAAGGCCTGCTGCGCGTGAATGCGCCTTTGGGCTTTGGCCGTACCCATGTTGGGCCTGCAATCTCGTCATTCGCTAAGCGCTATCGCGATATCGAAGTGCAGCTGCACCTAACCGACCGCCCGATCAACCTGCCGGATGACGCTATTGACGTCGCCATTCGCTTTGGTGAACTTCCCGACTCGCGATTGATTGCCCGCAAGATTGCAACGAATCGGCGGCGACTGTGCGCTACCCCGGCTTATTTGGAGGCCTTTGGTTATCCGGAAAAGCCTAAAGACTTGGCGCAGCACTCATGCATTGTGTTGCGCCAGAATGACGCGGCGTTTGGTAGTTGGCGGTTCAACCGTGGCAAGTTGACCGAAACAGTCAAGGTCGGGGGAAGCCTTAGCACCAATGATGGTGAGGTGGCACTCAAGTGGGCTCTTGACAGTCATGGCATTCTGATGCGCGCTGAGTGGAACCTCGCGGGACACTTGCGCTCTGGGCGTTTGGTGGAGGTGCTGAGTGATTACGAAACTCCGTCTGCGGATATCTATGCGGTGTACCTGGAGCGGCTCAATCTATCTGCTAAAGTGTCGTTCTTTATCGAGCACCTGCGCGAGTTTTTTCGGAGCAAGTCTGACAGTTCAGAGGCATGGCCATAGAGCCATCTTTTGTAATGGTCAGGCGGTGGATTATGGGCGGGGTCTCAATCCTAGCCTGCTGTCAGCACCATAGACATTTAACGATTGTGCTGAAGAAATCAGAAAGATTCGTTGTGCCATAACCCAATAAAAGATGCCTTCAGATTGGTGTTAATTCTCAAGAGATCTATTGCGCCTTCAACTTTAGTAGACATTATTACCCGCGACCGGGGCGCGCAGGCCTATACCGAGTTTCATTCGTCGATGGAAATAACCAGAGCAAGCGGAGCGCGCAGGCCAGAAAGGCCGGAGGCGCGAGGATGGAAGCCCAAAGGGCCATGACTTGGCGTTAGCCATGGCATGGTTTACGACAGCCGACCCGATAGGGCGCGCCATAAACCGCGATTTGATTAGATTGCAGGATTGCTGATGTTCTGCAGACTTATGTATTCCAATATTTTTGGACTGTGCTTCTGGCAATGCCTAGCTTTTCAGCGATTGTTTTCCTGTCGAAACCTTGCGCTTTCAAGGCTCGAATGTATTCCGCATTAAGCGGCTGCTTAGGCTTTCCCTGGGAGCGCTTGATGAGCTTTCCATCACTGAATTGCTCCTCTACCAACTGCCACCCTCCGGACATCTCGAATTCCCTGATTTGCAAGGCAGTACGTTGCAAAACCTCCGAAGGGAGTTCCTCACCTTGGGCCGCTATGGCTAGGGTGACCATGGTCAGCAGATCGAGACCGAGGTGGTCAGCGATTTCATCGAGCTTCTCCAACGTCGGATTCGCTCGTGCCTGCTCCAGCATACCGACATACGTCCTATGGGTTGCCCCTGCCAGTTCGTCGTAGTTCAGCCCCTGGTGGGCTCGAGCTCCGCGCAATGCCCCTGCCAGCGCTTCTTTCAGATGCATGAGTCGGATCCTCAAAAGCGAGGATAGAGCCATGCGATGTGCATTCCGATAAACAGAGCATACTGATATTATCGTGGCGCACAGCCAAATTGCATGTCTCTGCTCGGGCACTGCTAGGTCGGGTTTGCCTGATGGGGGTGGAGCACAGGAGGGCTTTAGTGTTTGTGGGCGCGGAGACAGAACGACGCCTCTGTTCACATCGAAGACTAAGGAGCGGAAGCGATAGGCGAGTTGGATGAACTAAGACTCGGAGCTGTGTTTCCTGAGTGTTTCAGCACCGACAGCAAAAGCCCGATGTGATTTAGGCGACTCTGAGTGCCCTGCGCATTCATGTTGCCTGCAGTAATGCACGGAGTAATTTTTCTAATAGGAGATTTAGAAAATATGTTTGTAGATTGTCTAAAAATGTCTGGGAACCTTGAAGATATTCGTGTCTTCAAGCAAAACAGTGACGATATTGAAGTTATTATGAAGATTGACGGCGTCGTAATTCCTAACATAATCGTCCCTATTTCCCTTTTCGAGGAGATTGAGAAAGGACGGCACTGGGAGTTTTATGGCATCTTCAAAAAGTCAAAGGATAAAGTGAAGAACAAAGGGATAATTTACGCGATTAAGCCAGCTGGCGGCAGTATCAAGTCCGTAACAAAACTCCGCTTCACTGTGCCGGGAATGATGGCCTTCGGTGCAATCCTCGCTTATGCACTTACTTATATTCTCACCTGGGCTGTAGCCATCATGCCGATGGCCGCTAAAGCCGATAATATTCCCGAAGCATTCGGACATATACACGACTTGGCTTTGCTCGTTGCGATGCTTCCTGTCCTGTTCTTCTTGAGTTGCGCCGTGAATTTCATACGTAAAACTGGGAATCTCGAAGCGTGGCCTGCTACTGCGCCAAGTGTCGTCATTGAGCGATTCAGTAAACTCCATAAATAATGCAGCATGTGGCGCATAGGTGCCACTTGTATGTGCTTCAAGGACGCGTTGGTTTGCCCTCCACCCCATCTGCAGCGCCAGTAGTGGGTGCGAGCGGAGCGCGCAAGCCGGCACGGCTGAAGGCGTGAGGATGAAAGCCCGTAGGGCCGAAACGTGGCTTGCCACGGTTCGGTTCACGACAGCCCTCCGCCAGCGGCGGCACGCCACTACCGCAGCCCAGCTTCAACCGACCTGAAAGAGACTGAAATGACCCACGATGAACTCCGAAAGCTTGAGCGCACTAGGCGGAGAGCGCTATGGGAGATTGCCAGATTCCTTCCAGGTGACCCCGAGGCAGCTGACGCCTTAGCCATCCTTGATGACCTCGACGACCAGCAGCGAAGCGGCACGCCTACAATGGGTGAGTCACTCGAACTCAATGAAGTTCGTGCCTCTGTCCCGGTGCAGCATCACAACTGCGGCATCGATATCGTCTTGGAAATAACCATTCCTCAGCCATGGAGGGAGCGTTTCCAGCAGGCGAGCATCGGTTCGACACGGGTGGTCGAAGGGCCTTACGCCACGGACTGGGATAAATTCCTGGCTAGGTGGGAAGCAGAGATGCGGCACCTGGAGCAGCATAGAGCCGTGAGAAAAAAACCTGGAACAGATTGAGGGGGCTACAGGCATGGTAGAAGACGACGATGACACTGTGTATTGCGACATTCAGATGCCATTGGCCCAAGGAAGAGAGCTGCTGGAGTTAGTGAACGCGTTGCGAGAATCGAAAGCACATCCTCGTCTCGATAAAGTCTTCGAGCACATGCAATACGAACTCAGTACCTCAATCGATATCATTGAGAACCCGCCAACTTGGGGGCCTTGGTGCCAGTGAGCCGAACTACGCCGCTTACAACCCCAGATCAGCCTCAACCTTCATACCGCGAAGCTTTCTAGGAAGGGCATTCGGCGGGCACCACTCAAGTGCTTTGGAGATGCACAGATGCCAGATCTCAACCTGGACATAAAGGACATCATCAGACGTGTCCAGAGGCATCAACCCACGCGGCTTCAGCACCTGCTTAAGAACGTTGATGACGCCCCGAGGGTAACGACCGCGCCCTTGAGCATCTGAAACTGCGGCGTACCGGAAGCGACCGGCATCGCGATAGCCATCAGCGACCATTTTCAGCCGTTTTCGTAGTTCCTTTTTGCTCATTCTAGGCGCGACTGTCCACCAGATGAGTTCCACCTCTTCTAGATCCACTCCCTCTGGAGGGATGTCACCGTAATCTTCGTACTGCTCAAGCGGAACCGGACGAGCCTTTCTGTTTTGTAGGGACATCAAAGCGCTGCGTCCCAGGCATCCATCGCCTCAGCCACAGTCGCGTACCAGTCGAGCTCACTGTTTTGTAGGGCGCAAGCGACCTGCCTGTTTGTACTGCCGTCGACCCAAGGCGGAAGACTCTCCGTCCCCTCAGAGAACAAGCCGGCTGCCGCGACAGCGAATCGACCTGTGCTCACGCACTTCAGGCACGTGTAACGCACAGCTGCACCGCTGGGTAACCGACGCCAGGCAACCACCTCAATACAGTCCAGGACGCCCTGTCGAGCCTCTACAAGCGAATCCGACTCCTGTGCCACCTCAGAGTCAGTGATTACTTTCAACGGTGCGCTGGGGGCTACTGGCTTGCGAACCAAATGCTTGAGCTGCTCACGTGATGCGATTATCTGCTCGCGAATCTCTTCGGGATCGATGGACATGCCACCTCGGTCGGTCACTGAAAGGGTCTTCAGCTTGTTCGCAGTAGCGATGAAGTCACGCTCTCGCATTTTCTCCCAGTCGGGGCGGCGGTCGGGGCTGATGAGGTTCCAAAGGCTTGTGAGGAGCTTCAAGGCATTACCTACACTGAGGAAGTGACTGCAGTAGCTGCGATTATACGGCAGCCTCCGATTGTACTTCACACGCCATCACAGCAGCATGCATTCCAACCAACCATCCTGATGAACCCAAAATGGACGCCGCTCTCCGGCAAAGAGCATCCGACAAAATGCCAGGCGTTGGTTATCGGAGATCTCTCGTTGAGCGAACGTAAAAAAACCGGCCCTGAGGCCGGTCTCCCATTGGGTGTCGCTGAAGATCAGACTGATACAGGTGCAGAGATATGCGGGTGCGGATCGTAGCCCACCACTTCAAAATCTTCGAACTTGTAGTCGTAGATGGATGCAGGCTTACGAAGCAGCTTCAGTTCAGGCAACTGGCGTGGCTCGCGAGCAATCTGAGTCTTCACCTGCTCCATGTGATTCGCGTAGATGTGGACGTCACTGAGCGAGATAACGATCTCACCAACGTCGAGATCACACTGCTGGGCGAGCATGTGCGTCAGGCATGCCAGGGATGCCGTGTTGTACGGGAGCCCCAAGAAGCTATCTGACGAACGAATAAACAGGTGCGAGGACAGCTTGTTATTCACGACATAGAACTGATAAAGCAGGTGGCACGGCGGCAGCGCCATCTTGCCTTGGCGGGCATTTTCCTGAGGGCTTACCTTCTCGTCCGGCAGGTACTCCACGTTCCAGCCATGGAACAGAATTCGCCGGCTATTTGGATTGGTCTTCAGGGCGTTAACGACGTAGTCAATCTGGTTGATTGTGCCGCCATCTTTGGTTGGCCAGGCAGTCCACTGCTTACCGTACACAGGCCCAAGGTCACCTTCTTCGGTGGCCCACTCGTTCCAAATCTTAACGCCATTCTCATTGAGCCATTTAACGTTAGTATCGCCGCCAAGAAACCAAATAAGCTCATTAACAATACTTTTAAAGTGCAACTTCTTCGTTGTAAGCAAAGGAAAGCCTTTCGACAGGTCGTGTCGATACTGCCTCCCAAAGACACTAATAGTACCGGTGCCGGTTCGGTCACCTTTGACCGCACCATTCTCAAGAACATCAGTCAGTAAGTCCAGATAGCTTTTCATGCAATTTTCTCCGCCTGGGCTGCTTCCAGGATACTGATCACTTGCTTGAGTTTATCAATTTCTTTTTGAGAGTCCAAGAGCCGCTTGTTGGCATCAGCCAAAAGGCTTTTATAGGTATCTCTTGAACCAATCATATCTTGATACTTCTGCTCATTAGTCTGAGCAGCATCGTCAGCTATTTTAGCCTCCGTAAACCAGTGAAGAACCTCGACCCTAGCAGCTTCCAACTTATCAGTAAGCACTACAAGAGGATCAACTGGCTTCTTGTTTGAGACCTTCTTGCGCAAAAATTCGATTCGACGATTCTCCTTGATAATTTCAAGGCGCTCCAAAGGCCAAACACGCATGCGGATAGTATTGCGATGCATACCAGTCATACGGCTAAGCTCAGCAACAGTCGCCTTCATAGAGTCGTCCGCTGCGATATTAAGAAGCGCTTCGGCCAACAACTCTGTGTACTGATCAAAATCTTCTTTATTCTTCTGATCGAATGCCCGTGGATCAGACATCTCAGAGCTCCTCTTCCAGCAACTGAAGGACGCCATAAGCTTCCTCCATCGCGGCTTTGTTCTGCGCATGTGTGTGTGCATACGCTGGATTGCCGAGCATCGCCTTGTTCTGGTAATAAACGTCTCGCCAAGCCGGCGCGTTGGCCTTGCTGACGATGGCATTCTGGCAACGGTTAGGGTTACAACGAAGCCCGCCAATGCAAGGTAGGGAACTGTCGAACTCATCCGCGCCGCCACCATAACAGAAGCCAGAGCCCACGTTGATAACCGCAATGTGCTGGTCGAGCATAGCCTCAAAAATATCGTCCTTGGTGTGCCCAGAGGCCATGTAACCTCGGAAAACCTTCCTGAGGCTTTCCCTATGGGCCTCAGCATTCACGCCTGCGTAGCTGCCGTCAGGGTCGAAGCGCTGTTGAATGCTTTCAATTTCCGCATCCTGACGAAGCGACCTACCTTTCGTCTTCCGGGCACCACCACCCTTGGATATTCGGTCGGCAATCTCGCCATAGAGCAGGGTGGTCTTACTAAACCCGCGATCTGAATGCCCCACACCTACGATCTCACCGAAGTGCTTAAGCTGGTGAGAGATAAACGGCAGACCCAAGTCGGCACGATAAAGCTGATAAGCCAAGGTATGGCGCATCATGTAGGCGTTGAAGTCAAGCTCCTCAAAAGTCTCCGGCGGCAAGATACGCTCGAAAAATTTTTCCAGTGTGAGCTTGGTTGCGCCGGCAGAAAATGGCTTCCCTTGCTCCCCAAAAGCGACCGTATCCACATTCGAAAAGATATAGTCGTTGTTCTTGTATTTACTGATTAACTGACACACCCGAACAGCATCACGAACAATGGGGATGGCGAGCCAAAAATCATCAAACAACTCAACAAGATTGTCCTGGTGCTTGCTCACATTGCTTGCCAACACCCAGTAGCGGCCATCAGGGCGAAGGCTAGAACTAGCGAGCAGCTCTGCATATTCAGACGGACGCATCCCTGTGTACTGGCCAATAATGTAGAGGCACGAATAGTTGACGAAATTCATATACAACCTGAATTCATCATTAAATGGCGAGCCGGTGATTTTTGCATATTGCCTAACCGCATAGTTAGCATTCATCGAGAACAGGTTGCTTGAACCCATGACATCACTGTCCAATAACCTAGAGGCTTCCTCCTTCGAGAAGCCCTTATTCACCAGCCGATTATAGACATACAGGTTAAATTTCAGCGGGTTCAACCCATTCATTTGCGCAGGAAAATAATCTTTTGCGTTGCGGCGTTTGAGGCTGGCAGTATCAATTACGTTCTCACCCATAGCATCCAAAAAGTCGACAATGGATAGCGAGGCCATTTGAGATGAAATTTCGAAGACGGTGTTTGGTAATACTTGGGACTTTTTTTCAGCATCCTTTGCAGGGCGATGTTTACCACCAAGGACTTTCCACTTTAACTTGGTAAAGTCCACGAGTGGTAGGTTTGCACCGAACACGTTCGCTTGCAGATAGCCTGACTTTAGTAGCTTGAAAAGCTTTTCAGTGTTCCCATCGTATACATAATCAAAATCCTCCGCAGCTGCTGCATAAAAATGCGCAGATAAACATTGAATTGAGATCAGCTCACGATCAACGTGCTCTTTTCCAAGTTCAATAGCAGCGACGGAATAAACCTTATCCAAAAACCGAAGCCCGCACTCATAGTCAGTGATCAACGAATTGGGCTTTGGCGGTTTCTTGTTTGCACTGACGGATTGACCCTCCGCTGGAACTCCACTCAGCGCCTTGAGAATGATCATGAACGCAGCTTTAAGCTCAAGGATCGCCAACTCTGGAATGTTGGGGTACTTCGTAAAATCAATCCGAAGCTTGGATCCACGAATATAACGGGATGCATTTGGGTAATCCGCATTGAAGTCCCAGACCCCGTCCAGGAATTCAGAGAGTTCAGATACCTGCAAGGCATTGAGATAGGCCAGAAAAGCCAAGGCTTCCTGCTGCTCGCTCTCTTCTTCAGAAGCAATAGCCGCTCCCTGTAGCAAAGACAAGCTAAAGCGAAACTTCGAAAACGTTAACAGGGTGGAGAAATTCGTTTGTTCCATCATCACATCCCCACCCCATCAACCAGCACAGTTGTATCTACAAACTCGGAAAGACGACGGCCTTCGGCCAATTCCTTAGGAGTAAAATCAGAGTTTGAGTTGAGGATGCCATCCAACAGAGCCAAGTTTTCGCGCACTACGCGGCCATAGGGTGTGTCCATGATCCGAGATACCTCCATAAGCTTAAGGTAGTCCCGCTCCATCGCGAACAGCTCCGGCAAACTAGACGCAGTGAGCAAAACGTTCTCACATCCTAGGCACATGTTGTACAGCGCACATGGGCTACCAGGTACATAGGTACTCAGTTTTTTGATGAACTCTGGCGGGTTGAAAATATTACGACAGCTCGCCAGCGGCGTTTTGAAAACTACCTGAGGCCCATCGAGATTCACGACGTCGATCAGGTTGGCCTCAGCATCCTTGTTCGGGCCCTGATCAAACGCCTCGGCTGCCGACTCATGGAGTTCCCTGAGCGCCACATCCAGTTTGGAGCGTGCGATGTGGTTGAAGTCCATACGATCCAGGTAGGCTAGGGTAGTCTCGATATGTTTGTGGCCCAAAATCAGCTGGATCTCGCGGACGGGTACGTCCCGCTCCACCAGTTCGCTGATGAAGCTAGGGCGCAGCCGGGAAGGCGAAAGGCTCAACGGCTGACCAGAGCTGTCCAGTAGGGCTTTACGCTTAGAATATGCTGCGAAGACTACCCCCAAGGCCCCGTCCTTCGCAGTTGCAAAAGATTTGATCTCAAGAAAGCTGATCCGCGCACTGGACTGCCAGATGAATAGCTTGTCGCGCACGGCCTCGGGAGCAGACTCGCGCAGCGAAGCTGTCAGTGCTTTAACGTCTTCAAACACTTTGGCAACAGCCCTGGATTGAGCAGTGGTAAGCCAGGTGATATCAGCCTCAAAAATATCAAGGTGCATCACCTTTCCACCCTCGGAGCGCTCTTTCCAGTACCTCAGGCAGGGGCGACCGGTAAGCGGGTGCCTAGGCTCATAATCATCCACATCAAGAAGCTTGATTGAGTCAGCGTTCAACCCGGTGACTTGGGCGAGCTTAATGGCATACGGAGCAATAACGGTCGAATCGATTCGGTAGTGAGCACCCCAACCTTCCACCACCTCCCGCAGGCTGACGCCAGAACGCTTAACGAGTCGAAGAAAACCTAAAACATAAGGATCGTCACTATCCTTCTGATCGTAGCCAGCATGAGAACAGCTCAGCTTGTTCTCAAAAATCCAACGAGCACTGTCGAGGGTGTTGAGGCCTGGCTTCAAGCGCCCATCCTTGCAGAGAGGATCCTCACCAATGCCGCTCTTCTGATACGGCTGAGAAAGGGTGTTGTAGTGCAGGATATCCTCTTCAACGCTCTCAGAAATACGAACACGCTCGGCGCTCGAATAGGGACGGTACTGATCAGTGACGCGGTCAGCATCGAATCCTTGGCAGTTGATGAAATCTGATCCCGTGTAACCTTTGATGTTTTTAATGGTCGTCAAGGTGATCCGGGCGGCGCTAATCAAGGTATTGGCGGAGACTGGAGAAAGGTCACCCGCAACAATCTGCCGCTCAAGGTACGAGCGAAACAGAGGGAGGATAAATGGATCAAGAAACTCAGTCAGCGGCTCCATTCCCCTGAAGCCACGCCCAACAAGGAGCTTGGTGAACCATCTAAACCCCTCATGGTAATTGCTAGCTCCTGAGTCGCTGGTAGTCCCCAGAGAAGCGGTCGCAAACGCATGTTTCAGATCGTTGAATGGCCTATCTTCAGAAGATTTCTCGAGGTCGTCCAAGGTAGCGAAATCAAGCATTTTGAGGCGTTTGAAATCCACAAGAGCACTCTCCTGCGGCACAAACTCTTCCTTGGACTCAATTCGTTCCTTAACGGTCATGTAATCCGTTGAGGCCACGCCCAGGAATTGAAGATCCAGATTGATTTCATCGTACGCAAGACGGACGCCTTCATACTGACTGAAGCCATGCTTGATCGACTCAAGCCCCACAATCGGCTCAACAGCCTTTGTGAGACTAAGTTTGTTGCCGTAAATGGGCAACTCGAGCTTTTCTTCTTGGGAAAGAGACTTGTACCAGCCCAACAACTTCAAACGCCAGTTGCAGCCAGCAGCGGTTTCTCCCTGGTGAATAACACCATCAATGAGCATGTTAAGGATGAGTTTCTGCTCTGCAAGCTCGAACATCTCGATTGATGGATCGAGATCCTTACTAGCAATATAGGACTCACTCAGCATGAGTGGAGCGTACTTCCCACTGGAATCGTCGGCGAGCTCGACTTGGTAGTAATTGAGCGGATTTTCTTCCAGCTCTCTAAGCCACCTGATGATCTTGCCACTTTCAACTGCACGTACTGAAATATTCATTTCTTATCTCCCAACCTGATCTTCAATGTCGTCTGCGCAGCAAGATCCGCCATGCTTTTTGCCTTGGTCGAAACTTCTCCCGTGTTCGGGCAAACCAGATGAAAAATATCCTGTGGCAACCTGGTATAAATCCCTGTCGTGGATGCGTCTTCGTGGCCGAGGGATTTCTGCGCCATTAGAAGTTTGTCGAGGTAGTTATCGCCAAAGTCTGGGCTAGTCAAAATCGCATACGCATGGCCATGACGAAGCTTATGTGGCGAGACCATACGCTCAAGTCGCTTGCTCTTAACGGCACGCTTAGAAAGTCGCTCAAGCAGTTTGCTAATAGCGTCAGGATTGAAAGGTCGTCCCTCTGAATTGAAGAAGCAGGGAGTTACATCCGCACTTTCGTAACGGCGAGCGTGCTTCTTGAATAAAGGAGAAGCGTGGTAACGCTTAATACGCTCGAGCACAGCTCGACTCACGATTGAGTATCGCGGTTTGAACTCCTTACCACGCCCCTTGCTTCCATCAATATACAGCGGGCAATAATCAGGATGCACCCAATCAAGTGCGTCATCTGGAACAAAGTTAGCTTGAGCGAACCCCAAAGCCTTATTCACGGCCCCTAGGGTGACCCTACCAACTTCACTTCGACGCAAGCCCACATCAAAGATAGTTTGGATTAGGCAACGCTCCCTCTCGCTACTGGCATACTCAATAAGCGCTTTGAGCTCCCGCATGGAACAGGGATATACCAAATCTTTCTTCGGAGGCGGCGAAAGAAATCCACCGGCATAAGGATTGTCCTCCCGCACAGCAGATCGTTGTTTACCTGCAACACACAAGAAATCGTTGAACAGGGCCATATAACAAGCATCCCTGTTACGGATAGTAGTTGAGGTCAAACTATCAACTTCGCGCAAGTGGGAATAGTAGCGCTGAATGTTGTGCTTACTTACGGCAAGAAGTATTTCGTCATAGGACGAGCTTTTGAAAGTAGGCGTGCCTTTCATGTGCTCGAGAAGGTAACCAATGTTACGCCCGTACGTCTCGGCGGACAGGGCCGCTAGGTTGGCACTGCGTACTGCGTAGGTCAGGTACTCGCTTACAAGCGGGACTAACCTCTCTTCTGAATCGAACAGCCCCACCGCAGTCACAGACACCTGGTCTGCCACTGTAGGCCCATCCTCGTTGAGCATCGACCCACCCAGGTCGAGCAACTGCTTCTCTTTGACTACAACCTTCACCGACTACCCCTTTTTGAAGGCCGCCCATCCTATGCAGAATGTGCAGCTTGTCAAGGTCAAGATGAAGTCGCATGAAAGACAAATTTTTTAGGCTAGGAACACGTACTGTGCGCTTTTTCCTACGTCCGATAAAAGACCCAGGTCGTTGGAGCGAATGTAGAGCGTCAGGGAAATCTCTTTGGTCTCGACGTTCGGGTGGAATTGGTACAGCAGGTGGCACGGCGGCAGGGCCATTTCATCGAGTTGGGCGACGTTCCAGCCGTGGAACAGGATGCGCCGGCTACCCGGGTCCTTGATGATGGTGTCGAGGCATTGGCGGATCTGATCGATGGCCTTGTACAACACCACGTAGGCCTGGCCGTCTTCCTCGCCTTCGGCAATCTGCCGGTAGCCCTGGTTGAGGGTCTGCTCGATGGCCGCCGGGTTGCTCAGCGGGATCTGCTTGTAGGCCGGCCACTTGCGCCATTGCACGCCGTAGATTTCGCCCAGGTCGTCTTCACCCTGGCGGAACGGGTTGGCCAGCCATTGCGCGTTTTCGTTGGCGTTCTGGTCCCAGACTTTGCAGCCCAGGGCGCGGAATTCGGCGGCGTTGTTGACGCCACGGAGGAAACCGCACATCTCGCCGATGGCCGATTTGAAGGCCATCTTGCGCGTGGTGATGGCCGGAAAACCATCCTGCAGGTCATAACGCAGCATCGCGCCGGGAAAGCTGATGGTGTTCACACCTGTGCGGTTGGCTTGCTTGGTGCCGTTCTTGATGACGTGGGCGACCAGATCGAGATATTGCTTCATGTATTACCTGTGTCCTTGAATCCCGGGGATCGCCCGGGATTCCAATGTAGAGCGGCGTGTCAGGCAGCCGGGGTAACCGGCGCCGCCGGGGCGCGATGATAAGCCAGCCAGATCAGGAACAGCCCGCCGACGATCATCGGCACGCACAGCACTTGGCCCATGGTCAGCCAGTTCCAGGCCAGGTAGCCCAGTTGCGCGTCCGGCACGCGAACGAATTCGACGATAAAGCGGAAGATCCCGTAGAACAGCGCGAACATCCCGGACACCGCCATGGTCGGCCGCGGCTTGCGCGAGAACAACCAGAGGATGACGAACAGCGCCACGCCTTCGAGGGCAAACTGGTACAGCTGTGAGGGGTGACGCGGCAATTGCGCCGGGTCGCTGAACGCCGGGAAGACCATGGCCCACGGCACGTCGGTGGCCTTGCCCCACAATTCGGCGTTGATGAAGTTGCCGATACGCCCGGCGCCCAGGCCAATCGGCACCATCGGTGCGACGAAGTCCATCAGTTGGAAGAATGACTTGCCGTTCTTCTTGCCGAACCACAACGCCGCCAGCATCACCCCGATGAAGCCGCCGTGGAACGACATGCCACCCTTCCACACCTCGAAAATCAGCGTCGGGTTGGCCAGGTAGGCGCTCAGGTCGTAGAACAGCACATAGCCCAGGCGGCCACCGACAATCACCCCCATGGACATCCAGAACACCATGTCGGAGAGCTTCTCTTTGGTCCAGGTCGGATCAAAGCGGTTCAACCTGCGCGACGCCAACAGCCAGGCTCCGCCAATGCCAACCAGGTACATCAGGCCGTACCAATGGATTTTCAGCGGGCCAATGGCCAGGGCCACCGGGTCAATCTGCGGGTAAGGCAGCATTGCGACTCCTCGTTAGAGTTGAAACCTAAAATTCCTGGCGCGAACTTGCCACGCCGGGATTAAGCCAGGATTGCGCCGCGTGTCAGAGCAGGAAGCTCAAGCCCACGCACAACAGCAAAGCGGCAAACAGTCTTTTCAGCAAACGCGGCGACAGCTTGTGGGCCAATCGCGCGCCAAAGCGGGCGAACACCATGCTGGTCAGGGCAATGCCCAGCAGCGCCGGCAGATAGATGAAACCCAGACTATGAGCGGGCAACAGCGGATCATGCCAGCCCAGAATCATGAAACTTAATGCACTTGCCAAAGCGATCGGCAGGCCGCAGGCGGACGAGGTCGCCACTGCCTGCTGCATCGGCACGCTGCGCCAGGTCAGGAACGGCACAGTCAACGAACCACCGCCAATCCCGAAAATCGCCGAGGCCCAGCCGATCACACTGCCGGCCAGGGTCAGACCGACTTTGCCGGGCACCGTTCGGCTGGCCTTGGGTTTGAGCTCCAGGGCCATTTGCACGGCGATCACCAGGGCGAACACACCGATGATTTTCTGCAAATTGGGCCCGGAGATCGCTTCGGCCGTCAACGCGCCGAAACCGGCGCCGAGCAGGATGCCCAGGGTCATCCAGGCAAAGATCGGCCAGCGCACCGCGCCTTTGCGCTGGTGTTCGCGGACCGCGTTGATCGAGGTAAAGATGATGGTGGCCAACGAAGTGCCCACCGCCAGGTGAGTCAGTACCGAAGGGTCGAAGCCCTGCAAGGTGAAACTGAACACCAGAACCGGCACGATGATGATCCCGCCACCGACCCCAAACAACCCCGCCAATACGCCCGCACAGGCGCCCAACAGCAGATAGAGCAGAAATTCCATGCCTGCACCCCCGAAATAAGAGCGGCATGGTAACGGATGCAGACCCCAACCCTCCACTGCGTATGCCGATGGATCGACGGGCGATGTCTGGGTACAGTGAGCAAAAAACACCCAAGGACCCTCTCATGTGCCTGATTGTTTTTGCCTGGCGCCCGGATCACGCCACCCCCTTGGTGGTCGCCGCCAACCGTGACGAGTTCTACGCCCGCCCCAGCCTGCCGCTGGCATCCTGGCCGGAATCGCCGCAGGTGCACGCCGGGCGCGACCTGGAAGCCGGCGGCACCTGGCTGGGAATTGGTGCCGACGGGCGCTTTGCCGCGCTGACCAATATCCGCAATCCGCACCAGCCGCCGGCGCGCAAATCACGGGGTGAACTGGTGGCGCGTTTTCTCACCGGTGATCTGTCGATCGCCGACTATTTGTCCGACGTTGTCAGCAGATCGGTTGAATATGCCGGCTTCAACCTGCTGATCGGCAATCGCCGCGAACTCTGGCATTACAACGCTGAGCAGAGCGAGGCGCGGGAGCTGAAGCCAGGGATCTACGGCGTATCGAATGCCGGACTGGATACACCTTGGCCCAAGTTGCTCAAGGCACGGGCCGCGCTGACCGAAGTCCTCGACGACCCGCAGCCGCAGGCGCTGCTGGCTCTGCTGGGCGATCCGCAGACCGCGCCGTTCGCCGATCTGCCGGATACCGGCGTGGGCCTGGCCACCGAGAGTCTGCTATCGAGCGTGTTTATTGCCAGCCAGAGCTATGGCACCCGAGCGAGTACCGCATTGATCGTGCAGGCGGATGGTTCGCGGTGGATGGTGGAGCGCAGTTTTGGGCCGTTTGGCGGGCATTTGGGGGAGGTTGAGATCAGGGTTTGAGGTCGGCCTTACCGCGAGCAGGCTCTCTCCTGCAGGAGCGAGCCTGCTCGCGAATGTCGCAACGCCGATTTACGAAACCTTCACCGAAGCCGGATTAACCATCCGCGCCAGCCCGAGGTTTTTCAGGGCCAACTGCAGCGAGCTGTGGATAACTTGCGGGTTATCAATGGTCATCAGTTCCGCCAGCAAATCCTTCGCCCAATCGAGATTGATCTGGCGCAGCATCCACTTCACTTTCGGCAGGTTGGTGGCGTTCATCGACAAGCTGTCAAAACCCATCGCCGTCAACAGCACCGCAGCGGCCGGATCGCCAGCCATCTCGCCGCAGATACTCACCGGCTTGCCTTCGGCGTGAGCGTCGCGCACCACCGTTTGCAAGGCTTGCAGCACGGCTGGATGCAGGTAGTCGTAAAGGTCGGCCACCCGAGGGTTGTTCCGGTCCACGGCCAACAGATACTGAGTCAGGTCGTTGGAGCCCACCGACAGGAAGTCCACCTGGCGCGCCAGCTCTTTGGTCTGGTAAACCGCTGCCGGAATCTCGATCATCACCCCGACCGGAGGCATCGGCACATCGGTGCCTTCGTCGCGCACTTCGCCCCAGGCCCGGTGGATCAGGTGCAGGGCCTCTTCCAGCTCATGAATGCCGGAAATCATCGGCAGCAGGATGCGCAGGTTGTTCAGGCCTTCGCTGGCCTTGAGCATGGCGCGGGTCTGTACCAGGAAGATTTCCGGGTGGTCGAGGGTGACGCGGATCCCGCGCCAGCCGAGGAACGGGTTGTCTTCCTTGATCGGGAAATATGACAGGGCCTTGTCGCCGCCGATGTCCAGGCTGCGCATGGTCACCGGTTGCGGGTGGAAGGCCGCGAGCTGTTCGCGATAGATCGCCAACTGCTCCTTTTCACTGGGGAAGCGCTGGTTGATCATGAACGGCACTTCGGTGCGGTACAGGCCCACCCCTTCGGCGCCGCGCTTTTGCGCCCGTGCGACATCGGCCAGCAGACCGGTGTTGACCCACAGCGGCATGCGGTGACCGTCGACAGTCACACACGGCAAGTCGCGCAGTGCGTCGAGGCCCAGGGCCAGTTGTTTCTCTTCTTCCACCACTTCGGCGAACTGCTTGCGCAGCACGTCGCTGGGGTTGGTGTAGACCTCACCCTTGGTGCCATCGACGATCAAGTCGATGCCATCGACCTTGGCGTACGGCAAATCCACCAGCCCCATGACCGTCGGGATGCCCATGGCCCGCGCAAGGATCGCCACGTGGGAGTTACCCGAACCCAATACCGAGACCAGGCCGACCAGCGTACCTTCGGGCACCTCGCCGAGCATCGCCGGGGTCAGCTCTTCACTGACCAAAATGGTTTTTTCCGGGTAGACCAGGTTTTGCTGGCGCTCTTCCTGCAAATAGGCGAGCAGGCGCCGGCCAAGGTCCTTGACGTCCGATGCACGCTCGCGCAGGTAGGCGTCGTCCATCAGTTCGAAGCGGTTGACGTGATCGGTGACCACTTGACGCAAGGCGCCCTGGGCCCACTGGCCGGTCTTGATCACGGCGGTAATTTCGCTGCCCAGCGAGGCATCGTCGAGCATCATCAGGTAGACGTCGAACAAGGCCCGCTCTTCCGGGCGCAGCTGGGTGGCGAGCTTGGCCGACAACGCGCGCATGTCGGCGCGCACGCCTTCAATGGCGGTCTTGAACAGGGCCAGTTCGGCGTCGATATCGGTGATGCTCTTGTCGGGCACCACATCCAGGTCTGCCGGCGGCAGCATGACCACTGCAGTACCGACTGCGGCGCCCGGCGAACCCGGCACGCCGACAAACTTGGCTTCCTGGATACCTTTGCCCTGACGCCCCAGCCCACGGATCGAGCCGGTGGCTTCGGCATGGGCGATAACACCGGCGAGCTGGGCGCTCATGGTCACGAGAAAGGCTTCTTCACCTTCATCGAACTGACGGCGTTCTTTTTGCTGGATAACCAACACGCCGACGACGCGGCGGTGGTGAATGATCGGCGCGCCGAGGAAGGAGGCGAAGCGCTCTTCACCGGTTTCGGCGAAGTAGCGGTAGCGCGGGTGATCGGCGGCGTTTTCCAGGTTCAGCGGTTCTTCGCGCGTACCGACCAGGCCAACCAGACCTTCGTTGGGTGCCATGCTGACCTTGCCGATCGAGCGCTTGTTCAAGCCCTCGGTGGCCATCAGCACGAAGCGGTTGGTCTCGGGGTCGAGCAGATAGACCGAGCAGACCTGGCTGCCCATGGCCTCTTTGACGCGCAATACAATAATGCCCAACGCCGCCTTGAGATCCTTGGCGGAGTTAACTTCCTGGACGATCTTGCGCAGCGTATTGAGCATGGCTCGGGGTCGAACTCCGTCGTCAGTCGCGCGCTAAAAGGCGCGGGGCAAGCTCTTTGAGAGCGCGTCGATACACCTCGCGCTTGAATGTCACCACCTGGCCCAACGGATACCAATAGCTGACCCAGCGCCAGCCATCGAATTCCGGTTTACCGGTCAAATCCATCCGCACCCGCTGCTCATTGGAGATCAGGCGCAGAAGAAACCATTTCTGTTTCTGGCCGATGCACAGCGGTTGGCTGTGGGTACGGACCAGACGTTGCGGCAAACGATAGCGCAACCAGCCACGCGTGCAGGCGAGAATTTCAACATCTTCGCGCTCCAGGCCGACTTCTTCGTTTAACTCGCGGTACAGAGCGTCTTCCGGCGTTTCCTGAGGGTTGATACCACCTTGAGGAAACTGCCAGGCATCTTGATTGATACGGCGAGCCCATAGCACCTGGCCGGCATCATTCGTCAGAATGATCCCCACATTGGGGCGGAAACCATCGGGGTCGATCACGGCAACAACCTCGCAAACGCATGTCGCCGCATTGTTCCACAAAGATTGTCAGGGCGGCAACGAAGCTTCCTACCTTATGTGCACTCTTGTGAAAAGACCGTATTCTTATCGCCTTTTTACAGACTAATCAGCGGGTAACTGCAATGCGCCTGGCTTTATTCGACCTCGACAATACGCTTTTGGGCGGCGACAGCGATCACGCATGGGGCGACTACCTGTGCGAACGAGAGATCCTCGACCCCATCGCCTACAAAGCGCGCAACGATGAGTTCTACCAGGACTACCTGGCCGGCAAGCTGGACAACGCCGAGTACCTGAACTTCTGCCTGGAAATCCTCGGCCGTACCGAGATGGCCCAACTCGATGAATGGCACCGCGACTTCATGCGCGACTGCATTGAGCCGCTGATGCTGCCCAAGGCCGTGGAATTGCTGGCCAAGCATCGCGACGCTGGCGACAAGCTGGTGATCATCACCGCCACCAACCGCTTCGTCACCGGGCCGATTGCCGAGCTATTGGGCGTGGACACCTTGATCGCCACCGAATGCGAAATGCATGAAGGTCGCTACACCGGACGCAGCACCGACGTGCCGTGCTTCCGTGAAGGTAAGGTGACGCGTCTGAATCGTTGGCTGGAAGAAACCGGCTTGTCGCTCGAAGGCAGCTTCTTTTACAGCGATTCGATGAACGATCTGCCGCTGCTGGAGCAGGTGGCGAATCCGGTGGCGGTGGATCCTGATCCGAATCTGCGGGCTGAGGCTGAGCGGCGTGGGTGGCCGGTGATCAGTCTGCGTGGCTGATAATGTCTTCGCGAGCAGCGGAACGCCGCCCGGGCGGCGTTCCGCTGCTCGCGAATGGGGTCGACGCGGTCTAAAACCTTAAACCGGCTTGGCCCCCATTAACCCGGCAATTGCGATAAAGCAGACAAAGCTGACCAGCGCCAAGGCAAAGCTGAACTTGCCCACACTGCCCGGCGCCTTGCGCAGCTTGTTCAGGCGCACCAGCAGCCAGAACCAGGCCAACGCCGCCACGGTGTACAACACGCTGGAGGCCAGCAGCCAGGTTTGTCCCAGCGGCCAGCCAACCAGGTGCACCATCCACCAGCCGGTGAACGGCATGCTCAACAAAGCCAGGCCCATCAGCAACCAGACAAACACCCGTGGCCGTTGCAAGGTACGGCCGCCCGCCGTCGTGTCACCTTTGCGCCGCGCCAGAAAAACCCAGATGCCCAGCCCCAACGCGCCGGCCAGCAAGACCACAGTGGCGACCATGTGCGCCATTTTCAGGGCGGTTAACGTTTCCATTGTCTGATTTCCTTATTTCCTGCCCATCAGCGTAGCCGTTCAGCCAAGAAACAGCTGATAGGCCGGGTTGTCGCTTTCGTCCCAGTACGGATAACCGATCTGCTCCAGAGCTGCCGGCACCAGGTGACGCTCGTCATGGGGCACTTGCAGGCCCGCGACCACACGGCCATCAGCGGCACCGTGGTTGCGGTAGTGGAACATCGAGATATTCCAGCGCCCGCCGAGCTTGTGCAGGAAGTTGAACAAGGCACCCGGACGCTCAGGGAATTCGAAGCGCAGCACCACTTCATCGACCACCTGGGCCGCACGTCCGCCGACCATGTGGCGAATGTGCAGCTTGGCCAATTCGTTGTCAGTCAGGTCGAGCACCGGGAATCCCTGCTCAGTCAGACTGGCGATCAGCCCACTGCGCGGGTCGTTTTCCGGATGGGTCTGCACGCCAACGAAAATATGCGCTTCGCTACCAGTGCTGTAGCGATAGTTGAATTCAGTGATCTGCCGCTTGCCGATGGCCTCGCAAAACGCCTTGAAGCTGCCTGGTTTCTCGGGGATGGTCACGGCGATGATCGCTTCACGGCCCTCACCCAATTCCGCGCGCTCGGCGACATGGCGCAGGCGGTCGAAGTTGACGTTGGCACCAGAGTCGATGGCCACCAGGGTCTGCCCGGTGACGCCGCGCTGCTCCACGTACTTCTTGATCCCGGCCACGCCCAGGGCGCCGGCCGGCTCGGTGATCGACCGGGTGTCGTCGTAGATGTCCTTGATCGCCGCACAGATTTCGTCAGTGCTGACGGTGATCACTTCGTCGACATAATCCTTGCAGATATCGAAGGTGTGCTGGCCGATCTGCCCCACTGCCACGCCATCGGCGAAGATGCCCACGGTCGGCAGCACCACGCGCTCACCAGCAGCCATGGCCGCTTGCAGGCAGTTGGAGTCGTCCGGCTCGACGCCGATGATTTTGATCTCCGGGCGCAGGTACTTCACGTAGGCCGCGATACCGGCGATCAGGCCACCACCGCCGACCGGCACGAAGATCGCGTCCAGCGGCCCCGGGTGCTGACGAAGAATCTCCATCGCCACCGTGCCCTGCCCGGCAATGGTGTGCGGATCATCGTAAGGGTGAATGTAGACGTAGCCCTTTTCGTCGACCAGCTTCAGCGAATACGCCAGGGCCTCCGGGAAAGAGTCGCCGTGCAGCACCACTTTGCCGCCACGGGAGCGTACGCCTTCGACCTTGATTTCCGGAGTGGTCTTGGGCATCACGATGGTGGCCTTGACCCCCAGCACCTTGGCGGCCAGCGCCAAGCCCTGGGCATGGTTGCCCGCCGAGGCCGTGACCACGCCACGGGAGCGTTCTTCGTCGCTCAGCTGGGTGAGTTTGTTGTAAGCCCCGCGAATCTTGAACGAGTACACCGGCTGCAAGTCTTCGCGCTTGAGCCAAATCGTGTTGCCCAGCCGCTCGGAGAGCTGGCGAGCAGTCTGCAAAGGGGTTTCTACGGCAACGTCATAAACGCGCGAGGTGAGGATCTTTTTGACGTACTGTTCAAGCATCGGAAGGCATCACTGAGCGGGTTGGGCAGGACCAAGGAGTCTAACCCGGCTTTTGCCCGGGCGACCACACCAAACCGGTGGCTTTAAGCCCCGGGATGAAGCATTGCGCGCCCAGACACACTGTCGCACCCGCCAATCGGGCAATGACCTTGCCCGCAGCGAGGCCTATAATGCCGGCCTTTCAACCCTACTTCGGCACTTCGGAGCCCGCATGACCCAGGATCAACTCAAACAGGCAGTGGCACAGGCCGCCGTCGATTTCATCCTTCCCAAACTCGACGACAAGAGCATCGTCGGGGTCGGCACCGGCTCCACCGCCAACTGCTTCATCGACGCCCTGGCCCAGCACAAGGGCGCGTTCGACGGCGCGGTCGCCAGCTCCGAAGCCACTGCCGCACGCCTAAAGGGTCACGGCATTCCGGTGTATGAACTCAATACCGTCAGCGACCTGGAGTTCTACGTCGACGGTGCCGATGAAAGCGACGAGCACCTGAACCTGATCAAGGGCGGCGGCGCAGCCCTGACCCGCGAGAAGATCGTCGCCGCCGTGGCCAAGACCTTCATCTGCATCGCCGACGCCAGCAAACTGGTACCAGTCCTGGGTACTTTCCCGCTGCCGGTCGAAGTCATCCCGATGGCCCGCAGCCACGTGGCCCGTGAACTGGTCAAGCTGGGCGGCGACCCGGTGTACCGTGAAGGCGTGTTGACCGACAACGGCAACATCATCCTTGATGTGTTCAACATGCAGATCACCAACCCGGTGGAGCTGGAGAAGCAGATCAACGCCATCGTCGGCGTGGTCACCAACGGCCTGTTTGCCGCCCGCCCGGCGGACCTGCTGTTGCTGGGGACCAGTGAGGGTGTGAAGAGCCTGACGGCCAAGTAATTCACATTTCTGCCGACCCATGAACACCCGCAGGAGCGGGCTTGCCGGCGAAGGCGGTGTGTCAGTCAGCCTATGTATTGACGCAAAGACCGCCCTCGCCAGCCAGCTGGCTCCTGCAATGGTTTTTGTGGTGTCGGTTAGGGCTGAGATGGCTTCTTGAACACATAAAACAGGTTCGGCTCGCTCACCAGGTACAGCGTCCCCTCGTCATCCATGGCGATCCCCTCTGCTTGCGGCACGGTCTTCTGCAGGCCATGTTGACCTTTACGCAATGACATTGTGCTTAGCGGCCGACCGTCGATATCCAGCTCCAGCACCAGAAACGACTCATCCGACAGTGCCAGCAAGTGGCCGCTGCGCTCATCGTATTGCAGACTCGACAGGTCGCGCACAAACAACCCGGCATCCCGCTTGGGGTTGTTGATCACGTGCACGGCGTAGGATTTTTCCGGGTTGTAATGCGGGAAGCCCTGCACTTCGTAGATCAGCATCGGGTCGCGCTCCTTGGCGACGAACAGACGCTTGCCCTTGGAGTCGTAGGCCAGGCCCTCGAAGCCCTTGTTGCGGGTCATGTGCATGCCCAGGGTCATCTGCTCGGCATCGGCGGCATCGAGGAAGGTCGTGCCCTCCTCCAGGTGAATCTTGATCAAACGCTGCTGACGCTCATCGCTGATCACATAAGTGTCAGCACTGATGAACTCCACAGCCTCTGGATCACCAAAGCCGATCAGCGCAATCCGCCGCAGGATGCGCCCATCGAGGGACATTTCGATCAGCTCGGAATTCTGGTTGGTCACGGTGAACAGGCTGTTGCGCACTGGATCGAAGGTCAACGCCGAGACGTCGTCGTCCAGGCCGTCAATCACCTTGGCTTCGATCACCACTCGGTAATCATTGAGCGCCATCGACTGCTCGGAGAGCGGGTGCAGCCAGCTTTGCAGATTGAACCAGGCGCGCTCGTAGAGACGGTAATACTGGCCCGCCACGCCCAGCGCCAGCACGACGGCGACCAACAGAATCAAGGCAAGCGGTTTGGGACGGGCAAGTCGGCGCATTCAGGCGGGCTCAAAAGCGAAACGGGCGGATGAAATATCACGCCTGGATGAATTCAAGCTTAATAGCCGTAGGCCATTGCCTACAACCTTGCAGGAAAACACCCTGTAGCTGGCTTGCCAGCGAAAAACGTCAACGATGCCCAGTCCACCCCCGATGAAACGCGGTGTCCTGGCTATCTTCGCTGGCAAGCCAGGTCCTACAAGGGTTCCGTTCAGGCTGGATTTAGCGAACGCTACTGGTAAAACGACTGGCACCCGGCAGTTCCAGCACCAACTCATCACCCACGTTCAGCGGACCGACACCCACCGGGGTGCCGGTGAGGATCACGTCGCCGGCCTGCAGCGAGAAGCAACCGGCCATGTGCTGGATCATCGGCACGATCGGGTTGAGCATGGCGCTGCTGTTGCCGTCCTGGCGCACTTCACCGTTGATGGTCAGGCGAATGCCGATGTCGGTCAGGTCGGCAAAGGTGCTGCCGACCACGAACGGTGCGATTACCGCCGCACCGTCAAATGACTTGGCGATTTCCCACGGCAGGCCCTTGGATTTCAGCTCGGCCTGCTTGTCCCGCAGGGTCAGGTCCAGGGCCGGGGCGAAGCCGGAGATCGCGTCCAGCACTTCCTCGACGCTCGGTTTGGTCGACAAGGGCTTGCCGATCAACACAGCGATTTCCGCCTCGTAATGCACCGAGCCACGCTCAGTGGGAATTGCGAAACCGCCTTCCAGCGGCACCACGCAACTGCCCGGTTTGATGAACAGCAGCGGCTCGGTCGGCACCGGGTTATCCAGTTCCTTGGCGTGTTCGGCGTAGTTACGCCCGATGCACACCACTTTCCCGAGCGGGAAATGAATGCGGGTACCGTCGACATACTGGTGCTGATAGCTCATTACCGCCTCCTGCCTCAAGGTTTGTTCAAACGGCGAAGATCTTGCCCGGGTTCATGATGCCGTTCGGGTCGAATACCGCTTTTACTGCTTTCATATATTCAATTTCAACCGGCGAACGGCTGTAGGTCAGGTAATCGCGCTTAGTCATACCGACGCCGTGCTCGGCAGAAATCGAACCGTTGTACTTCTCGACGGTTTCGAACACCCACTTGTTCACGGTCGCGCACTTGGCAAAGAACTCGTCCTTGCTGAGGTTTTCCGGCTTGAGGATGTTCAGGTGCAGGTTGCCGTCGCCAATGTGGCCGAACCAGACGATTTCGAAATCCGGGTAGTGTTCGCCGACGATCGCGTCGATTTCCTTGAGGAACGCCGGGACTTTCGACACGGTCACCGAAATGTCGTTCTTGTACGGGGTCCAGTGGGAAATGGTCTCGGAGATGTACTCGCGCAGTTTCCACAGGTTGTGCAGCTGGGTTTCGCTCTGGCTCATCACGCCGTCCAGCACCCAACCCTGCTCCACGCAGTGCTCGAAGGTTTCCAGGGCGTGGTTGGCCACTTCTTCGGTGGTCGCTTCGAATTCCAGCAGCGCGTAGAACGGGCAGTCGGATTCGAACGGCGCCGGTACGTCGCCGCGATCGAGGACTTTGGCCAGGGCCTTGTCGGAGAAAAACTCGAAGGCAGTCAGGTCCAGCTTGCTCTGGAAGGCGTGCAGCACCGGCATGATCGAGTCGAAATCAGCGGTGCCGAGCACCATCGCGGTGAGATTTTTCGGCGCGCGATCCAGGCGCATGGTCGCCTCGACCACGAAGCCCAGGGTGCCTTCGGCGCCGATGAACAGCTGGCGCATGTCATAGCCGGTGGCGTTCTTGATCAGGTCGCGGTTCAGTTCCAGCACATCACCCTTGCCGGTGACGACTTTCATGCCGGCCACCCAGTTGCGGGTCATGCCGTAGCGAATCACCTTGATCCCGCCGGCATTGGTGCCGATATTGCCGCCAATCTGGCTGGAACCCGACGAAGCGAAGTCCACCGGGTAGTACAGGCCCTTTTCTTCCGCAACGTTCTGCAATTGCTTGGTGACCACACCTGGCTGGCATATGGCCGTGCGGTCGGTCAGGTTCACCTCGAGGACCTGGTTCATGTAGTCGAACGACACCACCACTTCGCCATTGGCCGCCACCGCAGCGGCGGACAGCCCGGTACGACCACCGGACGGCACCAGCGCCACTTTGTGTTTGTTGGCCCACAGGACGATGGCCTGGACCTGCTCGGTGGTCTTGGGGAACACGATGGCAGTCGGGGCCGGGGCGAAATGCTTGGTCCAATCCTTACCGTAAGCATTCAGGGAGTCGGCGTCGGTCAGCACCTTGCCAGGCTCAACCAGGGTCTTCAGCTCATCAATCAGGGCAGGATTGGTCATCGACAGAACTCTCGAACAATTCATGGTCATCCTGAGAACGCTTCACGTCGCAGGAATGAGTGTTTAGCGGGGCGCATATGCTAGCATACCGACCCCGCAGCATAGTGCCCAAAGGCTGTTCTGCGGCGACGGCTTTCCTGCCGTCCGGGTCAGCATCTGCTGGCTATCTCCTGCCATTTTTCTCCGGGATACAGGTTTACGCAGATGAGCAAGACTTCTCTCGATAAGAGCAAGATCAAGTTCCTTCTTCTCGAAGGCGTCCACCAATCGGCTGTCGACGTCCTCAAGGCGGCGGGCTACACCAGCATCGAGTACCTCACAGGTTCTCTGCCGGAAGCCCAGCTCAAGGAAAAGATCGCTGATGCGCACTTCATCGGCATTCGCTCCCGTACTCAACTGACCGAAGAGATCTTCGATCACGCGAAGAAGCTGGTGGCTGTCGGCTGTTTCTGCATCGGCACCAACCAGGTGGACCTCAACGCCGCCCGCGAGCGCGGTATTGCCGTGTTCAACGCGCCGTACTCCAACACCCGCTCCGTTGCCGAGTTGGTGCTGGCCGAAGCGATTCTGCTGCTGCGTGGCATCCCCGAGAAGAACGCTTCCTGCCACCGTGGCGGCTGGATCAAGAGCGCGGCCAACTCCTTCGAAATCCGTGGCAAGAAGCTGGGTATCGTCGGTTATGGCTCGATCGGTACTCAACTGTCGGTCCTGGCTGAAGGCCTGGGCATGCAGGTGTACTTCTACGACACCGTGACCAAGCTGCCACTGGGTAACGCCACCCAGGTCGGCAACCTGCACGAGCTGTTGGGCATGTCCGACATCGTCACCCTGCACGTACCGGAAACCGCTGCGACCCAGTGGATGATCGGCGAGAAGGAAATCCGCGCAATCAAGAAAGGCGGGATCCTGATCAACGCCGCGCGCGGCACCGTGGTCGAGTTGGACCACCTGGCCGCTGCGATCAAGGACAAGCACCTGATCGGCGCTGCCATCGACGTGTTCCCGGTCGAGCCACGCTCCAACGACGAAGAGTTCGAGAGCCCGCTGCGTGGCCTGGACAACGTGATCCTGACCCCGCACATCGGTGGTTCCACCGCTGAAGCGCAAGCCAACATCGGCCTGGAAGTCGCTGAGAAGCTGGTGAAGTACAGCGACAACGGTACTTCGGTATCGTCCGTGAACTTCCCGGAAGTGGCTTTGCCGGCTCACCCTGGCAAGCACCGTCTGCTGCACATCCACGAGAACATCCCGGGTGTGATGAGCGAGATCAACAAGGTCTTCGCCGAAAACGGCATCAACATTTCCGGTCAGTTCCTGCAGACCAACGAGAAAGTCGGCTACGTCGTGATCGACGTCGACGCCGAGTACTCGGACCTGGCGCAAGAGAAGCTGCAGCACATCAACGGCACTATTCGTTGCCGCGTGCTGTTCTAACGCTCAAGCGTCAATAAAAAGGGAGCTCCGCGGAGCTCCCTTTTTTTCGCCTGGACGTTTTACTTGACCGTGATGGTGATCTTTTCCGAAAGGATAGGCGGGTCGAACGCCATGTGATTCTTGTCGCCCAGCTCCAGTTGCAGGGTGTGCTCGCCAGGGGTCAGGGTCAGTTCGCCCTGGGTTTGCGCCTTGCCGAAATGCACGTGGTTGGCATCAGCCGGGATCACTTTGCCAGCGGCAATCGGGGCGGTATCAATCAGCACGTGGTGGTGACCGGAATTGGGGGTGGCATCACCTGCCGGGGCCAGGGAGACATCTTCGACAGCGAACTTAATCTGGAAGGTCTGCGGCACGGTGCCGCCATCTGCCGGCGAAACAATGGAGACCTTAGCGCCCTCCGGAGCAGGCGTCGCGGCGCTGGCCAGCATCGAAGCACCGAGCAGCATCCCTGCAAAAACAGCACGTGACATAAAGGTTTTCATTCTTTTCTCCAGTTTTATGCTTAATCTTTATGAATGTGACAACTTCGTAGCAATTTGTTGTCGAAGGACCTCAACACCATAGCAAAGCGCGCCGAAGCAGCGCGTCGCACATAACGAATCAAGGAGAGACCATGCGCTTTTTGCCTGGCCTGATGCTGTTGCTGCCCCTTCTGAGCCCCCTTGCTCACGCTGAACTGATCGACGACGTCAACGATCGCGGTGAACTGCGCATCGCCCTGGAAGCCAATACTCCGCCCTTCAACTATAAGGACGACGGCAAACTTACCGGCTTCGAAGTCGAGCTAGGCCAACTGCTGGCCAGCGAGCTGGATGTACGCGCCGACTTCGTGGTGACCGACTCCACCGACCTGCTGCCCGGTGTCGAGAGCGGCCGCTACGATATCGCCATCAACCACATAGCACTGACCCCGGAACTCAAGGATCGTTTCGATATCAGCGAACCTTACAGCTATTCAAGCGCACAATTGATCGTGCGCCAGGAAGAACAACGTCCGCTGGGCTCGTTACCGGCGCTCAATGGCAAGGTGCTGGGCGTGGCCCAGGGCAGTCAGTTTGTCGATCAAGCGCGCAGTGTCGAAGGCGTCGACCTGCGCAGTTACCCGGATGCGCAACAGCCGCTCAAGGAAGTGGCGGACAAACAATTGGACGCGGCCATCAGCGATCGCCTGCTGATTCCCTACGCAATCCGCGACAGCCGATTGCCGGTGAAGGAAGGGGCAAAAATCGGCCCGACGCTGAGCCTGGTGATCCCGTTCCAGAAAGGCAACCCGGCATTCCAGGCGACCCTCGCCGGGGCTTTGGAGCGAATCAAGAAAGACGGACGCCTGATGGCCTTGTCCGAGAAGTGGTTCGGCATGGATGCAACCCAGCCACCGAAGCCTTGACCAGGCCGGCCCTCAGTCCAGCGCTGCCAGGGCGCTGGCCGCTTCGGCCAGTTGCGATTCGTTGAACACCCGGACCCCGTGACGGCTCAACAAGGCGGCGGTGACGCCCTCACCGCTGACCTTGACCCCGCTGAACGTGCCGTCATAGGTCAGCAGGTTGCCGCATGAAGGGCTGTTGGCCTTGAGCACGGCGATGTGGATGCCATGTTGCTGCACCAGCGCCAGAGCCTGCCGCGCACCGGACAGGAACTCGGCACTGACATCTTCACCCTCGGTGGTGATGACCCGGGCACTGCCGTCGAGCACCTCGACACCCTGTCCGCCCGGAATCTCAGCCGCCGCCCGAGGGGTAGGCAAGCCGCCCGCCACTTCAGGGCACAACGGCACCACCCGACCTTCGGCGATCCACTGCTGCAGCTGATCGAATGGTCCGCTGGCGCCGCCGTCGTAGCGCACGCGATGGCCCAACAGGCAGCGGCTGACGAGAATTTTCTGCATGCTCAAAATGGATCGTTGCCGCGACGGCGAAACCAGCCGGTCAACGACAAGCGTTCGCGGGTTGCCGGCAATACCTCATGGGGCACCTGGCCCGAAAGAAACACCACCAGGCAGCCGCCCACAGGGTCCACATCGTGTGCCGCGTCGTCCTCCAGGTACATACGCAGTTGACCGCCATGCTCCGGCATCCAGGCATCGTTGAGATAGATCACCGCCGAGACCATGCGCCGATCGTCGTCGCGAAAGCGGTCAACGTGGCGGCGGTAGAAGGCGCCGGGCGGGTACAGGGCGAAGTGGCTTTCGAAGTCCTCGAGACCGAGGAACAGGCCACGGTTGAGCGCCTCGCGCAGGCTGTCCATCAAGCTCAGATAGCTATCGCAGGCATCGGCCTGGCCGGGCTCCAGCCATTGAATATGATCGCCGCGAATACCCTCGCGAACCTCCGAAGCGGGGCCACGGCCCACCGCCGCCGGCGCCAGTTCGCCCTCGGCCGCACGTTTACGGCACTCGGCCGCCAGCTCCCCGGTCAAAGCCAGAGGCAGGAACAGGTTCTGCTGCGACCAGCCGTGAGTGGCGAGGTCGTCAACGATACGCAGCAATAGCGGGTGATCAGAGGGTATGGGCATGGCGCGCATAGTATTCCTGCGCCAGCAAATCCGACAGTGCCGGATAGCGGAGGATCGTCGGATATGCAGGTGAACCTGATACGAATTCTCGACAACCTGTGTCTGGCCCCGGAGAATAGTCGACTGCCGACAGGAGTCCTTATGCGCCGTTTGCTTTTTTCACTGTTGATGCTCTGTACTTTCCCCTCCTGGGCAGACGGCTACGACCAGTTGTACAAGGTCGCTGGCTGGCCGGACCAGCGCGCGCATTTCAGCGATGCCCTCACTGCCGCCCAACAACGCTACCAAAACAGTCTGCCGCCGGCGGTGTTCCAGGCGCTGGTCAACAACAGCAACCAGCGCTTTGCGCCACAGGCTGTGGATCAGCGCGCGCAGGCACAATTGCGCAAGAATCTCGCCGACCCGAAGCCGGCGCTGGCGTTTTTCCAGTCGGCGCTGGGGCGCAAGATCATTGCCGCTGAGTTGCTGGCGACGCGCCGCGATCAGTTGGCGAAGAACGCCAAGGGCTTGCCTAAGATCGAAGCCAGCGACACCCGCCAGTTGATCGTCGGCCACCTGGCCCAGGCGCTGCCAGCCCGCGAAGCCGGCGCCGAAGTCAGCCTGGCGATTGCCGGTGTGGCGGCGGACAGCCTGAGCCAGATGATTCCCGGCCTGCTCGGCGGCGGCCAGGCCCAGAGCATGCTCAACGGCCAGCGCCAGCGCCTGATGGAACAGATCGGCAGCGACCTCAACAACACCCTGCTGTACGTCTATCGCGACCTGTCGGATGCCGAGCTTGAGGAGTTTGCCAACTTCGCTGAATCCACCGAAGGCAAGGCTTATTACCAAGCGGCGCTGGCGGCGATTCGGGCGGGGTTGGCGGTGGGGCAAAGTGCTTCGAGTCTGGCTCCGTAATTTACGCGGTCTGTTAAACCGCTATCGCGAGCCTGCTCGCGATAGCGGTTTAACAGACACTACAAATTCCGGCCCTTGATCCGCCGACTCAAAAACCCAAAATACTCCTCCCGCAATGCCGCCGTTTCATTCGCCAAATGATGCCGCGCCTCCGGCAACTTCAGCACCTGCGGCCGATCGAACTTGGCCGCCAGCACCTGCAGATTGTGTTGCCAATCCACAGTCATGTCGGCCATCCCCTGAATGATCAACGGACGCCGCGGGCTCGCCGGCGCTGCTTCGATGCGCTTGATCCAGCGCGCCAGCGCCCCCACCCAGGCGGTCGGCAGGCGCAATGGTTGCAGCGGATCGGCCTGCAGGAACGGCAGGAACGCCGGGTCGTTGGAGTTCTCACTGAAGCGCCGGGCAATGCCTTTGACGAAAGGCCGCAGCAGGTAATAACTCAGGTGCGACCACCCCCAGGCACGTGGCCGCACCAGCGGCGATAACAGCAGTACCTGGCCTTGTGCCGGGCTGTCGACGCCCTGGTTGAGCACGTGGTCGATGACGATCGCCCCGCCGGTACTCTGCCCGCACAGGTGCCAGGGCTGTGGCAGGTCGATTGAGCGCGCCTCGGCGAACAGGCCTTGCAGGGTGTCCTGGTATTCGGCGAAATCGCGAATGCTCGCACGCTCGCCACTGGACAGGCCGTGCCCCGGCAAATCACAGGCAATCACTGCGAAACCCTGCTCCAGCGCCCATTCGATGACGTGCCGATAGAGCCCGGTGTGATCGTAGAAACCGTGAAACAGGAACAGCGTGGCTTTCGCCCGTTCAGGCCACCAAAGCTGGCTGACGACCTCGTAGCCATCGACCTCGAAACGTCCGAGGCCACGACGCAGCGTGCGTTGCGCGAAATCCAGGCCATAGAAGCGTTGATAGGCCTGCGCCTCGTCCGAGAGCGGCTGCGCACAAGCCAACGGCTGCAAGCTGGCGCGCAAATGATCGGCATTGAAGGTCACAGCCATGAGGAGATTCCAGAGCAGGCGCAGCGCGCGAAACAGACTTTATGGGCCTGCGATATTCTTCTGTCGTGGCAAGCATGGCAAGCTACGCGACCGCCAAGGATGCTTTCACATGCGCCCCCACACCCGCACGACATTGTTTGCCACCCTGATCGCACTGATCTGCGCCGGCGTGCTGTGGGCGGCCTACGACTGGTTCCAGGGCCGCTACCTGCGCGCCTTCAGCGAGCACACCGCCGTATTTTCCGGCGATCCGCTGCGCCTGCCCGACCACCTCGCCGGTCCCGGTTCGATCCGCGTCGTACACTTCTGGGACCCGTCCTGCCCGTGCAACGTCGGCAACCAGCAGCACCTCGCCGAACTGCTCGAACACTACGGGCCCCAGGGCGTGCAATTCTTCGCCGTGCAAAAACCCGGCAGCCAGGGCCAGTTGCCCAGCACCCTCAGTGGCCTGAAAACCCTCGACGTCCTCCCCGGCTCCACCCAGATCCCCGCCAGCCCAGCCGTCGCCATCTGGGACCGCGGCGGCAAACTCGCCTACTTCGGCCCCTACAGCGAAGGCCTGACTTGCAATTCCAGCAACAGCTTCATTGAGCCGATTTTGCAGGCGCTTAGCGAGGGTCGTCCGGTCAATGCCACCAACACCCTGGCGGTGGGGTGTTATTGCCCGTGGGCCAGTGAAACACCCTAGGGCATTCCGGACTTTTCAAGGTCGGACATCCCCGGCAGGCAAGGGCTGTGCTACATCTTGACCGCCCCGACAGGCGGCATTCCAAAAAGAACAAGGAGTCTCCATGAAGCGCGTCATGACCCTGCTGGCCTTGCTGCTCGTCCTGCTCGCCGCAGGCGCCGGCTGGTATGTGTATAGCAAACAACCCACCCGCCAGGGCCAGGTGCAGTTGCAACACCTCGAAGGCGCAGTGACGGTGCGTTATGACGAGCGTGGGGTGCCGCACATTCGGGCCACCAACGAGACCGACCTGTATCGGGCTCTTGGCTATGTGCAGGCTCAAGACCGCTTGTTTCAGATGGAAATCATGCGCCGCCTGGCTCGCGGTGAGTTGGCGGAGGTGTTGGGGCCGAAACTGGTCGACACCGACAAGCTGTTCCGCAGCCTGCGCATCCGCGAGCGTGCCGAAACCTACGTGGCCGCGCTCGACAAGCAATCCCCAGAGTGGAAGGCCCTGCTGGCTTATCTGGACGGGATCAACCAGTATCAAGACAGCCACGCCGCACCGGTGGAGTTCGACGTGTTGGGGATCCGCAAGCGGCCGTTCACCGCCCAGGACAGCATCAGCGCCGCCGGCTACATGGCCTACAGCTTTGCCGCAGCCTTTCGTACCGAGCCGGTGCTGACCTATGTCCGTGATCAACTGGGCAGCGACTACCTGAACATCTTCGACCTCGACTGGCAGCCCAAGGGCGTGCTTGTCGAGAAACCCGGCTCCGCGCCGGCCCTCAGCGCCGCCGACTGGAAGGACCTCAACGCCTTGGCCCGCCTCAGTGAGCAGGCGCTGGCCGAGCACGGCCTGCCGCAGTTCGAGGGCAGCAATGCCTGGGCGATTGCCGGCAGTCGCACCCAAAGTGGAAAACCGCTGCTGGCCGGTGACCCGCACATTCGTTTCTCGGCCCCGGCAGTTTGGTACGAGGCGCAACTGTCGGCGCCCGGCTTTGAACTGTACGGCCACCACCAGGCGCTGGTGCCGTTCGCCTTCCTCGGCCACAACATGGATTTCGGCTGGAGCCTGACCATGTTCCAGAACGATGACCTCGACCTGATCGCCGAGAAGGTCAATCCGGACAATGCCAATCAAGTCTGGTATCGCGGGCAATGGGTGGACCTGGTCAGCACCGAGCAGCAGATCGCGGTGAAGGGTCAGGAGCCGGTGAACCTGACCCTGCGTCAGTCGCCCCACGGGCCGATCATCAACGACGTACTGGGCGCCACCGCCGGCAAGACACCGATTGCCATGTGGTGGGCGTTTCTCGAGACGCAAAACCCGATCCTCGAAGGTTTCTACCAGCTCAACCGCGCCGACACCCTGGCCAAGGCCCGCACCGCCTCCTCCAAGGTCCAGGCACCGGGCCTGAACATCGTCTGGGCCAATGCCAAAGGGGACATCGGCTGGTGGGCCGCCGCGCAATTGCCCAAGCGTCCGGCCGGGGTCAAGCCGGAGTTCATTCTCGACGGCAGCAGCAACCAGGCGGACAAGGACGGTTTCTACCCGTTCAGCGCCAACCCCCAGGAAGAAAACCCGGCACGCGGTTACATCGTTTCCGCCAACTTCCAGCCGCTGTCGCCCACCGGCATGGAGATTCCCGGCTACTACAACCTGGCGGATCGTGGCCAGAAACTGAACCAGCAGTTGAGCGACAACAGCGTGAAGTGGGACGTCGAAGGCACGCAGAAACTGCAACTGGGCACCACTACCCACTATGGTCCGCGCACACTCGCACCGCTGTTACCGGTATTGCGTGAAGTGGTCAGTGATTCCGCGGAGCTGAAACTGCTGGAACAACTGGCGGCGTGGAAAGGTGACTACCCGCTGGATTCCACCAGCGCCACGTTGTTCAACCAGTTCCTCTACGACCTGGCGTATGGCGCGCTGCACGACGAACTAGGCGACAGCTTCTTCGACACCCTGCTCTCGACTCGGGTCATCGATGCCGCCCTGCCCCGGCTGGCCGCCAACGCCGACTCACCCTGGTGGAACAACCGCAGCAGCGGCACCGCGCAAACCCGTGCTGATGTCGTCAAGGCCGCCTGGAACGCCAGCCTCGCCCACCTCAAGGGCACCCTCGGGACAGACAGCACGCAGTGGCAATGGGGCAAGGCCCACACCCTGACTCACGGCCATCCGCTGGGCATGCAAAAGCCGCTGGACCGGATCTTCAACATCGGGCCATTCGAGGCGCCGGGTAGCCATGAAGTGCCGAACAACCTCACCGCAAAAATCGGCCCGGCACCCTGGCCTGTGACCTACGGCCCTTCGACCCGCCGCATCATCGACTTCGCCGACCCGGCCCATGCCCTGACCATCAACCCGATCGGGCAAAGCGGCGTGCCGTTCAACACGCACTATGAGGATCAGGCGGAGGCCTACATCGAAGGGATCTACCATCAGGCGCATTTCAGCGAAGAGGAAGTGGCCGCCAACACCCGCAGCACCTTGAAGCTGTTGCCGGCCCGCTGACACTCGGCGCCTACAGGCTCTGGCGCACCCGCCCCGGGGCCTCGCCGTAAGTGTCCTTGAACTTCTTGCTGAACGCTGCCTGGGATTGATAACCAACCTGGGCGGCGATGTCGTTCAGGCTCAGGCCGGACTGCCCCAAGAGGCTGTACGCCAACTCCATGCGCACCTGGGTCAGCAGCACCCAGGGCGAGACCCCGGCAACCCGCACAAAGGCACGCATGAAGGTGGCCCGCGACATCGTCGCAGCGGCGGCCAGGCTGTCGATGGTCCAGTCGTGCCCGGGATCGGCCAGCATCGCTTGCCAGGCACGGCTCAGGCGCTTGTCCGCGAGCAAGGCCAGGGTGCCGCTCGCCGGCGATTGCCCGGCCAGGTGCGCGCGCAGAATCAGGGTGAACATCGCCGACGACAGCGCATCGACGAAGAACCGTGCACCCGGCTGATTGCCATCCGCTTCGCCGCGCAGCAGTGCAATCAGCGCCACCAGTTGTGCATCGACCTGGCTTTCGCGACTGGAGATCACCAGGTATTCCGGGAGGGCCGAAAACAGCAGGGACTGTGGGTTGTAGTGGAAGCTGCCGCAGAGCATATCGACCTCCGGCTCGTCACTGCCCATGCGGTGCATCGGCAGCAGCCCACCAGCGATCACCCGCGGCACACTGGGGGCGATCCGCGCACCCTCGCTGCGCAGCAGATGGGTCGAGCCACCAGGCAGCAGCAGCACGTCGCCGGCGTTCAGGCGCACCCGCTGCCCGCCGGACAGTTCAGCGTGGCAGGTGCCCGTCAGGACGATGTGATACGGCGCCAGCCCGCGCCGGTCGGCCGGGTGATCCAGCGCCCAGTCGCCCTGGAACTGACAGCGCAGGTCGAGGCTGCCGCGCAGGCTGGCGAGGGCAATCAATTTATCGATCGAGTTCATTTGCGACGATTGGATAAATAACTGAGCGGATCGGGCAAACGCGCCTGACCCGGGTGGACAACACTGTATCTGCCGCAACAGTACACCCCAACCTGCTCAGGAGATAACGCAATGTTCAACAATTGGTCCGAACTGCTGCCCACTATCCAGAAGGCCTTCGGTGGCCTGGGCAAAACCAATCCGAAGATGGTCAAGGCCTATATGGCATTGGGTGAAGCCGCCGAAGAGAACAACGTGCTGGATGCCAAGACCCGCGAGCTGATTTCCATCGCAGTCGCCATTACCACCCGCTGCGACGGTTGCATCGGCGTGCACACCGATGCCGCGATCAAGGCCGGCGCGACCCGTGAGGAGATTGCTGCGACCTTGGCCACGGCGATTTCTCTGAATGCCGGTGCGGCGTACGTGTTCTCGCTGCGTGCGCTGGAGGCGCATGATGCGTTGAAGGGCTGATGGACTGATGGAGAATAATTGTGGGAGCGGGCTTGCCCGCTCCCTTTCCCACTCCCCTATCAAACCGCCTGCGGCCGGCGGACTTCCGGTTGTTTCCAGGAGTCGGCGGCGCTTTCTTCGATGGCTTGCTGAATCGCGCGCTTGCGGTTTTCTTCGGCACGACGGCTGAAGAACCAGACCAGGAAGGTCACGATCGACACCGCCAGCAGGATCAGGCTGGCCACCGCGTTGATCTCCGGCTTCACGCCCAGGCGCACCGCCGAGAACACTTCCATCGGCAAGGTCGTCGAGCCCGGGCCCGAGACGAAGCTGGCGAGCACCAGGTCGTCGAGGGACAGAGCGAACGACATCATGCCGCCCGCCGCCAGCGACGGCGCGATCATCGGGATGGTGATCAGGAAGAACACCTTCCACGGCCGCGCACCGAGGTCCATGGCCGCCTCTTCGATGGACATGTCCAACTCACGCAGACGGGCCGACACCACCACCGCAACATAGGCCGCGCAGAACGTAGTGTGGGCGATCCAGATCGTGACCAGGCCGCGCTCCTGTGGCCAGCCGATCATTTGCGCCATGGCCACGAACAGCAGCAACAGCGACAGACCGGTGATCACTTCCGGCATGACCAAGGGTGCCGTCACCAGGCCGCCGAACAGCGTGCGGCCCTTGAAGTGGGTGATCCGGGTCAGCACAAACGCTGCCAGGGTCCCCAGCGCCACCGCGGCAATCGCGGTGTAGCAGGCGATTTCCAGCGAGCGCACCACCGAGCCCATCAGTTGGGTGTTATCCAGCAGGCCGACGTACCACTTGATCGACCAGCCGCCCCACACCGTCACCAGTTTCGAGGCGTTGAACGAGTAGATCACCAGGATCAGCATCGGCAGGTAGATAAACAACAGACCCACTACCAGCATCAGGCTGGAGAAACGGAAGCGCTTCATTCTTTACCCTCCATTTCCTTGGCCTGACTGCGGTTGAACAGGATGATCGGCACAATCAGGATCGCCAGCATCACCACTGCCAGGGCGGACGCCACCGGCCAGTCACGGTTGTTGAAGAACTCTTGCCAGAGCACTTTACCGATCATCAGGGTTTCCGGACCGCCGAGCAGTTCCGGGATCACGAACTCACCCACTACCGGAATGAACACCAGCATGCAGCCGGCGATGATGCCGTTCTTCGACAGTGGAATAGTGATTTTCCAGAAGCTGTTGAAGGTGCTGGAACCCAGGTCGGAAGCCGCTTCCAATAGGCTGGTATCGTGCTTCACCAGGTTGGCGTAGAGCGGCAGGATCATGAACGGCAGGTACGAATAGACCACGCCGATATACACCGCGAGGTTGGTGTTGAGGATCTGCAGCGGCTCGCTGATAAACCCCATGCTCATCAGGAAACCGTTGAGCAAGCCGTTGTTGCTGAGGATGCCCATCCACGCATAGACGCGGATCAGGATCGCGGTCCAGGTCGGCATCATGATCAGCAGCACCAGCACGGTCTGCATTTCCTTGCGCGCACTGGCGATGGCGTAGGCCATCGGATAACCGATCAACAGGCAAAGGGTGGTGCTGATCAGCGCCATCTTCAACGAGCCGAGGTAGGCGGCGATGTACAGCTCATCCTCGCTGAGCAACACGTAGTTGCCGAGGTTGAGCAGCACCTGCAGCTTCTGTTCAACGAAGCTGTAGATCTCGGTATACGGCGGAATCGCCACGTCTGCTTCGGCGAAGCTGATCTTCAGGACGATGAAGAACGGCAGCATGAAGAACAGGAACAGCCAGAGGAACGGAACCCCGATGACCAACTGCCGGCCACCGGGAATTATTCGATTGAGTCGGCGTTTGAGCTTTCGCATGTTCATGAGCGCAGTACCACGCCGCTGTCGTCTTCCCACCAGACGTAGACCTGGTCACCCCAGGTTGGCCGCTGGCCGCGACGCTCGGCGTTGGCGACGAACGACTGCACCAGCTTGCCGCTCGGCAATTCGACGTAGAACACCGAGTGGCCGCCGAGGTAGGCAATATCGTGGACCTTGCCGCTCGACCAGTTGTACTCGCAGGTCGGCATGTCGGCGGTGACCAGCAGCTTCTCCGGACGAATCGCGTAAGTCACCGACTTGTCCTGGACCGAGGTGCTGATGCCGTGGCCGACGTAGATATTGCGGTCCAGATCCTTGCAGGTGATCAGGGCGTGGCCCTCGGCGTCGTCCACCACTTCACCTTCGAAGATGTTGACGTTGCCGATGAATTCGCAGACCAGGCGGCTGGTCGGAGTTTCGTAGATGTCGATCGGGCTGCCGATCTGCGCGATCCAGCCCAGGTGCATGATCGCGATGCGCTCGGCCATGGTCATGGCCTCTTCCTGGTCGTGGGTCACCATCACGCAGGTCACGCCAACGCGCTCGATGATCTCAACCAGTTCCAACTGCATCTGCGAGCGCAGTTTCTTGTCGAGGGCACCCATCGGTTCGTCGAGCAGCAGCAGCTTCGGACGCTTGGCCAGGGAACGGGCCAGGGCCACACGCTGACGCTGGCCGCCGGAAAGCTGGTGCGGCTTGCGCTTGGCGTACTGGCTCATCTGTACCAGCTTGAGCATCTCCGCCACACGCGCATCGACCTCGGCGGCCGGGATCTTGTCCTGCTTGAGGCCGAAGGCGATGTTCTGCGCCACGGTCATGTGCGGGAACAATGCATAGGACTGGAACATCATGTTGATCGGCCGCTCGTACGGCGGCATATCGGTGATGTCTACACCATCGAGGAAGATTCGCCCTTCGGTCGGTCGCTCGAAACCGGCGAGCATGCGCAGCAAGGTGGATTTGCCCGAACCCGATCCGCCGAGCAAGGCGAAGATTTCGCCTTTCTTGATTTCCAGGGACACGTCGTCCACGGCAATCGTCTCGTCGAACTTCTTCGTGACCCGGTCGATTTTGACCAACACCTGTTTCGGTGTCTGGTCGCCCTCGAGGGCTTTCTTATAGGCGCCGGAGGCAACTGCCATTTACGAAACTCCCAAAACAAAAGAGTGCAGGTCGCTCAAGGTGAGCCAACCTTGGATAGTTTGAGCCTTTGTCACTATTTACCCGACTTGACCTTGGTCCAGCTGCGGGTCATCAGCCGTTGAATGTTCGGCGGTAGTTCGATCGACACGTAGGTCTTGTCGAGCACGGCCTGGGGTGGATACACCGATTCGTCTTCGCGGATCGACTGCTCCATCAATTTGTCCGACGCCGGGTTCGGGTTGGCGTAGCCCACGTAGTCGCTGACCTGGGCGATCACCTCTGGCTTGAGCAGGTAATTGATGAAGGCATGGGCCTGTTTGACGTTGGCCGAATCCTTGGGAATCGCCAGCATGTCGAACCACAGAGCGCCGCCCTCTTTCGGAATCGAGTAAGCGATGTTCACGCCCTTCTTCGCTTCCGCCGCGCGGTTTTTCGCCTGGAACATGTCGCCGGAGAAGCCGATGGCGACGCAGATGTCGCCGTTGGCCAGGTCGCCGATGTACTTGGAGGAGTGGAAGTAGGTCACATAAGGGCGCACCGCGAGCAACTTGGCTTCGGCCTTTTTGTAGTCCTCAGGGTTGGTGCTGTTGGCATCCAGGCCCATGTAGTTGAGGACCGTCGGCATCATCTCGTCAGCCGAATCGAGGAAGGCCACACCGCAGCTTTGCAGCTTCTTGATGTTTTCCGGCTCGAACACCGCCGCCCAGGAGTCGATTTTGTCGACGCCCAGCACCTCTTTGATTTTGTCGACGTTGTAGCCGATGCCGTTGGTACCCCACAGGTACGGTACGGCATACAGGTTGCCCGGGTCGTTCTGTTCCAGGCGCTTGAGCAGCACCGGATCGAGGTTGCTGTAGTTCGGCAACAGCGACTTGTCGAGCTTCTGGAACGCCCCGGCCTTGATCTGCTTGCCCAGGAAGTGGTTGGACGGCACCACCACGTCATAGCCGGTGCGCCCGGCCAGCAACTTGCCTTCCAGGGTCTCGTTGGAATCGAACACGTCGTACACCGGCTTGATACCGGTGGCTTTCTGGAAGTCCGCCAGGGTGGTCTCGCCGATGTAATCCGACCAGTTATAAATATGCACGGTGCCGGCGGCTTGAACACTGGCAGCCAGTGTCAACCCGGCGCCAACCAGCATGGCTTTGCGCAACAAAGAAAAAATGGCCACGTGGAGGTCCTCTCTCAAATTAGTTGGGCGCAAGTTGCCCAGCGTTACCGGACAGTCTGGACTGCCTGGGAACAAAACCGGCGCGCAACTTACCCTCGATAAACCGATCCAGCAAACTTTAAAAAGATCCTTGTACGAACGAGCCTGTCGAATCGACAGGCTCGCTCCTACAGATACTTATTTACCCGATTTGATCTTGGTCCAGCTGCGAGTCAGGATCCGCTGGGTCGCGGCCGGCAGGTCGGCAATCGCGTACAGCTTGGCCAGCACGTCTGCCGGTGGGTAAACGCCCGGGTCACTGGTGATGTCTTTATCAACCAGTGGGGTTGCAGCGGCGTTACCGTTCGGGAAGCGTACGGCGTTGGTGATTTCCGCCATGATTTCCGGCTTCTGCAGGAAGGTCATGAACTTGTAGGCGCCTTCGACGTTTTCGGCATCTTTAGGGATGGCGACCATATCGTAGAAGCTGCCTGCACCTTCTTTGGGAATGTTGTAGCTGACCTTGACCTTGTCACCGGCTTCGGCGGCGCGAGTCTTGGCCTGATAGATGTCACCCGAGTAGCCGATCGCCACGCAGATGTTGCCGTTGGCCAGGTCGGAAATGTACTTGGAGGAGTGGAAGTAACCGATCGAAGGACGAACTTTGAGGAACAGTGCCTCGGCCTCGGCCAGTTGTTTCTTGTCCTGGCTGTCGGTCGGGTAGCCCAGGTAGTGCAGGGCCACCGGGATCATCTCGGTTGGCGAATCCAGCACGCTGATGCCACAGGATTTCAGCTTGGCGGCGTTTTCCGGTTTGAAGATCAGGTCCCAGGAATTGGTCGGTGCATCCGGACCCAGCGCGGCCTTGACCTTCTCGGCGTTGAAGCCGATGCCGATCGAGCCCCACATGTACGGGAAGGCGTGCTCGTTACCCGGGTCGCTGACCGAAACGGCCTTGAGCAGATCGGTGTTCAGGTTCTTCCAGTTCGGCAGCTTGGACTTGTCCAGCTTCTGGTAGACGCCGGCCTTGATCTGCTTGGCCAGGAAGTTGTTCGAAGGCACCACGATGTCGTAACCGGACTTGCCGGCCAGCAACTTGGCTTCGAGGGTTTCGTTACTGTCGAAGACGTCGTAGACAACCTTGATGCCCGACTCGTCTTCAAACTTCTTGATGGTGTCCGGCGCGATGTAATCGGACCAGTTGTACACGTGCAAGACTTTGTCATCTGCCTGAACCGCGCCCGCCATGATGCCCATCAGGGACATGGCAAGGAGTGTCTTGCCGGCGAGCTTTTTACCGAGTGCCTTCATGCGTAATGCTCCAAATTTTTGCTTTTTTGAACCACCTGTTCCGCGCCGAACCCGGGCATTTGGAACGGTGGCTAGTCTGGCAACATCCATGGCGGTCTTTCAAGGAAAGGCCAAGCTTTCTGACCGCTCTGAGCGAAAGTTCATACAACTCCCGCTCAGAGCCTAGCACTTAGCCCTGCAACACACTCAGGGTCAGGTCCAGGCACTTGCGTGCCTTGCTCACCAGCTCATCGATTTCCGCCTTGGTAATCACCAGTGGCGGCGCGATGATCATGGTGTCGCCAACCGCGCGCATGATCAGCCCGTTGTCGAAGCAGAACTGCCGGCAGATCATGCCCACGCCCTTGCCTTCGTAACGTTTGCGCGTGGCTTTGTCCTGAACCAGTTCGATAGCGCCCAGCAACCCTACCCCGCGAACTTCACCCACCAATGGATGATCGTTGAGTTCACGCAGACGCTTTTGCAAATACGGTGCCGTTTCTTCCTGAACGCGCTCGATAATCTTCTCTTCGCGCATGATGCGGATGTTTTCCAGGGCAACAGCCGCCGCTACCGGGTGACCGGAGTAGGTGAATCCGTGGTTGAAATCGCCGCCTTCGTTCAGCACTTCGACCACAGAATCGCGCACGATCAGACCACCCATCGGGATGTAGCCGGAAGTCAGGCCCTTGGCGATGGTCATCATGTCGGGCTTGAGGTCGTAGAAATCGCTGCCGAACCACTCGCCGGTACGGCCGAAACCGCAAATCACTTCATCGGCGACGAACAGGATGTCGTACTTGGCGAGGATTTCCTTGATGCGCGGCCAGTAGCTTTCTGGCGGCACGATCACGCCGCCGGCGCCCTGGATCGGCTCGGCAATGAAGGCGCCGACGTTGTCGACACCGACTTCGAGAATCTTTTCTTCCAACTGGTTGGCAGCCCAGATCCCGAATTCTTCCGGGGTCATGTCGCCGCCTTCACCGAACCAGTACGGCTGCGGAATGTGCACGATGCCCGGGATCGGCAAGTCGCCCTGTTCGTGCATGTAGGTCATGCCGCCCAGGCTGGCGCCGGCCACGGTCGAACCGTGGTAGCCGTTCTTGCGGCTGATAATGACTTTCTTGTTTGGCTGACCTTTGATCGCCCAGTAGTGGCGAACCATGCGCAGCATGGTGTCATTGCCTTCGGAGCCGGAACCGGTGAAGAACACGTGGTTCATGCCTGCTGGCGCGATATCGGAAATTGCCTTGGCCAGTTCGAGGACGGGCGGGTGAGCGGTCTGGAAAAACAGGTTGTAGTACGGCAACTCGCGCATCTGCTTGCTGGCAGCCTCGGCCAACTCGTCGCGGCCGTAACCGATGGCCACGCACCACAGGCCGGCCATGCCGTCGAGGATCTGATTGCCTTCGCTGTCCCACAGGTAAACGCCCTTGGCGCTGGTGATGACACGCGGGCCTTTTTCCTTCAATTGCTTGAAGTCACTGAAGGGGGCCAGGTGGTGTTCGGCGCTCAGGTTCTGCCATTCACGGGTTTGCGGGTTGTTGCTCATAAAGCTCTCCTAGTGAGGTTGGAGTGCGGCTTTTGAGGGCCGCACCCGGCGTGTCAGACGGCGAACAACAGGAATTCCCGTTCCCATGAGCTGATCACGCGCTTGAAGTTTTCATGCTCGGCCCGCTTGACCGCGACGTAGCCAGTGATGAAGTTGTGACCCAGGTACTTCTCGATGGTCTTGCTGTTTTCCATGCGTTCCAGAGCGTCTTCGATGGTCAGCGGCAGACGCAGGTTGCGCCGCTCGTAACCACGACCCACCACAGGCGCGCTTGGGTTGATACCTTCGACCATGCCGATGTAGCCGCACAGCAGGCTCGCGGCAATCGCCAGGTACGGGTTGGCGTCGGCACCCGGCAGGCGGTTTTCCACCCGACGGTTTTGAGGGCCGGCATCCGGCACCCGCAGGCCCACGGTACGGTTTTCTTCGCCCCACTCGACGTTCACCGGCGCCGAAGTGTCCGGCAGGAAGCGGCGGAACGAGTTGACGTTGGGCGCGAACAGCGGCAGCAGTTCAGGGATGAATTTCTGCAGGCCGCCGATGTGGTTGAGGAACAACTGGCTCATGCTCCCGTCTTCATTGGAGAAGACGTTCTTGCCGGTCTCGATTTCGATAATGCTCTGGTGCAGGTGCATGGCGCTGCCAGGCTCGCCGGTCATCGGCTTGGCCATGAACGTGGCGGCCACGTTGTGCTTGAGCGCGGCCTCGCGCATGGTGCGCTTGAACACCAGGATCTGGTCGGCCAGGGACAGCGCGTCGCCGTGACGGAAGTTGATTTCCATCTGCGCCGTGCCGTCTTCGTGGATCAGCGTATCGAGATCCAGCTCCTGCAGTTCGCACCAGTCGTAGACGTCTTCGAACAGCGGGTCGAATTCGTTGGCCGCTTCGATAGAGAACGATTGGCGACCGATTTCCGGACGTCCGGAACGGCCAACCGGCGGTTGCAACGGGTAATCCGGGTCGTCACTGCGCTTGGTCAGGTAGAACTCCATTTCCGGCGCCACGATCGGCTGCCAGCCCTTGTCGGAATAGAGTTTGAGGACTTTCTTGAGGACGTTGCGTGGCGACAGCTCGATCGGGTTGCCCTGCTTGTCGTAGGTGTCGTGAATCACCTGCGCGGTCGGCTCGATGGCCCATGGCACGAGGAACACCGCGTTCTGGTCGGGGCGGCAGATCATGTCGATGTCGGCCGGGTCGAGCAGTTCGTAATAGATGTCGTCTTCGACATAGTCGCCCGTCACTGTCTGCAACAGCACACTCTCGGGCAGGCGCATGCCTTTTTCGGCAATGAACTTGTTGGTTGGCGAGATCTTGCCGCGGGTGATCCCGGTCAAGTCGCCAATCATGCATTCGACTTCTGTGATCTTGTGGTCTTTCAACCAATCGGTGAGCTGGTCGAGGTTGTTACTCATAAATGCCTCTGGGCTGAGTGTCCCGGCTTCATTAGGGGCCGGGCGTTGTTTGACGCGTCCGCGTCGCGTTGGCAGACCTGGGAGACGCCCAGGACGTGCGAGCTAGAGCTTACCTGCCCTTGTGGCTGGCTGTGCAAGCCTGATGCAAAAGCCGTGCGTGCAGAAACCGCAACAGCACGGCGCGGCAACAGGCTGAAAGTGGAATCGCGTGCAGAATCATGAGCAGCTCCCGCAGAACACGCAGGGCCGCTATAGTGAAAAGGTTCTACAGTGGAAGAAGACCGGGTAAATAACAGTTTTTGCGGTGCGTCCAGAATAACGGACGCCGACAGCCTATTCGGCACCGTCGGCAGGTCGTTGGCCCTTGCGCCTGGAGCGCGGACGAAGCTGTCGCCACTGATATGGCAAGCCTGCAGGCCGATCTGCACAGAGCAGGCGGCGATGCCGATTGACGGCCGGCGAGACATGAAACACCCCGGTATTATTGCTGTTATGGGTTTGATCCGAGCTTAGCCTTGTTCATTTTTTTACACAACACCCCCGTAAAAAATACAACACGGCCCGCTCAAACCCGCAGCTGGCAAACAAGGGAAAGGCACTAAAACGCCCCAAACTGCCTCAGAAATGCCTTTCGAGCGCTTTTTTAGGGCAAAAAAGCCCTCGCTTGACTTAAGCATGCCGTTCGGGTTGACTGGAATCCGAAAAGATCAATGATTGATATTTTTAACAACAAAGGTGTTGCATCATGTCGGTACCCCCGCGTGCCGTTCAGCTTAACGAAGCGAACGCGTTCCTTAAGGAACATCCTGAGGTTCTGTACGTTGACCTTCTGATTGCGGATATGAATGGTGTGGTGCGCGGCAAGCGCATCGAACGCACCAGTCTCCACAAGGTTTACGAGAAAGGCATCAACCTGCCGGCCTCCCTCTTTGCCCTGGATATCAACGGTTCTACGGTGGAAAGCACCGGCCTGGGCCTGGACATCGGTGATGCTGACCGAATCTGTTATCCAATCCCTGACACCCTGTGCAACGAGCCGTGGCAGAAGCGTCCAACCGCGCAATTGCTGATGACCATGCACGAACTCGAAGGCGAGCCGTTCTTCGCCGACCCGCGTGAGGTGCTGGCCAATGTCGTGCGCAAGTTCGACGAAATGGGCCTGACTATATGCGCCGCGTTCGAACTGGAGTTCTACCTGATCGACCAGGAGAACGTGAACGGTCGTCCGCAGCCACCGCGCTCACCGGTCTCCGGTAAACGCCCGCACTCGACACAGGTCTACCTGATCGACGACCTCGACGAATACGTCGACTGCCTCCAGGACATCCTGGAAGGTGCGAAGGAACAAGGCATCCCGGCTGACGCCATCGTCAAGGAAAGTGCCCCGGCGCAGTTCGAAGTGAACCTGCACCACGTCGCCGACCCGATCAAGGCCTGCGACTACGCGGTACTGCTCAAGCGCCTGATCAAGAACATCGCCTACGACCATGAGATGGACACCACCTTCATGGCCAAGCCTTACCCGGGCCAGGCGGGCAACGGTCTGCATGTCCACATCTCGATTCTTGATAAAGACGGCAAGAACATTTTTGCCAGCGAGGATCCCGAGCAGAACGCCGCACTGCGTCACGCGATCGGCGGTGTGCTCGAGACCCTACCGGCGCAGATGGCCTTCCTCTGCCCGAACGTCAACTCCTATCGTCGTTTCGGCGCACAGTTCTACGTGCCGAACTCGCCATGCTGGGGCTTGGACAACCGCACCGTGGCGATTCGCGTACCAACTGGTGCCGCCGACGCCGTGCGTATCGAACATCGTGTTGCCGGCGCCGATGCCAACCCGTACCTGCTGATGGCTTCGGTCCTGGCAGGCGTGCATCACGGCCTGACCAACAAGATCGAACCGAATGCTCCGGTTGAAGGCAACAGCTACGAGCAGAACGAGCAGAGCCTGCCGAACAACCTGCGCGATGCCCTGCGCGAGCTGGACGACAGTGAGGTGATGGCCAAGTACATCGACCCGAAATACATCGATATCTTTGTCGCCTGTAAAGAGAGTGAGCTGGAGGAGTTCGAACACTCCATCTCCGACCTCGAGTACAACTGGTACCTGCATACCGTTTAAGCGGTTGCTCTGAAAAACGCCGCCGGCCTCACAGCCTGCGGCGTTTTTTTATGGCCGCCTTTCTCGGTTCGCGGGTCCGTGGCGAAAATCGAAAATGTGGGAGCGAGCCTGCTCGCGAAGGCGGGCTACAAGACAACACCCAACCCGCCTCGTACAATGCCCGCTGCCCTGTAGGAGAGTTCAATGACCCGCATCGCCACCGCCCGAAAACCCCGCGCTCGCAGCCAGGCCCGCATCGACTCGATTCTCGACGCGGCCCGTACTCTGCTGGCGGCCGAGGGCGTGGCCAGCCTGTCGATCTACAGCGTGGCCGAACGCGCCGAGATCCCACCCTCCTCGGTCTACCACTTCTTCGCCAGCGTCCCAGCCCTGCTCGAAGCCCTGACCGCCGACGTGCACGCCGCGTTTCGTGCCTGCCTGCAAGCACCGATAGACACTGCGACGCTGCACAGCTGGCGCGATCTGTCGCGGCTGGTGGAAGAGCGCATGTTGGTGATCTACAGCGAAGACGCCGCCGCTCGCCAGTTGATCCTGGCCCAACATGGCCTGACCGAAGTGACCCAGGCCGACCGCCAGCACGACATCGAACTGGGCGACCTGATGCACAAACTCTTCGACCATCACTTCGAACTGCCGAGGCTGCCCGAAGATGTCGATGTGTTCGCCCTGGCCATGGAGCTCGGCGACCGGGTTTACGCCCGTTCGGTGCAACAGCACGGGCAAATCACCCCGCGCATGGCCGAGGAAGGCATGCGCGTCTTCGACGCCTACCTGGGCCTGTACCTGCCGCCCTACCTGCCCAAGCGCCACGCATAAAAAACCCCGAAGGGTTCACACCCGTCGGGGTTGCTCGTTGCGCACCGCTTACAACTTGGCGATCGACACCTCGGTGGATTTGACGAAGGCGATCACTTCGCTGCCGATCACCAGCTCCAGCTCCTTGACCGAACGCGTGGTGATCACTGAAGTGACGATACCCGAGGCGGTTTGCACGTCGATTTCCGACAGCACGTCGCCTTCGACGATTTCCTTGATGGTGCCTTTGAACTGGTTGCGGACGTTAATGGCTTTGATAGTCATGCGCTTGATTCCTGTCTTGAGAAAGTAAGGTTATTGCGCCCAGCGCAGTTGCGTAGGCAAGGGTGAAACGGGTTCCGGGTCAGGCGGTACGCCCGGCACGGCCAACACTCGGTTGAGCACTTCAGTTTCCAGCGCTGCCAGTCGATGAGAGCCGCGAGCCCGAGGGCGCGGCAGTTCGACGTGCAGGTCCAGGCCAATCTCGCCCTCTTCAATCAGCAGTACGCGGTCGGCAATCGCCACCGCTTCGCTGACGTCGTGGGTCACCAGCAATACGGTGAAGCCGTGCTGCTGCCACAGGCGTTCGATCAATTGCTGCATCTCAATCCGGGTCAGGGCATCCAGCGCCCCCAAAGGCTCGTCGAGCAACAACAGGCGTGGTTTGTGGATCAACGCCCGAGCCAATGCCACGCGCTGCTTCTGTCCGCCGGACAAGGCCGCCGGCCACTCATGGGCGCGATCCGCCAAGCCCACAGCTTCGAGGGCATCCAGCGCCTGTTGCTGCCAATTGCCCTTGAGGCCGAGGCCGACGTTGTCGATGACCTTTTTCCACGGCAGCAAACGCGCTTCCTGGAACATCAGCCGGGTGTCTTCCCGCGCTTCGCTGAGCGCCGCGGAGCCGGCCAGCAGCTCGCCTTCGGTGGGCTGATCGAGACCGGCCAGCAAGCGCAGCAGAGTGCTCTTGCCGCAGCCGCTGCGACCGACCACGGCGACAAACTGCCCGGCCGGAATATGCAGATCGATCTCGCGCAGCACCTGCCGCGCGCCAAAAGTCTTTTGCAGTTTGCGCACTACCAGCGGAATCCCGCGCAGCAGGCGCGGCGGTTGTTGAGCCGTCATGCCGCACCTCCCTTGACCACTTGATAAGCCGGATGCCAGCGCAACCACACACGCTCAAGACCGCGAGCCGCGAGGTCGGCCAACTTGCCGAGCACCGCGTACAAAACAATTGCCAGCACCACCACGTCGGTCTGCAGGAACTCCCGGGCATTCATCGCCAGGTAGCCGATGCCGGAGCTGGCGGAAATGGTTTCGGCGACGATCAGCGTCAGCCACATGAAGCCCAGGGCAAAACGCACGCCCACCAGAATCGAGGGCAGCGCCCCCGGCAGGATCACCTGACGGAACAGGCTGAAACCACTCAGGCCATAACTGCGGGCCATCTCCACCAGCGCCGGGTCGACGTTACGGATGCCGTGGTAGGTGTTGAGGTAAATCGGGAACAAGGTGCCCAGGGCCACCAGGAAAATCTTCGCCGACTCGTCGATGCCGAACCACAGGATCACCAGCGGAATCAACGCCAGGTGTGGCACGTTGCGGATCATCTGCACCGAGCTGTCGAGCAGGCGTTCGCCCCATTTCGACAGCCCGGTGATAAACCCCAACGCCAGGCCAATCCCACCGCCGATGACAAAACCGAGCCCGGCGCGCCAGCCGCTGATGGCCAGGTGTTTCCAGATTTCGCCGCTCTGCACCAGGTTCACACCGGCCTCGATCACCGCGATCGGCGCCGGCAAAATCCGCGTCGACAACCAGCCCGCCGACACCGACAACTGCCACACCGCCAGCAACAGCAACGGCAAGGCCCAGGGCGCGAGACTGTGGATAAGCGTTTGCTTCTTCATAACGCGCCTCAGCTCTGCGACGCGGCTTTGGGAAGAATGTCGTTGGCCACCATCTCGCCGAACGGACTGACGTAGCCGGCGCTTTTCGGAAGCTCCGGGCGCACCACGTCCAGATGCGGGAACAGCAGCTCGGCCACCCGGTACGACTCTTCCAGGTGTGGATAACCGGAGAAGATAAAGGTGTCGATGCCCAGCTCCGCGTACTCCTTAACCCGCGCAGCCACGGTCGGACCATCGCCCACCAGCGCCGTACCGGCACCACCGCGTACCAGGCCGACCCCTGCCCACAGATTGGGGCTGACTTCCAGGTTGTCGCGGCTGCCGCCATGCAGCGCGGCCATGCGTTGCTGGCCCACTGAATCGAAGCGCGCCAGGGAGGCCTGGGCGCGGGCAATAGTGTCGTCGTCCAGGTGCGAGATCAGCCGATCCGCCGCCTGCCAGGCTTCGGCGTTGGTCTCGCGGACAATCACGTGCAGACGAATACCAAAGCGCACGGTGCGTCCCAGCTTCGCGGCTTTTTCGCGTACCTGAGCGATCTTCTCTGCCACCGCAGCCGGCGGCTCGCCCCAGGTCAGGACCATCTCCACCTGCTCGGCGGCCAGATCCTGCGCGGCTTCCGAAGACCCGCCGAAATACAGCGGCGGACGCGGCTGCTGGATCGGCGGATAGAGCAGTTTCGCGCCCTTCACGCTGATGTGCTGACCGTCGTAGTCGACCGTCTCGCCTTCCAGCACACGGCGCCAGATTCGGGTGAATTCCACCGAGGCCTGGTAGCGCTCCTCGTGAGTCAAAAACAGACCATCACCGGCCAACTCTTCCGGATCGCCGCCCGTCACCAGGTTGAACAGCGCACGCCCACCGGATAAGCGATCCAGGGTCGCCGCCTGCCGCGCTGCCACCGTCGGGGAAATGATCCCGGGGCGCAGGGCAACCAGGAACTTCAGGCGCTGGGTCACCGGGATCAGCGAGGCGGCAACCAGCCACGAATCTTCGCAGGAGCGTCCGGTGGGAATCAGCACCCCGCCGAAGCCCAGGCGATCCGCCGCTTGCGCGACTTGTTGCAGGTAGCCATGGTCAACGGCGCGCGCGCCTTCAGCGGTGCCAAGGTAATGGCCGTCGCCGTGGGTAGGCAGGAACCAGAAAATATTGAGGCTCATGGAGTGGTCTCCTTGGGAAGTCGGATTACTGTGCGTTGGCAACGGTCGCCGGGGGCGTCCAGATCACGTCTTTGATGCTCAGGGGTTTGGGAATCAACTTGAGCTGGTAGAAGCTGTCGGCGATTTTCTGCTGCGCCGCGACCACTTCCGGGGTGAGGAAATGCGCGCCGTAGCCTTGGCGTTTCACTGAAGTCAAGGTGATGTCGGCTGGCAGGCCGAGCAGCGGTGCGACCTGTTTGGTCACGTCTTCAGGGTTCGCTTGCGACCACTCGCCAACAGCACGTACCTGGTCCACCAGGGTCTTGATCACGGCCGGGTGTTGCTCGGCGTAGGGTTTGGTGGCGAGGTAGAACTGATGGTTGTCGACGATGCCCTTGCCGTCACGCAGGGTGCGCGCCTGCAACTGCTGTTCGGCGGCGGCCTGGTACGGGTCCCAGATCACCCAGGCGTCAACGCTGCCGCGCTCGAAGGCAGCACGGGCATCGGCCGGTGGCAGGAATACGGTCTGGATGTCGCTGTATTTGAGGCCGGCGTCTTCGAGGGCGCGCACCAGCAGGTAGTGCACGTTGGAGCCCTTGTTGAGCACGACTTTCTTGCCCTTGAGGTCCTGTACCGACTTGATCGCCGAGTCCTTCGGCACCAGGATCGCTTCACTGTGAGGCGCTGGTGGTTCGTAGGCGACGTAGAGCAGATTGGCACCGGCCGCTTGGGCGAACACTGGCGGGGTTTCGCCGGTCACGCCGAAGTCGATCGAGCCAACGTTCAGGCCTTCAAGCAGTTGCGGACCGCCGGGGAACTCGGTCCATTGCACGTCGACGCCTTGGGCGGCGAGGCTTTTTTCCAGGGTGCCCTTGGCCTTGAGCAGCACCAGGGTGCCGTATTTTTGATAGCCGATTCGCAGGGTTTCGGCCTGAGCTTGAGTAATGGCGCCGAAGGACACAGCCGCAACAAACAGAGCGACCAGACCGCGACGCAAAATGACAGGGCGCATGGCGCTCTCCTTTTTGCAGTAGGGTTTTGGCTGCACCTGCTTGCCCGTTAGCGGGCGAGTAAGGCCAGTACTTCAGTGGGTAGGTGAGGCTTAAATGCTCCAGCGAGCACTCAACAAACGTTCATTCAACAACTGGGGATCCAGTGGCTTGGGACGTCGGGCCAGAGCGCCGACAAACTGTTCCAACGCTTCGTGCAGACGCTGTTCCAGTTCCGGCGCCAGCTTCGCCTGGGCACTGCCTTCGCCGTAGGCGATCTGGCTGTCCTCGGCAAAAATTCCCTGGAGCATTTCCTGGGCCTTGAGCGCCGACAACACCGGCTTGAGCGCGTAGTCCACCGCCAGCATGTGGGCGATGCTGCCGCCCGTGGCCATTGGCAACACCACCTTGTGACTCAGGGCACGCTCAGGCAGCAAGTCCAGCAGGGTTTTCAGCGCCCCGGAAAACGACGCCTTGTACACTGGGGTGGCGATCACCAGGCCATCGGCATTTTCAATCTGTTGCAGCAGGTCTATCACCTTCGGGCTGTCGAAGCGTGCATGCAGCAAGTCCTCGGCCGGGAAGTCCCGTACCTGGTAACTCACCACTTCCACTCCCTGTTGTTGCAACCAGCGTTGGCAGCGCTCCAGCAGCACCCCTGAACGGGAGCGTTGGCTGGGACTTCCTCCGAGTGAGACGACCAGCATTGCCTTGATTCCTTGCGCGTTATGGGCGATTCGCGGCGGCGATCTCGCGTTGGTTGAAGCAACCTTAACAGGTGTTTTTTATATCCATAAATCATATTTATTCATTTGGTTATTCATTACAGATATATGGAAACAGCTTTCGATCGCCCATAAAAAAAGGCCGTCGAAACGGCCTGAAAACCCCTGCTTTGGATAAATCGGTACGGCTATATCAGCGATTCGGTTGTGGAGTCAGACGCAAGTAAGGCTTCACGGCGCGATAGCCTCTGGGGAAGCGCTGGGCAATTTCCGCTTCGTCCTTGAGCGAAGGCACGATCACCACCTCATCGCCGTCCTGCCAGTTGGCCGGCGTGGCCACCTTGTGGCTGTCGGTGAGTTGCAGGGAGTCGATCACCCGCAGGATTTCGTGGAAGTTGCGCCCGGTGCTGGCTGGATAGGTGATGGTCAGCCGAACCTTCTTGTTCGGGTCGATGACGAACAGCGAGCGCACGGTCAGGGTGTCGTTGGCGTTCGGGTGAATCAGGTCGTAGAGGTCGGAGACCTTGCGGTCGGCGTCGGCGAGGATAGGGAAGTTGACCTGGGTGTCCTGGGTTTCGTTGATGTCCTCGATCCAGCGGTGGTGTGAATCCACCGGGTCGACCGACAGGGCAATGGCCTTGACGCCACGCTGGGAAAATTCGTCCTTGAGTCTGGCGGTGAAGCCCAGCTCGGTGGTGCACACCGGCGTGAAGTCGGCCGGATGGGAAAACAGCACGCCCCAGCTATCGCCCAGCCACTCGTGGAAGCGGATGGTGCCGGCGCTGGAATCCTGTTGGAAATCGGGGGCGATATCGCCGAGTTTGAGGCTCATGGTGCGGCTCCTTGTGAGTGCGTGATGAACCTACTGTGCCTCGTCTTTTTATTAATTAAAAAGAATAAATATCGATTTATTTAGAACCGTAAAGAATATTAAATTTCTGTTCACTGGACGCTCGCACGCGCAGCGGCCACTCTGGCGCCAAGGTTCGAGAAGGCCTTGAGTTGCTGTAGAGAGGGAAGTGAGGAAGCACCCGCGGGGGCGGGCCTTCCTGCAAGACAAAGCCCCGCCCGGCGTGATGCCGGGCGGGGCTTTTTTCGTCGACTGCGAACCGCGCTGTTACAACAGCGGGATCGAGTAGCTGACGATCAGGCGGTTTTCGTCCTGGTCGCGTTGACCTGGGATGTCGTTGCGCCACATGGCGTTTTTCCAGGTCAGGCCGAGGTTTTTCAGCGGGCCCTGAGGCACGACGTAAGCCACGGTCAGGTCTCGTTCCCACTCGCTTGCGCCAGTCACGTTGACCTTGGTCTGCGGCTTGCTGGTACCGACGTTACCGGAGGTGTCGATGTCGTCGCCGCGCAGGTAGACGATACCGGCGGTCAGGCCTGGCGCGCCAATCTGGGCGAAGTCATAGGAGTAGCGAGCCTGCCAGGTACGTTCGCCAGCACGGGCGAACTTGGCGATTTGCATGTCGGTAGTCAGGTAAGCCGACGAGCCGTCACCCTGGTTCAGCCAAGGGAAATCGCTGTCGCCGTTGCTGACCTGGTAACCGCCACCGAAGGTGTGGCCGGAAACGGTGTACAGGAACAAGCCGCTGTACAGGTTGTTGTCGACCTTGCCCTTGGTGATGCCAGTACCATAGTCACCGGTGGTGTAGTACGCAGGATCGTTGCCGTTGGCACCGTCATCGCGGCTGTTGAAGTAGCGCAGATCGGACTTCAACACGCCCGGGCCGATCGCCCAGCTGTGGATCAGGCCCAGGAAGTGCTGCTTGTAGAAGTTATCCAGGTTGCCGTAGTAGTACTGGGCAGTCAGGTCCTTGGTGATCTTGTAGTCGCCACCACCGTAGATGAACTTGTTGCTGTCGCGACCCGAAGCAGTCGGGCTGTTGGCGCCGGCAATCGACAACTCTTCGTTGTTGCTCGAGTTACGGCCCTTGGCGTGCTCGATCTGGCCGCCGACCAAGGTCAGGTCCTTGATCTCGTTAGTGGTGATCTGGCCGCCCTGGAAGGTTTGCGGCAGCAGACGACCGTCGTTGGTCACGATCACTGGCAGTTTTGGCTGCAGGGTGCCCAATTTCAGTTCGGTCTGGGAGATCTTGGCCTTGGCGGTCAGGCCCAGGCTGGAGAAGTTATCAACGGCTTCACCGTTGGACTTGCTCGGGAACACGGTGCCGCCGTACGAAGTAGCGGTTGCGCCGTTGGTGCCGCCGCCGGAATCCAGCTTCACGCCCACCAGGCCGATGGCATCAAGACCGAAGCCTACCGTGCCCTGGGTGTAGCCCGAGGTGAAACGCAGGTCGAAGCCTTGGCCCCACTCTTCCTGCTTGTTCTGCGCACCGGCAGCTTTGGTGTTGTTGTCGCGGTTATCCGTGTTGATATAGAAGTTACGCAGGCCCAGGGTGGCCTTGCTGTCTTCGATAAAACCGGCGGCGCCTGCCTGCTGCGCGACAACCCCTACGGCCACAGCCAGGGCCAAGGTGGACTTGTTCATGTATCACTCCTCTCGTTTCTAATTTTTGTGTTTCTGGTCCAGAGTCTGTCGCCCCGGTTCCACAGATGCGCGATTAGCGTCTGAGCGCATCCGCCAAGTCAATCGTAACAAGGCGTGTCTACGACCATGGTCTAACCGCATGATTCGGTGTGTTCAGGTTAATGACTTTTCGATAAACCCAAAAAGAATTATTTCATAGTTTTTCATATGATTCTGGAATATAGCGCGACGGCATTCTCCGAACCGGGCGCAGGATATCGCCTACACCCGCTAATTCCTAAACGGCACTTCAAAAAGTTTTTTTAGAACATTCGTCTGAAAAAGACATTGACGGTCGTCAAAAATGATCAAAAAGCGCGACCTCGTTGGGCGAAGCGCATCATCCGGGGCAAATGTTACAGTTTGTGTATCGACTGAAATATTTTTGTCACCCTGGCTTTGATTGAAAGCCAGGGCGGTGGTGGCGGGGTCAGAGGGCTTTTTCGAAGATCTTCGAATTGCGCTGGTAGTTGTACAGCGAAGCCCGTGCCGACGGCAGGCGCTCGACGCTGCTGGGCACGAAGCCGCGCTCACGGAACCAGTGCGCAGTGCGGGTGGTGAGCACGAACAGGGTTTTCAGCCCTTGGGCACGGGCACGGCTTTCGATCCGTTCCAGCAGTTCATCGCCACGACGACCGTGGCGATATTCCGGATTGACCGCCAGGCACGCCAGCTCGCCGGCATCCGAATCGGCAATCTGATACAACGCCGCACAGGCAATGATCATCCCTTCGCGCTCGACCACGCTGAACTGCTCGATCTCACGCTCCAGCACCTCTCGGGAACGACGTACCAGAATCCCCTGCTCTTCCAGCGGACTGATCAGATCCAGCAATCCACCGACGTCTTCAATGGCCGCTTCGCGCAGCAGTTCAAACTGCTCCTGAGCGACCAGCGTGCCACCACCGTCACGGGTGAACAGCTCAGTGAGCAGCGCACCGTCCTCGGCATAACTGACGATGTGGCTGCGTCCCACACCGCCACGGCAGGCCTCGGCGGCGGCATCCAACAGTTCGCCCTGATAGTTTGACCCCAGGCGCTGCAAGTGCGCCGGCACCTGTTGTGGGCGCAACTCGCGCACCAGCCGCCCGTCTTCGCCGATCAGACCCATTTCGGCACCGAACAGCAGCAGTTTGTCCGCTCCCAAATCAATGGCCGCGCGGGTAGCGACGTCTTCACAAGCAAGGTTGAAGATTTCACCGGTCGGTGAGTAGCCCAGCGGCGACAGCAGCACGATGGAGCGCTCATCCAGCAGGCGGTTGATGCCCTTGCGGTCGACCCGGCGCACTTCGCCGGTGTGGTGATAATCCACGCCCTCGAGCACGCCAATCGGCCGCGCAGTCACCAGGTTGCCGCTGGCCACACGCAAGCGTGAGCCCTGCATGGGCGACGAGGCCATGTCCATCGACAGGCGTGCCTCAATGGCGATGCGCAATTGGCCAACGGCATCGATCACGCATTCCAGGGTCGCCGCGTCGGTGATGCGCATGCCGTGGTGGTAATGCGGGGTCAGGCCACGCGCCGCGAGGCGGGTTTCAATTTGCGGACGCGAGCCGTGCACCAGCACCAAGCGCACGCCGAGGCTGTGCAGCAGCACCAGGTCGTGGACGATATTGCCGAAATTCGGGTGTTCGACGCCGTCGCCAGGCAGCATGACGACGAAGGTGCAATCGCGGTGGGCGTTGATGTAAGGGGAAGCGTGACGAAGCCAGTTGACGTATTCGGGCATAGCACCTGTACCTGTAATAAGTAGCAGCCGATAAAAGGACTTGGCAAAACGCACAGCGGGCTGGTGGTTATCGTCGGAACAGGCTTGGCGACACGCGCGCTCTCCTTATGAATACGGTTGGACTGCCCCGGGATTCACGCCGGGGTCAGGCAGTAATGTTCGATCAGTTGTCTTAGTAGATGCACCGTAGGCTGCAAACGTGACATTTCCAGGAATTCTCCCGGCTGGTGGGCGCAGGCGATGTCGCCCGGGCCGAGCACCACAGTCTCACAACCAAGGCGCTGAAGATAAGGCGCTTCGGTGCCGAACGCCACTGCTTCGGCACTATGGCCAGTCAGTCTTTCCGCAACCTGGACCAGATCCGACTCCGCCGGTTGCTCGAACGGCGGTACTTCGGGGAACAGCGGCGCGTAGTCGATCTTCACCTGATGGCGCTCGGCAACGGCTTCGAGTCGCTGCCGAATGGCGGTGCGCAAGGCGTCGGGGTCCATGCCGGGCAGTGGCCGCAGATCGAATTCCAGCGAGCATTGCCCGCAGATGCGATTGGGGTTGTCGCCACCGTGGATACAGCCAAAGTTGAGCGTCGGTTGCGGCACGCTGAATTGCGGGTTGCGGAATTCGCGCTGCCAGAGCAAGCGCAAGCCACGCAGTTCCCCCATGGCATCGTGCATGGCTTCCAGCGCGCTATGCCCCAGGCGCGGGTCGGAGGAGTGACCGCTCTGGCCGAGGATGTCGATGCGCTCCATCATCACCCCCTTGTGCAGGCGAATCGGCTTGAGCCCTGTCGGCTCGCCGATCACTGCGACCCGCCCCAGTGGCTGGCCGGCGGCCGCGAGGGCGCGGGCACCGGACATCGAGCTTTCCTCATCGCAGGTGGCGAGGATCATCAGCGGCTGTTTGAACGGTTGGCCGAGCAACGGCAGCACGGCTTCGATGGCCAGGGCGAAAAAACCCTTCATGTCGCAACTGCCCAGGCCGATCCAGCGACCATCGACTTCAGTCAGTTTCAGCGGGTCGGTTTGCCACAACGCGCCATCGAACGGCACGGTATCGCTGTGCCCGGCCAGCACCAGGCCACCTGGACCCGAACCCAGCGTGGCGAGCAGATTGAACTTGCCCGGACTGACTTGCTGGATATCGCAGGTGAAACCCAGATCGCCGAGCCAGGTCGCCAGCAAGTCGATAACGGGGCGATTGCTCTGATCCAGGTGAGCCTGGGTACAACTGACCGACGGCGTGGCGATCAATGCAGCGAACTGGTCTTTCATGGACGGCAAAGGCATCGCTGGCTCCCACTCGCGGATTGAGCTTCATCATAGAACCATCCAGTGACAGGAATAAACCGTCGCGGCGCGGTACACTGCACGGCCTTGGCAGCCACACCTTCTCCGGCTGCACTCCCGATCCTGGATTTTCCGGCCATGCACAAAGAAACCGAAATCAAACTGCGCGTCAGCCGCGAAACCCTCGCCGCCTTGCGCGAGCATCCCCTGCTGAAAAAACGCAACAAAAGCGGCTGGGAAAGCCGTGAGTTGATGAACCAGTACTTCGACACCCCGGAGCGCGAACTGGCCCACGCCAAGGTCGCCCTGCGCCTGCGCCGCGACGGCGACGAAGTGATCCAGACCCTCAAGACCCGTGGCCAGAGTGTCGCCGGCCTGTCCGAGCGCAATGAATTCAACTGGGACCTGCCCAAGGCCAAGCTCGACATCAAAAAACTCGACGGTGAATGCTGGCCTGAAGCGCTGGCTGAGCTGGACAAAAAAACCCTTAAGCCCATTTTCACCACCGACTTCGTGCGCGAGCGCGCCGAAATCGCCTGGGGCCGCGGCAAGGCCAAGGTGGTGATCGAGGCCGCACTGGACCTGGGCCACGTCGTGGTCGGCAAGCAGAAAGAAGAAATCTGCGAGCTGGAACTGGAACTGCGCGAAGGCGAGCCGGCAGCCTTGCTGGAACTGGCCGCCGAGCTGGCCGAGAAACTGGCGCTGATGCCGTGCGACATCAGCAAGGCGGAACGTGGCTATCGCCTGTACGACGCCAACAGCTACTCGCTGAGCCTGCCGGCCCCCGAGCTGAGCTTCGAAATGCCGCTGGACGATGCATTCGCAGCCCTGTGCTGGCACTTGCTGGGCAGCAGCCAGCGTCTGGCCGAGCAGTACCGCTTCAACGGCCACTGGCGCCTGCTGCAGGACTGGGTCGAGTGCCTGGCCGAACTGCGCGCACTGATTGGTAGCCTCGGCCAAGCCGCGCCACGCCAGTCGACCCACGACCTGCGTGCGGCACTCGACGCCCTGCTCGAAGACTGGCGTCCACTGGTCCAGGCCGGTCTGGACGACGAAGACGTACGCAAGGTGGCACCCGAGCAATTCCTCGAAGAACTCGAAGACCCACGCTGGGGCCAGTTCTCGCTGAACGCGTCACGCTGGTTGCTGGCTCGCAGCTGGACCGCCGACCGCAACACCCGGGGCAATCGCCAGGGCGCTGCGCAGTTGGGGAACTGGTTGCCACGCCTGTTGGCTGAAGAAGCCACCTCGCTGCAATTGCAACGCTACCAGCAGCAGCCGGAAGACCTCGCCGAGCAGTTGCCGCGCATCGAACGTATCCAGGCCTGGCTGCACCACGCCCGCGCCGTGCTGGACGTGGCGGAAATGGATCGCCTGTATGGCGAGCTGAACAAACTGGCGCAACTGGCCAACGAGTCGATCACCGACGAAGTGCTCGATGCCCGCAAGCAGCAGGCGATTGCGGTGTATCAGAACCGCGCGTGGAAGACCTTGCTGCGTATGTAATGCCGCCATCGCTGGCAAGCCAGCTCCTACAAGGGACGTGTGGTGCACACAAACCCCCTGTAGGAGCTGGCTTGTCGGGCCGCCGCATCGCAGCGAAGAGGCCCGCCCAATCACCGCAAAACCTTCAAACCGGCAAACAGGTGGTCGACTTGATCTCCGACAACGCCACAATCGAGTTCACTTCCTGGATCCCCGGCACCATCGACAGTTTCTCGAAGAAGAAGCGCTCGTAGGCTTCGATGTCCGCCGTGACGATCCGCAGCAGAAAATCCACCGCGCCCATCAGCACATAACACTCCAGCACTTCAGGAAAACCGCGAATCGCCTCGGTGAATTCGGTGAAGTTCGAACGGCCGTGGGCGTTCAGTTTGACCTCGGCGAATATCTGCGTGTTGAGGCCGATTTTCTTGCGGTCAAGTAAGGTCACCTGACCACGAATCACCCCCTCCTCACGCATTCGCTGGATCCGGCGCCAGCACGGCGACTGGGATAACCCGACCTGATCGGCGATCTGCGCGCTGGACAGTGAAGCGTCCTCCTGCAGCAACGCCAGAATACGGCGATCGTAAGCGTCCAGCTCGCTGCGCATAAATAAACCTCTCTATCGTTTATCTGAGAATCAATTAATTCGACTGACCTGCAATTTCGCCTATCTTAGGCAAAAAAAACCCCACGACAGATGTAAAAATTTCTCCATCGCCCTGGAGACCGACCATGCCCCCGCTCGAAGCTGTCAGCAACCCACCTGTCCGCGCCGATGTCTGGCACGCAGCCAACACCCATTGCCAAGTCCACTACCAATTGCTCGCCGAAGCCGAGCCAGACCTGCTATGCCGGGCGCTGAACCTGTTTGCCCTGCAATTCCTCGTGCCGCTGCAGGTCAACGTGCAGCGTCAGGACGACCTGTTGGCCCTGGACATCGTGATCGACGGCTTGAGCTGGCATCGGGCCGAAGTGATCGCGGAAAAACTCCGTAACCTGATCAGTGTCTGCTCGGTGGAACTCACAACCACTGACTCTCACCGGGATGTAGCGATACTGGCGACCGGCTGAAGACCGCAGAAAAACCTCGCAACGCTTGATCCGGGCGTACCGCCAAGGCTGCGTCGGGGGAGATCTATCCTTGCCAATCGATGCTCTACATCGTTTCCACAAGGAGTGCGGATGTCCTCTCAACTCGCTACCCCGGATCGCTGGCTGGATCTCAACGAACTGCTGCGCGCCTTGATCGCTCAAGGGTTCCTCAGCCAAGAGGCGGCCGAACAGACGCTCAGCGCCCGACGCGACCCAGCCAACAGCCAATTACACCCACTGGAGTTTCTTGCCAGCCAGCAACTTGCCGACCGCCACCGACCGGGCCAACACCTGGATCTGGAAAGCCTGACCCTGTGGCTGGCGCAACAGGCCGGCCAGCCCTACATGCGCATCGACCCGCTAAACATCAATGTCGCCCGGGTCACTCCGCTGATGTCCTATGCCTTCGCCCAGCGCCACAAAATCCTCGCCGTGGCGATCGATCGCCACGCAGTGACCGTCGCCAGCGCGCAGCCTTACGTTCGTGGCTGGGAAGCCGACCTGGCCCATGTGCTGCAACTGCCGATCAAGCGCGTGCTGGCCAATCCGGCCGACATTCAGCGCTACAGCGTCGAGTTCTATCGCTTGGCCAAGTCAGTCCGCGGTGCCAGCCTGGCGGATCATGCAGCGACCGTCGGGGGCAACTTCGAGCAGTTGCTCAACCTTGGCGCCAGCGACCAGGAGCCCGACGCCAATGACGCGCACATCGTCAACATCGTCGATTGGCTGTTCCAGTACGCCTTCCAGCAGCGTGCCAGTGATATCCACATCGAGCCCAGGCGCGAACAGGGCACCGTACGATTTCGCATCGACGGCGTGTTGCACGTGGTCTATCAATTTCCGCCTCAGGTCAGCGTGGCGATTGTCAGTCGCCTGAAAAGCCTGGGGCGGATGAACGTTGCCGAAAAGCGCAAACCCCAGGACGGCCGCGTCAAGACCAGGACTCCGGAAGGCGGCGAAGTGGAGCTGCGTTTGTCGACCCTGCCCACCGCGTTCGGGGAGAAGCTGGTCATGCGCATTTTTGATCCGCAGGTACTGCTCAAGGACTTCAATCAACTGGGATTTTCCGCCGACGATCTACGTCGCTGGGAAGACATGACGCGCCAGCCCAACGGCATCATTCTGGTCACCGGCCCGACGGGATCGGGCAAGACCACTACCCTCTACAGCACCCTGAAACAACTCGCGACGACCCAGGTCAATCTGTGCACCATCGAAGACCCGATCGAGATGATCGAACCGGCATTCACGCAAATGCAGGTCCAGCACAGTATCGAGCTGGGCTTTGCCAGCGGAGTGCGCGCGCTGATGCGCCAGGACCCGGACATCATCATGATCGGTGAAATCCGTGACCTCGAAACCGCCGAGATGGCCATTCAGGCAGCGCTTACCGGGCACCTGGTGCTGTCGACCCTGCATACCAACGATGCGCCCAGTGCCATCAGCCGTTTACTGGAATTGGGCATCCCGCACTATCTGATCAAGGCGACCCTGCTCGGGGTCATGGCCCAGCGTCTGGTGCGCACCCTGTGCCCACACTGCAAGGTGCCACTGGCATTGTCCGACAGTGACTGGCGCAGCCTGACTCACCCAAGACCGCTGGCTCCGCCCACCAACGCACATCGCGCCACAGGTTGTCTGGAGTGCCGCAACACGGGTTACCGCGGCCGCGCAGGTGTCTACGAAATCATGCAACTGAGCGAGCGCCTCAAAGCCATGCTCAACCCGGCTGTCGATATCCAGGCCATCCGTTACCAGGCGCTCAAGGACGGCATGTGCAGTCTGCGCGAGGCCGGCGCGGAAAAAGTCGCCAAAGGCCTGACCAGCATCGACGAAGTCCTGCGGGTGACGCCACATCCTGAACGGAAGTAAAGCGTGTCGCGGACAAGCACCCACCGCTACACTCAGGCCTGCACCTTCATTGACTGAACAGGGATATTTCATGCAAACCGGTAGCGTACTTCTGCTTTTCGTTGGCTTGGTGGTGGCCATTTTGTTCATGGGGTTCAAGGTGGTTCCCCAGGGCTATCAATGGACCGTCGAGCGATTTGGCCGATACACCAACACCCTCAAGCCAGGCCTGAACATCATCATTCCGGTGATGGACCGCATCGGTCGCAAGATCAACGTGATGGAAAGCGTGCTGGATATTCCACCGCAGGAAGTCATCACCGCCGACAACGCCACGGTGCAGATCGATGCCGTGTGCTTCTTCCAGGTGGTCAACACCGCACAGGCGGCTTATGAGGTGAACAACCTCGAACACGCCATTCGCAACCTGCTGCAGACTAATATCCGCACTGTACTGGGTTCGATGGAACTGGATGCCATGCTCAGCCAGCGCGACGGTATCAACGAAAAACTACTGCGCACCGTGGATGAAGCGACCGCGCCCTGGGGCATCAAGATCACCCGGATCGAAATCAAGGACATCAGCCCGCCCGCCGACCTGATGGCGGCCATGTCCGGGCAGATGAAAGCCGAGCGGATCAAGCGTGCGCAGATCCTAGAAGCCGAAGGCCTGCGCGCCTCGGCGATTCTCACCGCCGAGGGCAAGAAGCAGGCACAGATCCTCGAAGCCGAAGGCAGTCGCCAGGCAGCATTTCTCGAATCCGAAGCCCGTGAACGCCAGGCCGAAGCAGAAGCCAAGGCCACCCAGGTGGTGTCTGAGGCGATCGCCAACGGCAACGTCCAGGCAGTGAATTACTTCGTCGCGCAAAAATACATCGACGCCCTCGGCAAACTGTCTTCGGCCAACAACAGCAAAGTCATCCTGATGCCGCTGGAAGCCAGCCAGGTGATCGGCGCGGTCGGCGGTATCGGCGAGATCGTCAAGGCCACGTTCGACAGCAAGAAGGCCTGAGGCGCGATTTATGTGGGCATTCCTGCAACAGCTTTCATTCTGGGACTGGCTGGCACTGGGCACTGTGCTGTTGATTCTCGAAGTGTTCGGTGCCGGCGGCTACCTGCTGTGGATCGGCTTGGCGGCCGCCGCCGTCGGCGTGCTGACTTTCGTCATTCCCGGCCTGTCATGGGAGTGGCAGTTCCTGCTGTTCGGCTTGCTGTCGATCTTCACCGCCCTGTACTGGTGGTATCGCCAGCGCAGTGCAGTGCGGACCAGCGACGAGCCGAACCTCAACCTGCGCGGCCAGGAACTGCTGGGCAAGGTGTTCGTGGTGCATCAGGCGATAGTCGACGGGCGCGGCAAGATCAAGGTGGCTGATGGCGTGTGGATGGCCAGGGGGCCGGACACTCCCGAGGGCGCCAAAGTACGGGTAGTGGGTTTGGATGGTGTGGTGATCGTCGTCGAGCATCTGGATTAGCCGGCGCGGAACAAAATCGCCCTTTGCCAATCCAAACGGCCAGTTCTTCCCAACCCGATGGAGTCACCCTAAATGCGCGTCAAACTGGCCGCCGCTACCCTTGCCCTGCTCTCGCTGAGCGCCGGGTCTGCCATGGCCGATACTTTCTGGAGAAACGTGATTTCCTCAGGTGCGACCACGGCTTCCACCTACCTGACCTCCAAGGATCACAAAATGATCGCGGCGGCCCAGGACGACGCCAGCAGCTTCGTCGCCAGCGACGGCGCCATTCGCGGGCCGTTCCTGGAGTCGGCCATGCACCAGGTGCGCGCCGAGCACCCGGGTCTGCAGGCCAGCGATATGGAATTGGCCAACGCGATTCTGGCGCGTAATACCACCACCGAGTAATGCTGCTTTTTGCAGGAGCGAGCAAGCTCGCTCCTGCAGTGGTTTCCAGCCCAAGCCCAGTGCCATTCCTTCAGCGATATTCATCCACCGGCACACACGCACAGTACAAATTCCGATCGCCATACACATTGTCCACCCGATTCACCGTCGGCCAGTACTTGTGCGCCCGAGTGTGGGCGTCCGGCGTCACGGCCTGCTCGATGCTGTAGGGCCTATCCCAGACCCCCGTGATATCCGCCAGGGTATGGGGCGAGCGTTTCAGCGGATTGTCATCGGCCGGCCAGGTGCCGTTCTGCACCTCGCTGATTTCCGCGCGAATGCTCAACATCGCATTGATAAAGCGGTCCAGCTCCGCCTTGGACTCACTTTCAGTCGGCTCGACCATCAAGGTGCCGGCCACCGGAAACGACATGGTGGGCGCGTGGAAGCCGTAATCCATCAGGCGTTTGGCCACGTCTTCCTCAGTGATCCCGGTCAGCGCCTTCAGCGGCCGGAGGTCGAGGATGCATTCATGGGCCACCCGCCCGTTGCGCCCGCTGAACAGCACCGGAAATGCGCCGGACAACTGTTCGGCCAGGTAGTTGGCGGATAGGATCGCCACCTCGCTGGCATCCGCCAGTTGCGGGCCCATCATGGCGATGTACATCCAGCTGATCGGCAAAATACTGGCACTGCCCCAGGGCGCGGCGCTGACCGCACCGTTCTGCGGATCCGGCCCGTCCAGCGGCACTACCGGATGATTGGCGACGAACGGCGCAAGATGAGCGCGAACTCCGATCGGCCCCATCCCTGGCCCGCCACCGCCGTGGGGAATGCAAAAGGTCTTGTGCAGATTCATGTGTGAGACGTCGGCACCGATGTCCGCCGGCCGCGCCAGGCCGACCTGGGCGTTGAGGTTGGCGCCATCCATGTACACCTGACCGCCATGACTGTGGATAACTTCGCAGATCTCGCTGATGCCCTCTTCGTACACACCGTGGGTCGAAGGGTAAGTCGCCATCAGGCAGGCCAGTTTGTCCCCCGCCGTCGCGGCCTTGGTTTTCAGGTCTTCCAGATCGACGTTGCCGGCCTCGTCGCACTCGACAATCACCACCCGCATCCCGGCCATTTGCGCCGAAGCCGGGTTGGTGCCGTGGGCCGATGCCGGGATCAGGCAAATATCCCGCGCACCTTGCTGACGGCTCGCGTGGTACTTGCTGATCGCCAGCAGCCCGGCGTATTCGCCCTGAGCCCCGGAGTTGGGCTGCATGCAGATCGCGTCGAATCCGGTGATCGCGCACAACCAGCTCTCCAGCTCACTGATCATCAAGCCATAGCCCGTCGCCTGCTCCTTCGGCGCAAAGGGGTGCAGGTTGGCGAAGCCCGGCCAGGTGATCGGGATCATTTCGGCGGTGGCATTGAGTTTCATGGTGCAGGAGCCCAGCGGGATCATCGACTGGTTGAGCGCCAGGTCCTTGTTCTCCAACTGTTTGAGGTAGCGCAGCATCTCGGTTTCACTGTGATGGGCGTTGAACACCGGATGGCGCAGGTACGTGCTGCTGCGCAGCAGGCTGGCCGGAATCCCGGACGCCAGGGGCTCGCCATCCAGCTCGGCGACCTCCAGCCCATGGGCAGCCCCCAGGAACACGTCGAACAGCTTGGCCACGGTGCGTTCGTCACAGCTCTCGTCAAGACTCAGGCCGACCTGGCCCCGGCCCAGGATCCGCAGGTTGATCTGCGCCGCCTTGGCGGTTTCGATGATCGCGGTCTGGCTGCCGCCCACTTCAAGGGTCAAGGTGTCGAAGAACTGTTGGTTGAGGCGGGTGATGCCGTTGCGCTCGAGCCCGGCGGCGAGGATGCAGGTCAGCCGGTGCACCCGTTGCGCAATGCGCTTGAGCCCTTGCGGACCGTGGTAGACCGCGTAGAAGCTGGCGATGTTGGCCAGCAGCACCTGAGCCGTGCAGATGTTCGAGTTGGCCTTCTCGCGGCGAATATGCTGCTCGCGGGTTTGCAGAGCCATGCGCAGGGCGACATTGCCACGGGCATCTTTCGAGACACCAATGATCCGCCCGGGAATCGCCCGCTTGTACTCCTCACGACTGGCAAAAAACGCCGCATGCGGGCCGCCATAGCCCATCGGCACGCCGAAGCGTTGGGACGAACCGAACACCACGTCGGCGCCCATTTCACCAGGCGGCGTCAGCAACAACAGGCTGAGCAGGTCAGCCGCGACGCAAGCCAGTGCCTGCTGGGCGTGCAGGTGATCGATCAGCGGCCGTAGGTCGCGGATCTCGCCGTGGGTATCGGGATACTGCAACAGCGCACCGAACACCTGGTGCTGCGGCAAGTTATCCACAGCGTCGACGATCAATTCGAAACCGAAACCCTGAGCCCGGGTTTGCACCACGGAAATGGTCTGCGGGTGACAGTTCTCATCGACGAAGAACAGATTGCTTTTAGACTTCGCCACCCGCTTGGCCAGCGCCATGGCTTCCGCGGCGGCCGTCGCCTCATCGAGCAGCGAAGCATTGGCCAGATCCAGGCCGGTCAAATCGATGGTCAATTGCTGGAAATTGAGCAGGGCTTCGAGCCGGCCCTGGGCAATTTCCGGCTGATAGGGGGTGTAGGCGGTGTACCAACCGGGGTTTTCCAGCACGTTTCGCAGGATCACCGCTGGCGTCAGGGTCCCGTGATAGCCCATGCCGATCAGGCTGGTCCAGACCTGGTTCTGCTCGGCATAGCCGCGCAGCTTTGCCAACGCCGCCTCTTCGTCCAGCGCCTGCGGCAGTTCCAGCGCACGATTGAAGCGAATGCCCGGCGGCACCGTCTGCTCGATCAATTCGACCCGGCTGCCGAGCCCCAGGCTGTCGAGCATCGCCTGTTGTTCAGTGGCGTCCGGCCCCAGGTGGCGGCGCAGGAAGGCATTGGGGTCGCGTAACTGGCTCAAGCTGGGCATTTGGGACATGACGGGCTCTCTCTTGATTGGCGCTCAGCGTCTGTTCAACTCGGTTCAGGCAGCATAGCTGCCCTGTGCGCAGGGTATGGTGTCTTCGGCCAATCGGAGCCATTCTGTTGCGCGTCTCGCCTACGTCCGCCCATCAGGTGCCCTGATCGTCATGAGCCAACTGCCTTTTCTGCCGTTTTCCAAACCTGTCATCGATGAAGCCACCATCAGCGCGGTCGGCGATGTCCTGCGCTCCGGCTGGATCACCAGCGGGCCCAAGGTCCAGGCCTTTGAAGCGCAACTCTCAGAGTTTTTCGGCGGCCGCCCGGTGCGCACTTTCAATTCCGGCACCTGCACCATGGAAATCGCCCTGCGCATTGCCGGTATCGGTGCCGGTGACGAGGTGATCACCACGCCCATCTCCTGGGTGGCAACCGCCAACGTGATCCTCGAAGTCGGGGCGACGCCGGTGTTTGCCGATATCGACCCGATCACCCGCAACATCGATTTGGACCAACTGGAAGCCGCGATCACCCCGTGCACCAAAGCCATCATTCCCGTGTATCTGGCCGGTTTGCCGGTGGACATGGCGCGCCTGTACGCGATTGCCCGCAAGCATGGCCTGCGGGTGATCGAGGACGCCGCCCAGGCGCTGGGTTCCAGCTGGAACGGGCAGCGGATCGGAGCCACCGGGGATTTCATTTCGTTCAGTTTCCAGGCGAACAAGAATGTCACCTGCTCGGAAGGCGGCTGCCTGGTCCTCAACACGCCTGAAGAGGCGCGACTGGCGGAAAAGTACCGCCTGCAAGGGGTGACCCGTAGCGGCTTCGACGGCCTGGATGTCGACGTGCTGGGCGGCAAATTCAATATGACCGACATCGCTGCCGCCATCGGCCTGGGTCAGTTTGCCGGGATAGAGGCGATCACCGCCCAGCGCCGGATGCTGGCCAAACATTACTTTGAGTGCTTCGGCGACGATTTCGAGGCCCGTTACGGTGCACAGTTGCCGCCGGCGGACTTCACCCAAAGTAACTGGCACCTGTTCCAATTGGTCCTGCCTGAACGCACCGATGGACTACCGGCACGCGCCACCTTCATGGAGAAAATGCAGGAGCTGGGAATTGGCATCGGCTATCACTACCCGCCGATTCATCTGCTGAGTCTGTACCGCGAACGCGGGTTCAAGGAGGGGATGTTCCCGGTGGCCGAGCGTGTTGGCCGGCTGATCGTGTCGTTGCCGATGTTTTCGACCATGAACTCGGGCGATGTCGAGCGGGTGGTGGCAGCCGTAAAAACCGTACTGCAGCGCTGATGGAGGTTGGCGCAGGAGCCGACTGAGCGGCTCCTGCGTGCGCATCACTCGCCGATAGCGGCCTTGTAGCCGGCGGCGTCGAGGAGTTTTTCCAGGTCGGCCGGGTTGCTTGGCTTGAGCTTGAAGATCCAGGCGCCGTAAGGCTCGGAGTTGAGCAACTCTGGACTGGCGCTCAGATCTTCATTGACGGCGATCACTTCACCGGCAACTGGCGAGTAGATGTCCGAAGCGGCCTTGACCGACTCCACCACACCGGCCTGGTCGCCAGCGCCGAATACATTGCCCACTTCAGTCAGTTCGACAAACACCACGTCGCCCAACGCCTCCTGAGCGTGATCGCTGATGCCTACCGTGACAGTGCCATCCGCTTCCAGGCGCGCCCATTCGTGACTTTCGGCAAAACGCAGGTCGGCAGGGATATCGCTCATGTTCTGTGTCCTCAAGAAGAAATGTCAGCGGTGCTGGCCCGCCGGAAATGGTTAGATCAAGGTTTTGCCATGCCGCACGAAGGTCGGTTTTACCACCCGAACCGGGTACCACTTGCCACGGATTTCCACTTCTGCGCGGTCGGCGGTTGCCATCGGCAATCGCGCCAGGGCAATCGATTTGCTTAGCGTAGGAGAGAAACTACCACTGGTGATCTCTCCTTCGCCAACATCAGCGATGCGCACCACTTGGTGCGCACGTAAAACCCCGCGCTCTTCGAGCACCAGGCCGACCAGTTTGTGCTGTACGCCAGCCGTACGCTCGGCTTCCAGCGCGACCCGGCCGATGAACGGACGAGCGGCGGGATCCCAGGCAATGCTCCAGGCCATGTTCGAGGCCAGCGGTGAAACATCCTGATGAATGTCCTGGCCGTAGAGGTTCATTCCAGCCTCCAGGCGCAAGGTGTCGCGGGCGCCGAGACCGATGGGCGAGATCCCGGCGCCGACCAGGTCGTTGAAGAACGCCTGGGCCTGATCGGCCGGCATGGCAATTTCCAGGCCGTCCTCGCCGGTGTAGCCGGTACGGGCAATGAACCAGTCGCCGTCGTATTGACCTTCAAAAGGCTTGAGTTGCTGGATCAGGACGCCACGGGACTGGCTGACCAGCTCGGCAATTTTCTGCCGGGCATGCGGCCCCTGGATCGCCAGCATTGCCAGGTCGCGGCGCTCGTGCAGTTGTACCTGGAACTGGCCGATCTGCGCCTGCATCCAGGCCAGGTCCTGATCACGGGTGGCGGCGTTCACCACCAGGCGGTAACCGTCTTCCTGGCGATAGACGATCATGTCGTCGACGATGCCACCACGCTCATTGAGCATGGCGCTGTACAGGGCACGGCCGTTGATGTGCAGGCGCTCGACATCATTGGCCAGCAGATACTGGAGCCAGGCCTTGGCCTGTGGGCCGCTGACATCGATCACGGTCATATGGGAAACATCGAACACCCCGCAATCGCGGCGCACCTGATGGTGTTCCTCGACCTGCGAGCCGTAATGCAGTGGCATATCCCAACCGCCAAAATCGACCATCTTCGCGCCGAGGGCGAGATGAAGGTCATACAGAGGCGTACGCTGTCCCATGGGTTTCTCCTTCCGGGCGTGGCGAAGGTGCGAACAGGTGCTATCGGGGTGAAAGCCTCAGAATAGAGGGCTTTCAGCCAATTTCAGCTACCCGGTCTGAAGGACGATCCGCACCGAATGCCGCGCATTGTAGCCGCAAGGTGTAGTACTGGCACCTAACCGATGCGATGAGCCGAACGGCGGATCAAGCCAATGACCGGCAACAGTCCCACCAGGATCAGGGTCAAGGCCGGCAAGGAGGCGCGCGCCCACTCCCCTTCGCTGGTCATTTCGAAGATCCGAACGGCCAGCGTGTCCCAGCCGAACGGGCGCATCAGCAGGGTGGCGGGCATTTCCTTGAGCACATCGACGAACACCAGCAGCGCCGCGCTAAGGGTCCCGGGCAGCAGCAATGGCAGATACACTTTGAAAAACAGTCGCGGGCCACTCACTCCCAGGCTGCGGGCGGCTTCGGGCAAGGATGGACGAATCCGCGCCAGGCTGTTTTCCAGCGGTCCGTAGGCCACCGCAATAAACCGCACCAGATAGGCCAGCAACAAGGCTGCCACGCTACCCAGCAGCAACGGCTTGCCGGCCCCACCCAGCCAGCTCGACAAGGGCACCACCAACTCGCGGTCCAAATAACTGAATGCCAGCATGATCGACACCGCCAGCACCGATCCCGGCAAGGCATAGCCGATATTCGCCACGCTGATCCCGGAGCGAATGGCCCGGGTCGGTGCCAGGCGGCGGGCGAACGCCAGGACCATAGCCACGCTGACGGTGATCAGCGCCGCCATGGCGCCCAGGTACAAGGTGTGCAGGATCAGCGCGGAGTAGCGCTCGTCGAGGTCGAAACGGCCACGCTGCCAGAACCACGCCAGCAACTGCAGCAACGGGATCACGAACGCGCAGGCGAACACCAGGCCGCACCAAGTGCTCGCCGCCAGCGCCTTGAACCCACGCAAGTGATACAGCGCCTTGCCACGCGGCCGCTCATTGCTCGCGCGACTGGCGCCACGGGCGCGTCGCTCGCCGTACAGCAGCACCATCACCACCAGCAGCAACAGGCTGGCCAATTGGGCGGCGCTGGACAGGCTGAAGAAGCCGTACCAGGTCTTGTAGATTGCTGTGGTAAAGGTGTCGAAGTTGAACACCGACACCGCACCGAAATCCGCCAGAGTCTCCATTAGCGCCAGGGCCACACCGGCACCGATGGCCGGGCGCGCCATGGGCAGGGCCACACGCCAGAACGCCTGCCATGGCGATTGCCCGAGCACCCGCGCCGCTTCCATCAGCCCCTTACCCTGAGCCAGAAATGCAGTTCGCGCCAGCAAGTAGACGTAGGGATAGAACACCAGCACCAGGACCAGGATCACCCCGCCCGTGGAGCGCACCCGAGGCAGGCGCAAGCCGCTGCCGAACCATTCGCGCAGCAGGCTTTGCACCGGGCCGGAGAAGTCCAGCAGGCCGACGAACACGAACGCCAGGACATAGGCCGGAATCGCAAAAGGCAGCATCAGCGCCCAATCCAGCCAGCGTCGCCCGGGAAACTCGCACAGGCTGGTGAGCCAGGCCAGGCTCACGCCCAGCAAGGTCACGCCGACGCCGACCCCGAGGATCAGGGTCAGAGTGTTGCCCAGCAGGCGTGGCATCTGGGTGTCCCACAGGTGCGACCAGATCTGCGCATCGACGGATTGCCACGACAGCAACAGGACGCTCAGCGGCAGCAGAACCAGGGCGGCGACGGCGAAAACCAGCGGATACCAGCGGCGTTGGGCGGGATGGGCCACAGGGCGAGATCTCAAGCAGAGGAAACAGGCAGCACGGGGATGAAGAAGACAGGCACCCAAACAAAACGCCCCGCTAGTGCGGGGCGCAGTATACCGGCTGACTCAATTCCAGCCAGCACGGTCCATCAAGCGAATGGCCTCGGCCTGACGCTTGCCCGCCACTTCAACCGGCAGGGCGTCCGGGACGAACTGACCCCAGGCGGCCACTTCGGCCGACGGTTTCACGCTTGGGTTAGCTGGAAATTCCTGGTTGACGTCGGCAAAGATCTTTTGCGCCTCAGGCGTGGTCATCCACTCCACCAGCGCCTTGGCGGCTTCCGGGTGCGGTGCGTATTTGGTCAGGCCGATGCCTGACAGATTGACGTGCACGCCACGGTCAGCCTGGTTCGGCCAGAACAGTTTGACCGGCAGATTCGGGTTCTGCTGGTGCAGGCGGCCGTAGTAGTAGGTGTTGACGATACCGACGTCACACTGCCCGGCGGCGATCGCCTGCATCACGGCGTTGTCATCGGAGAACACGTCGGTGGCCAGGTTATTTACCCAACCCTTGATGATCGCTTCGGTCTTGGCTTCGCCATGAGTTTCGATCAGCGTGGCAGTCAGCGACTGGTTGTAGACCTTCTTCGCCGTGCGCAGGCACAGGCGGCCTTCCCACTGTTTATCGGCCAGGGCTTCGTAAGTGGTCAGTTCACTCGGCTTGACCCGGTCGGTGGAGTACACCAAGGTCCGGGCACGCAGGCTCAGGCCGGTCCAGGCATGGGATTTGGCGCGGTATTGCTGGGGAATATTGGCGTCGATGGTTTTCGAGGTGAACGGCTGCAGGATACCCATTTGCTCGGCCTGCCAGAGGTTGCCGGCGTCGACGGTCAGCAGCAGGTCGGCGGTGGCGTTCTCACCTTCGGCCTTGATGCGCTGCATCAGCGGCGCTTCCTTGTCGGTGATGAACTTCACTTTGACACCGGTTTTCTCGGTGTAGGCATCGAAGACCGGTTTGATCAGCTCGTCGATGCGCGAGGAGTAGACCACCACCTCGTCGGCAGCCTGTGCCGTGGTGCCAATCAGGGTCAGGGCAAGGGCGGTCAGTAGACGCTTCGGTGCCAACATGGGAGCGGTCTCTCGATAGCAAAAATGAGCCGAAATGATAAGGACTCACATTTACCAGCTCAACCGATCCCTCCGCCGCACAAGTTACCAGATGTTGCGCGGCGCCCTCAGGTCTTGGCCAGTTCCGGCAGATCGCCGCTCAAACCCAGAGCCTGACGCACAAACAGCGCCTTGGCCTCGGGCATCTGATCGACCATTTTCAAGCCGCTGTTGCGCAACCAGCGCACCGGCAAGGGATCGGCCTGGAACAAACGCTCGAATCCTTCCATCGCCGCCATCAACGCCAGGTTGTGCGGCATGCGCCGCCGCTCGTAGCGACTGAGCACCTTCACCTCCGCCAGCCGCTCGCCACGGCCGGCGGCTTGCAGCAGCACTTCGGCCAGCACCGCGGCGTCGAGGAAGCCGAGGTTGACGCCCTGCCCAGCAAGGGGGTGAATGGTATGCGCGGCGTCGCCGATCAGCGCCAGCCCCTCTGCCACGTAGCGCTTGGCATGTCGCTGGCGCAACGGCACGCAGAGCCGTGGATCAGCGCCGAGCACGCGACCAAGGCGCCCTTCGAAGGCACGCTCCAGTTCTGCGCAAAATGCTTCTTCGTCCAGCGTCATCAGGCGTTGCGCCTGTTCGGGCGTCGTCGACCAGACAATCGAACACCAGTCGTGCTGACCGTCGCGCTCCAGCGGCAGGAACGCCAACGGGCCGTCGTCGGTGAAACGCTGCCAGGCGGTCATCTGGTGCGGTTGGGAGCTGCGCACGCTGGTGACGATTGCATGGTGTAGATAATCCCACTCCCGGGTGGCCACCCCGGTGAGGCGGCGCACCGCCGAGTTTGCGCCGTCGGCGGCAATCACCAGCGGGGCACGCAGGGTGCGGCCATCGGCCAGGGTCAGCAGCCAGTCATCGCCGGAGCGGCGCATCTGCTCCAGCCGCGCATTGGCCAGTAGACCCAGGTCGCAATCATGCAGGCGCTCGAGCAAAGCGTCCTGAACCACCCGATTCTCGACGATATGCCCCAGTGTCTCGGCGTGCACGCTGGCCGCCGAAAAGTGAATCTGACCGGTGCCGCTGCCGTCCCACACCTGCATGTCGGAGTACGGACTGCTGCGCCGCTTGAGCACACCGTCCCAGACGCCCAGACGCTCGAGAATCCGCTGGCTGGCGACGGACAACGCACTGACCCGCGGTTCGAAGGCCGATTGCGCATCAAAGGGTTTGACGCTCATCGGGCTGCCGTCGAGCAGCAACACTTCCAGGCCACTGTCCTGTAGCGCCAGTGCCAGGGCACTGCCGACCATTCCAGCCCCGACAATCAGCAGATCTGCGCGCATGTCCATGCTTTAAGCCTGTCTCGCTTGCGGCTTGAGCCGCACGTAAAGGGTTTTCTCGACCCGGGCAACCAGGGTGCCAGCGCCGTCGTGAATATCGATCCGCAATTGCGGCAGGTACTTTTCGCCATTGGCGGTGTGCTCGCGCACTTCGTCGAGCAGCCCCTGATCGATGCGAAAACGGGCGAATACCGGCCCCTTGCCAGGGGAAATGAAGTCGATATCGGCCGACTTGTCCCAGACGATGTAGTCGCGCCCGAGGTTTTCCATGAGCATCAGCATGAAAAACGGGTCGATCATCGAATACAGGCTGCCACCGAACTGGGTGCCCACGTAATTACGGTTGTACCAGCCCAGCCCCATGCTCACCTGGACATCGCGAAAGTCGTCGCTGATCTGCCGCACGCGCACGCCGGCACCGATATAGGGCGGGTAAAAGCACATCAGGATGCGCATCAACCGTGCCTTGCCGACTTTGCGGGTCAACCACTCAAACATCCGGACGCGTCCCCAGGCCCATGGCCTGCCGGGCGAACCAGCGTTTGGCCGGTGGCAACAAGTCGAGGCCCAACAGGCCGATATTGCGCCCCAGGGAAACCAGCGGCTGGGAGCTGCCGAACAGCCGCGTGACCTGATCGGAGAAGCCGACGGTGAGGTTCTGGTCGAGGCGTTGGCGCTCGCGATAAGCCTGCAGGGTAGCGAAATCACCCGGCATGCTGTCACTGGCGAGCAAGGCCTCGGCCAGGGCCAGGGCGTCGCGCAAGGACAGGTTGAAGCCTTGCCCGGCAATCGGATGCAGGCTGTGGGCGGCATTGCCCAACACCGCCAGATGCGGACGCACCTGTTCCTCGGCCTCGATCAGCGACAGCGGATACAAATGCCGTGCGCCGACCTGCTTGAGCGTACCCAGGCGGTACCCGAACACGCCCTGCAACTCACTGAGGAAACTGCGCTCATCCAGTGCCGCCAGGCGTTGCGCATCCATGCCCAGGCGGGTCCAGACCAGCGCGCAGCGATTTTCCGGCAACGGCAACAAGGCCATCGGACCGTCATCGGTGAAGCGTTCGAAGGCCATGCCGTTGTGCGCTTCACTGGGGGTGATGTTGGCGATCAAGGCGCTCTGGTTATACGGACGCGACTTGACGCCAATGCCCAACTGCTCACGCAAGCCGGAACGGCCGCCGTCGGCCAAAACCGCCAGGTCGCACTCGAGACTGGTTTCATCATTGAGGGTCAACCGATAGCCGTCTTCCAGCGGCTCCATGCGCGTGACCTCGGCCGGGCAACGCCAACTGATCACGTCCTTGTCCAGGCCCTGCCACAGGCATTGGCCCAGCCAGGCGTTTTCCACCACGTAGCCGAGGGCCGGTACGCCCTCCTCCATCGCCGACAGACGGGCGGTGGAAAAACGTCCACGGTCAGACACATGAATCTGCTTGATCGGCTCAGCACGCCGCGAAATCGCCTGCCACAGACCCAGGCGCTGGTAAATCTGCTGCGCGCCGTAGGACAACGCCGAAGAACGCGCGTCGTAACTCGGTTGATAGCTGTCACCGGGAGCGAAGGGTTCGATCAGCACGATCTTCCAGCCGCGCGCCTTGGCGCCCGCCTGCAAGGCTAACGCCAGACTGGCGCCGACCAGCCCGCCACCGATGATTGCCAGATTGACCCGGCTCATGCGACCTGGGTCCGGGCAGCGGCCATCAACGCCTCGATCTCGGCGACCGTCTTCGGCACGCCATGGGTCAGGATTTCACAGCCTTGCTTGGTCACTACCACGTCATCCTCGATGCGCACGCCAATGCCGCGCCATTTCTTCGCTACGTTCTGATTGTCCGCAGCGATGTAAATCCCCGGCTCGACGGTCAGGGCCATGCCGACTTCCAGCACCCGCCACTCCCCGCCGACCTTGTACTCGCCGACATCGTGCACATCCATGCCCAGCCAATGTCCGGCGCGATGCATGTAGAACGCCTTGTAGGCTTCGCTGGCTATCAACTCGTCGACCTCACCTTGCAGCAATCCCAGCTCGACCAGACCGGCGGTGATCACTTGCACCGTGGCTTCGTGTGCCTGATTCCAGTGCTTGTTCGGCGCAATCTGTGCGAACGCGGCTTCCTGCGCGGCCAGAACCAGCTCGTAGATCGCCTTCTGCTCCGCCGAAAACTTGCCGTTGACCGGCCAGGTGCGTGTGATATCGCTGGCGTAACAGTCGATCTCGCAGCCGGCGTCGATCAGGACCAGGTCGCCGTCCTTGAGCTGCGCGTCATTCTGTTGGTAGTGCAGGATGCAACTGTTGCGCCCGGCGGCGACGATCGAGCCATAGGCCGGCATTTTTGCCCCACCCTTGCGGAACTCGTAATCCAGCTCGGCTTCAAGGCTGAACTCGTGCAAGCCCACTCGGCTCGCTTGCATCGCCCGGATATGGGCCTGGGCGGAAATCCGCGCGGCTTCGCGCATCACCTTGACCTCTGCCGCCGATTTATACAGGCGCATGTCGTGCAACAGATGATCCAGAGCAACGAATTCGTTCGGCGGCTGGGCGCCGAGGTGCGCCTTGGAGCGAATCACGTTGATCCACTCCATCAGGTGCCGGTCGAATTCCGCGTTACTGCCCATCGCCGAGTACACCCGGTCACGGCCTTCGATCAGGCCGGGGAGAATGTCGTCGATATCGGTAATCGGAAAGGCATCATCAGCACCGAAATCGCGAATCGCGCCTTCCTGGCCGGCACGCAGGCCATCCCAGAGTTCGCGCTCGGCATTGCGCTCGCGACAGAACAGGATGTACTCGCCGTGCTCGCGCCCAGGGATCAGGACAATGACTGCCTGAGGCTCCGGGAAACCGCTGAGGTATTGGAAATCGCTGTCCTGGCGGTAGACGTGCTCGACGTCACGGTTGCGGATCGCCACGGCGGCGGCCGGCAGGATTGCGATGCTGTTGGGTTCCATCTGCGCCATCAGCGCCTTGCGGCGGCGGGTGTATTCCGATTTCGGGATATGAATCATGGGCAGATGGGCGTCCCTTTCCAGCAATGGATTAATGCAGCGATGGCTTGGCAGCAGCCGGTTCGGCGGCTTTTTTGGTCTCGGTAAACAGCAGCAATGGGGCGACCCGCAGGTACTCCATGACTTCCATATAGTCGTTTTCGCCGTCGTCGGACTCTTCCAGAGCGTCCTGGACCTGGGAAATGGCCGAAAGGTCCTGCAACACTTCGGTGGCTTCGGTACTCAGCATGCTGCTGTCACGGCAGTTCAGGCCAAAACCGCTGAGGAAACCCTGGCACCACTCGCCCAGCGCGGCTGCACGCTCAGTGAGCGGCGCATCGTCGGTTGGCAACAGCAGGACCACGGTCATGTCTTCGCCGGTCAGCTCGCCCTTGACCATCTCCTGCAGGCCGATCAGGGCGTTGCGGACATTGTCATGCGGCTCGCTTTCGAGCAGTTCGGCGGCATCGATCAGCCAGCCTTCGGCATCAAAGCCGGCGCCGGCGCAGCTGCGGCCGAGCAACAGGCCGTGCAGTTCGGCAGGCGAGACAGGATGGCCGCTGGTTTGCAGCAGGGTGGCAAAGGCTTGGTACGGAGAATTCTGAATGGGCATGGGTAGCTAGGCGCCAAGCGGCGCTATGTCTAGAATGAAGGCCTTGTATCCTACATCGACTCCCCTGTAGGAGCGAGCCTGCTCGCGATGTTAACGCCGAGCATCTGACACCACGCGGTGCGAGATCGCGCCTGAAGTCCGCCCCCCATCAGACAGTGAAGACAATGGAAGACGACGACCTGCAAGCGCTGATGGCCAGACTCGAGTTGTTAATTACCCGAGTCGAGCAACTAAAGAGTCAAAACGGACTCTTACTAGCTCAGGAAAAAACCTGGCGCGAGGAACGCGCGCACCTCATTGAAAAAAATGAAATCGCCCGGCGTAAGGTCGAATCGATGATTTCGCGCCTCAAGGCCCTGGAGCAAGACTCATGAGTTCAAGCAATAGCGTCACCGTGCAGATCCTCGATAAAGAGTATTCGATCATCTGCCCCCAGGAAGAACGCAGCAACCTGGTGAGCGCCGCCCGCTACCTGGATGGCAAGATGCGCGAAATCCGCAGCAGCGGCAAAGTCATCGGCGCCGATCGCATTGCCGTGATGGCCGCCTTGAACATCACCCATGACCTGCTGCACAGCCAGGAACGACCGGACGTGCAGGCCAGCGGCTCGACTCGCGAGCAGGTGCGTGATCTGCTCGATCGCGTCGACCTGGTGCTCGCGTCCGATCAGGATGTAGGCAAAAGCTGATTCCTTGGGGTGGTTGCGGTATACTCGCGCCACTCCCTGGGGTGCTTGCCAGTTGACGATGTCCCTGAGCCGATTCGCACTACCCTGGAGGTTGCACGTTGGGCTGGTGTGCATGTCCGCTAGACGGAAAGCCTTAAAGCCTACTGCATCTTCCACCTTGAACTTTCGGGTTCAAGGGCTAAGTCAGCAGCGGTTCATCCGGGGAGCCTGATTCAAGCCGATGCCAGTTCATACTGGCATCGGCTTTTTACGATCACGCCCTTCTGGCGTATTCGACACTCGAACAGCCCAAGACGATGACCGAACCTGCGCCGCTTTCCCGCCCGCAACTTCGACGCCAGTTGCGCAAGGCCCGCCGCGCACTGACCGGCCGCCAGCAACAGCAGGCCGCCCGCGGGCTGTATCGACAACTGGCGCAACATCCGTTGTTTCGCCGGGCCAGACACATATCCCTGTACCTGCCCACCGACGGTGAAATCGATCCGCGCCTGCTGCTGCGCGCCGCCCAGCGCCGGGGCAAGGCCACCTACCTGCCGGTGCTCAGCGCCTGGCCACGGACCAAAATGGTCTTCCAGCGCATTCGTCCCGGCGAAAAACTGCAGCCCAACCGTTTTCGCATTCTCGAGCCGCGAGTCAACCCGGCGCGCCAGCGCAAGGTCTGGACACTGGACCTGGTGCTGTTGCCGCTGGTCGGTTTTGACGAGGACGGTGGGCGCCTGGGCATGGGCGGCGGTTTCTATGACCGCAGCCTGGCGTATCTGGAGCGCCGCAAAAGCTGGCGCAAGCCGACGCTGATGGGCCTGGCCCACGAATGTCAGAAAGTCGGGAAGCTGGCACAAGCCAGTTGGGATGTGCCGCTGCAAGGCACGGTGACCGATCGCCAGTGGTACGTTGCCGACCCGGCGATCCTTGACACTTGAACCTTAGCGCTTGAAGGGCTGGATCTGTTGCGCGACTTCGATCGGTGCATCGGTCTTGTTGGCCCACAGGCTCTGTGCGTAACCGGTCGTCACCACACCCAGACCAAACACGATCACCAGTACCCAGAGTAAATCCGGCTTGCGTTGCATCGATTGCCCCCCTCAAGGCGTGTCACACACGATGTCAGCAGCCGTGTCCATTCCAGGCCGTGCTTGCCGCGTCTTGCTTAAAAGTCCGGCATTTTGCGGTAACGTGAGGCGACACGCAAACACTGGCGTCAACCGACCGTCGGTTTGTCATATATTTACCCTTATCCTTCGCGCCCCCTTCTTTTGGAGCATAAAAGATGGCCTATTGGCTGATGAAATCCGAGCCCGACGAGCTCTCAATCAAAGGCCTGGAAAAGCTCGGCGAAGCCCGTTGGGACGGGGTTCGCAACTACCAGGCGCGGAATTTCCTGCGGGCCATGGCGGTGGGTGACGAGTTTTTCTTTTATCACTCAAGCTGCCCCGAGCCGGGTATCGCCGGGATCGGGCGGATCATCGAAGCCGCCTACCCGGACCCGACGGCGCTGGAGCCCGAGAGCCATTACTTCGACCCCAAGGCCAACGCTGAAAAGAACCCTTGGAGTGCGATCAACGTCGCGCACGTGGAAACCTTTCCCAAGGTGCTCAGGCTCGACTACCTGAAGCAACAGAGTGCCCTGGAACAGATGCCCCTGGTGCAGAAAGGCAGCCGGCTTTCGGTGATGCCGGTCACCGCCGAGCAATGGGCTGCCGTACTTGCATTGCGCTGATGGAGCATTAGCGCCCGTCGGCCCTTACTGAATGATCAGGTTGTTGAACAACAGATCCTCGACCATCGGCTTACCGGTTTCGTCGTTCATGACCTGCTGGGTCTGCTTCAGGGCTTCCTGGCGCAGCTTTTCCTTGGCTTCGACGTTGTTCATGGTTTCGCTGGTCTGCTGGTTGAACAGCGCGACCAGTTGATTGCGGATCAACGGCTCATTGGCCTTGACCGCCTTGGCCGCCTCATCGCCGGTGACACGCAACGCCACGTCGGCCTTGTAGACCTTGAGCTTGGGCGTGCCGTCCAGGCCGTAATTGCCCACGAACGGCGGGCTCAGGCTGATGTAGCTGACTTTCGGCGCCGCACCCTCTTTGGCTTCTTCGCCCAGTGCTGCCACAGGCAGAGACAGGGCCAGCATCAACATGATCCACGCTTTCACAATTCGCTCCTTATCCGGTTGGCGGCCTAGCATAGCGATCCACCCACGCCAGCCCAAGCGCAAAGCTTATGGCCGACTATCAGGGTGGGGCATGCTCGTTGACCCGTTGACTCACACACCTACACTTATCGGCCATCACTCCCAAAGGAATAGCCCTGATGAAAGCCGTGCTGTGCAAAGCCTTCGGCCCTGCCGAATCGCTGGTGCTGGAAGACGTCGCCAGTCCTGTCGCGAAGAAGAACGAAATCCTGCTGGAGGTGCATGCCGCCGGGGTCAACTTCCCGGACACGCTGATCATCGAGGGCAAATACCAGTTCAAGCCGCCCTTCCCATTTTCACCGGGCGGTGAAGCGGCAGGCGTGGTCAACGCAGTGGGGGAAAAGGTCAGTCACCTCAGGGTGGGCGACCGGGTCATGGCGCTGACCGGCTGGGGCAGCTTTGCCGAGCAGGTCGCGGTACCGGGCTATAACGTCCTGCCAATCCCGCCGTCGATGGATTTCAATACCGCTGCAGCGTTCAGCATGACCTACGGCACCTCGATGCACGCGCTGAAACAACGCGGCAACCTGCAGCCGGGAGAAACCCTGCTGGTACTGGGCGCCTCCGGCGGCGTCGGCCTGGCCGCAGTGGAAATCGGCAAAGCCATGGGCGCCCGGGTGATTGCTGCCGCCAGCAGCAGCGAGAAACTGGCGGTAGCCAAGGCCGCCGGCGCCGATGAGTTGATCAACTACAGCGAAACCAGCCTCAAGGACGAAATCAAGCGCCTGACCGACGGCCAGGGCGCCGATGTGATCTACGACCCGGTCGGCGGCGACCTGTTCGATCAGGCCATCCGCGCCATCGCCTGGAACGGCCGCCTGTTGGTGGTGGGCTTTGCCAGCGGACGTATCCCCGAACTGCCGGTCAACCTCGCACTGCTCAAGGGCGCCGCCGTAGTTGGAGTGTTCTGGGGCTCCTTCGCCCAGCGCCAACCGCAGGACAACGCCGCCAACTTCCAGCAATTGTTCGCCTGGTTCGGCGAGGGCAAGTTGAAGCCACTGGTGTCGCAGGTCTATCCGCTGGACAACGCCGCCCAGGCGATCAACGACCTGGGTCAGCGCAAGGCGGTGGGCAAGGTGGTGGTGCAGGTTCGCTAGAGGAGCTTGCGAATTTCCTCAGGCAGAAATCGTTTGAAACGCGAGTGGGGGCTGTTCAGGCACTCTCGGGCAATGTAGGGCGCCTGCCGGTTCAGCTTGGCGATCAGTGCCAGGCGCTCCTCGTTCGACCATTGGTGATGGAATACCCCGTTCGTCAGATACGCGCGGGTGTAGCGAAACGCCGTCAGATCGACCCAGTTGAATTCTGCGAAGCGGACAAAGCTGCGGTTGATCTCGCGGCATTTCACCTCCTTGAGCCACGCATGGGCATCAATTGGGTCATCCAGGCGGAACTGAATGGGCGCTATCAGCTCCACTACCGCCAGTTTTTCAGCATCCACCGTCCAGGGCTTGAACCGCCACTGCTCTGTCGCCTCCTTCGCCGCGTCCGCCAGACCGGGATGGTCACTTTGCAGGACGCGGACCTTGCTCACCGAACCATCGGCATGCACGGTCAAGCTGACTTTTACATCGCCTGTCACCCCTGCCCTGTGCAGCGCACTGGGATAAATCGGTTTCGGACTGTACTCCGCCACCAGGAAGATTTCTGCGGCCAAACCTTCGCCCGCCACACACAACATCAAAAACAAACCAAGCCAACGCATACCGCCCTCCGCATTCCGGTGCCGGGTTTGGCACTGATGCAAAAGGGTACGGACAGCGTTGTAAAAGCCCTATCCCGGCATTTCCGAGAGCCTTGCGGGAAGCGTCGCAAAAAGTTGCACTTCAATTCCTACAGCGGCGACTGATTGATGAGCAACGGATGCCGGCTTCAGTGCCGCGGCGCATCCGCGTGATCCCGGGCTGTGCCACAGCGCTTGAGCCGCGCCTCCAGATTGCGGTCCGGCATGGCGTGGCTACGCAGAGCGCTGACCGTTTGCTCGACGTAATCGCGCGTCGTCCCATAGCGTCCGCAGGCGCTTTCAAAGACCTGGCTGAGCACATGATCCGGCAAATTTCCGGCATAGCTGGGCAGGTGTCGCTCCAGGACAAAGCCCAATGCCTGAACCTTGCTTCCATCCTCGAGCCGACAGTTGAGCCAGTGCGGGCGATAGGAAGGAACCGGCATTTCGCGCTGCCACAGGGCGTACAGCGAGGCTTCCAGTTGTTCCTCAGGCAAGCGATAGGCAAACCCGCTGCACGAGCCGCCACGGTCCAGGCCAAATACCAGCCCCGGCAACTCCGGCGTGCCGCGATGCTCGTGGGACCACAGGTACAGGCCACGGTGGTAGCCATGCACCCGCCCGCGCACACGTTCGACCGCCGAGCATTCCGGACGCCAGATCAACGAGCCATAGGCGAACAACCAGACCGGCCCGCCTTTGTGCAGAGCCATGGTGGATTGCATCGAGTTGAGCAACTGCTCGCGCGTCAATTGCGCACCCAGATCAAGCCGCGGAGGATAAGCCACTTTGAGAAAGTCGGATTCAATGGCTGTCATGATAGAAACAATCGCCCCCACAGTTGTTGCGAGATGTAAGTAACTTTAGCTCAATTGAACGTAAAGCTCTAACTACCGCTCGCAACTTACTAAGAACTCAGAACTTTCCCGGATAAATATTCAATAAGTCAGCGATATATAGCCTAACGTCATTTGCAACGCCGCTTAAATATCTTTATGTACTAACCATAAGCTATTCGCACTACGACAACCGCCAGCACGTTCAGCTTGGCAACAGGAGCAGTCCCGTATAAAGGCCGGTCACAACGCCAGCCTTATCGCGTTGAAGGAACCAACGATGAAAAAATCCTGGATCTGCCTGCTTCTGGCGTTCACCTATACAACCCACGCCTGGGCGCAAGATGACGAGCAAGGGACCTGGTATCTGCAAACCAGTGTCTATACCCGACACTTTTCCCCAGACCCCGAGCACAACAATCACCAGCAGTTGCTTGGCCTGGAGTACCACGATGCCTCCGGCTGGCTGCTGGGCGGCGCGACCTTCCTCAACTCGTTCGACCAGCGAGCCTATTACGCCTATGGCGGCAAACGCTACGACAGTGCGGACTATCCGCTCTACGTGAAGCTCACCGGAGGACTACTGGAGGGTTATCACGGCAAGTACCAGAACAAGATCCCGCTCAACCGATACGGCGTTGCGCCGGTCGTCATTCCCTCCCTGGGCACTTACTACGGACCGGTATCAGCCGAGCTGGTTTTGCTCGGCTTCAACGCGGCGATGATTACCACCGGGGTGCGGTTTTAGACGGGATCACGATCGAGGATCAAGATCGAGGATCAAGATCGAGGCGCGTATGCAAATACGTCGGCGCGCATTTGGTGGGCATCCATGCCGGCTTCGACCAGGGCGTCCAGCGTGCCGTAGACCATCGCCGGTGAACCGCTGGCATACACATGCAGCGGCTTGAGATCGGGGAAGTCCTGGCACACCGCTTCGTGCAACATGCCACAGCGCCCTTCCCAGCCACACAAATCACTGACCACCTGATGCAGGAACAGATTGGGCAATTTCTGCCATTCGTCCCAGTGCTCCATCTGGTAGAAATCTTCCGGCCGACGCACGCCCCAATACAGATGCACGGGATGCTTGAAGCCCTTGGCCCGGCAGTGTTCAAGCAGGCTGTGGATCTGGCCCATCCCGGTACCTGCCGCGATCAACACCAGCGGACCGTCCGGTAATTCGGCGAGGTGGGTATCGCCAAAAGGCATTTCGATGCGCGCCATGCCGTTGCGTTGCAGTTGTTCGATCAGGCTCCGGGCGCTGGCCTCGCGAGCCAGCACGTGGATTTCCAGGTCACGTCCGGAATGCGGAGCGGAGGCCAGGGAGAAGGCGGATTTTTCGCCATTCTCGCGTTCGATCATCAAGTACTGCCCGGCGTGATAGCGCGGCGGCTTGCCCGCCGGCGCCCGCAGGCGGACCCGCCAGGTGTCGCCGCCAACGTCCAGACATTCGATGACCTGACACGACAGACTGCGCACCGGCAGTTCTCCCAGCGCAAGAACGCCATCCCACAACACGATGCAGTCTTCCAGCGGCGCTGCTATGCAAGTGTAGAACTCACCGTGGTCGCGCACCTCACCGGTCTGTTCGACCCGGCCTTCGACCAATAACGCCGCGCACACATGGCAGTTGCCGTTGCGGCAGCTTTGCGGGCAGTCATAACCCAGGCGTCGCGCGCCATCGAGAATTCGCTCGCCGGGCTGTATCTCAAGCACTGCTCCGGACGGCTGCAAGGTTACACGCATCAATCTATTCCTAACTGATTCCAGATGGCATCGATCCGGCGCGTCACCGCCTCATCCTTGACGATCACCCGCCCCCACTCGCGCGTGGTTTCACCGGGCCACTTGTGCGTGGCATCGAGCCCCATCTTCGAGCCCAGGCCGGAAATCGGCGAGGCGAAGTCGAGGTAGTCGATCGGCGTGTTATCGATCATCACCGTGTCGCGCTTGGGATCCATGCGCGTGGTGATGGCCCAGATCACGTCGTTCCAGTCACGGGCGTTGATATCGTCGTCGGTGACGATAACGAACTTGGTGTACATGAACTGTCGCAAAAACGACCAGACACCCAGCATTACCCGCTTGGCGTGGCCTGGGTACTGCTTTTTCATGGTGACCACGGCCATCCGGTACGAGCAGCCCTCGGGCGGCAGGTAGAAGTCAGTGATTTCCGGGAACTGCTTCTGCAGGATCGGCACGAACACTTCGTTCAGGGCCACGCCGAGAATCGCCGGCTCATCCGGTGGACGGCCGGTGTAAGTGCTGTGGTAGATCGGTTTGATGCGATGGGTGATGCGCTCGACAGTGAACACCGGGAAGCTGTCGACTTCGTTGTAGTAGCCAGTATGGTCGCCATACGGCCCCTCGTCGGCCATCTCCCCAGGATGAATCACCCCTTCAAGAATGATTTCGGCGGTGGCCGGAACCTGCAAATCGTTGCCACGGCACTTCACCAGCTCGGTACGGTTACCGCGCAGCAGACCGGCGAAGGCGTATTCGGACAGGCTGTCCGGTACCGGCGTCACCGCGCCAAGGATGGTCGCAGGGTCGGCGCCCAGCGCCACGGACACCGGAAACGGTTGCCCCGGATGCTTCTCGCACCACTCGCGATAATCGAGCGCGCCGCCACGATGGCTCAACCAGCGCATGATCACTTTGTTGCGGCCAATCACTTGCTGGCGGTAGATGCCGAGGTTCTGCCGGTCCTTGTTCGGACCCTTGGTCACGGTCAGGCCCCAGGTGATCAGCGGCCCGACGTCGCCCGGCCAGCAGGTCTGCACCGGCAGCATGGCCAGATCGACGTCATCGCCTTCGATGACCACTTCCTGGCAGATCGCGTCCTTGACCACCTTCGGCGCCATGGAAATGATCTTGCGGAAGATCGGCAGCTTCGACCATGCATCCTTGAGGCCTTTCGGCGGCTCGGGCTCCTTGAGGAACGCCAGCAGCTTGCCGATTTCGCGCAGCTCGCTGACCGCCTCGGCGCCCATGCCCAGGGCCACGCGCTCGGGCGTGCCAAACAGGTTGCCGAGCACCGGGATATCGTAGCCAGTAGGATTTTCGAACAACAGTGCCGGGCCCTTGGCGCGCAGCGTGCGATCGCAGACCTCGGTCATTTCCAGCACAGGGGACACTGGAACCTGGATGCGCTTGAGTTCACCGCGCTGTTCCAGGCCGCTGATAAAGTCGCGCAAATCGCGATACTGCATGCGTAAGCCTCACTTGGCCGTGGCGTTCGGGGCAGGCAGTTTAGCGCCGAACCTTGCGCTTCAGAACCACGAACTGCCGGTTGAGCACAATTCAGATAGCAAAAAGCCGGGTTTCCCCGGCTTTTTCAACCTGTTCGACTTACTTGCGTTTCATCGACAGGAAGAACTCATCGTTGGTCTTGGTCGTTTTCAGCTTGTCGACCAGGAACTCGATGGCGGCGACTTCGTCCATCGGGTGCAGCAACTTGCGCAGGATCCACATGCGCTGCAACTCGTCGTCGGCGGTCAGCAACTCTTCGCGGCGGGTGCCGGAACGGTTGATGTTGATGGCCGGGAACACGCGTTTTTCAGCGATACGACGATCCAGCGGCAGCTCCATGTTGCCGGTGCCCTTGAATTCCTCGTAGATCACTTCGTCCATCTTCGAACCGGTTTCAACCAGTGCGGTGGCGATGATGGTCAGCGAGCCGCCTTCTTCGATGTTCCGCGCGGCGCCGAAGAAACGCTTTGGTTTCTCCAGGGCGTGGGCATCGACACCACCGGTGAGGACCTTGCCGGAGCTCGGGATCACGGTGTTGTAGGCACGGGCCAGACGGGTGATGGAGTCGAGCAGGATCACCACGTCCTTCTTGTGTTCAACCAGGCGCTTGGCCTTCTCGATCACCATTTCGGCAACCTGCACGTGGCGGGTTGGTGGCTCGTCGAACGTCGAGGCAACCACTTCGCCGCGCACGGTGCGCTGCATTTCGGTTACTTCTTCCGGACGCTCGTCGATCAGCAGCACGATCAGATGAACTTCAGGGTTGTTACGCGCAATGTTCGCCGCGATGTTCTGCAGCATGATCGTTTTACCGGCTTTCGGCGGTGCCACGATCAGACCGCGCTGGCCTTTGCCGATCGGTGCGCACAGGTCGATCACACGACCGGTCAAGTCTTCGGTGGAACCGTTACCGGCTTCCATCTTCATGCGTACGGTCGGGAACAGCGGGGTCAGGTTCTCGAAGAGAATCTTGTTCTTCGCGTTCTCCGGACGATCGAAGTTGATCGTGTCGACCTTGAGCAGTGCGAAGTAACGCTCGCCTTCTTTTGGCGGGCGGATCTTGCCAACGATGGTGTCACCGGTACGCAAGTTGAAGCGACGGATCTGGCTCGGCGAGACGTAGATATCGTCCGGGCCGGCGAGATAGGAAGCGTCTGCAGAGCGCAGGAAGCCGAAGCCGTCCTGGAGGATCTCCAGCACGCCATCACCGGAGATTTCCTCGCCGCTTTTCGCGTGCTTTTTCAGCAGGGAGAAAATCACGTCCTGCTTGCGCGAACGGGCCATATTTTCTATGCCCATCTGTTCGGCCAATTCGAGCAGTTCGGTAATCGGCTTTTGCTTGAGTTCAGTCAGATTCATATAGGAATGACGTAATCATTTATAGAGGGGGGAAATTAAGCTTTTGGCTTAATGAGGCCGCGCCGCGGAGAAGGCGACAGAATCGCGTACTTATTCGAAAAGGAGTGCGTCGGCGACGGCTTGCAGGGGGCATTGGAGAAACCAGTGCGGGGCCGAATGTACCACCTGTATTTCGGAGCGTCTAGCCCTGAATAACGAAAAAGCCCCGCAAATTGCGGGGCTTTTTGGGTGACACTTGCAACGATGCTTAGATGTTGGCGTCGAGGAAAGCAGCCAGTTGCGACTTCGACAGCGCACCTACCTTGGTCGCTTCAACGTTGCCGTTCTTGAACAGCATCAGCGTAGGAATACCGCGCACGCCGTGCTTGGCAGGGGTTTCCTGGTTCTCGTCGATGTTCAGCTTGGCAACGGTCAGCTTGCCCTTGTAGGTCTCAGCGATTTCGTCCAGGACCGGAGCGATCATCTTGCATGGACCGCACCACTCAGCCCAGTAGTCGACCAGTACAGCACCTTCGGCCTTGAGTACGTCAGCTTCGAAGCTAGCGTCGCTAACGTGTTTGATAAGATCGCTGCTCATGGAAGTCTCCAGGTTGTAAGCAAAAAAACGTGGCCCATCATAGCCGCCCTTCCCCCGTTCAGGAAGCCGCAGTTGATTGAGTCTCGCTATGGTGATGCATGAGTTTGGGTATAGCTCACGTCATGGGGTAAGGGGAGCGATGAACGCAATTCCTGTACGCAAAGCGGCATTGCGTACGTGTTCCTGCATGGCCTTTTGCGCGGCGCCAGAGGCCCGGCGGCTAAGGGCGCGAAGGATCTTGCGGTGTTCCTGCCAGGTTTCCATGGCCCGCTCGGCCCGGATGAACGGTAGCTTCTGACTCTCTAGAAAGATGTCGGCCCTGGCCGTCAGGATGCTCAGCATCGCTTGATTGCCGCTGGCCAGCAGGATGCGTCGGTGGAACTCAAAGTCCAGCCGGGCCGCTGCTTCGAAGTCGCCAGACTTCAGTTCATTGCGCATGGCGGCGACATTGTCTTCCAGTGCATCGAGCTCATCAGTGCTCAGGGTCACCGCCGCCAACCCCGCCGCAAAGCTCTCCAACGCATAGCGCAACTGAAAGATATCCAGCGGCGAAGCCTGCGCCGCGAACGGCCAGCCCGGCGCGGTCTCGCCTTGCGGCAGCTCCACCGACGCCTGCACGAACACGCCTTTGCCCGGCTGGACGCTGATGACGCCCAACGCACTGAGGGAAGACAACGCCTCACGCAAAGAAGCCCGGCTGACACCCAGCTGTACCGCCAGGTCTCGTTGCGAAGGCAGGGCATCCCCAGGGCCGAAGCCCTGCTCGGTAATCAGTTTGCGGATGGCTTGCAGCGCCACTTCGGGTACGGCGCGGGAGATCGAATTCATGGTTTTCCAGACGAACCAGGCCAAGGTGCGGTCAGTTGTAAAGCTATTCGCGACGCCCGGCAAGTCGTGCCCCATGGGGGTTCGGCGCTTTCCACGGCTGCGCCATCGGGGTGCGAAATGCAACCTGACTGTTCAGACCAGTAAGACCGTACTGCGCCAGCAAAACCGTGCCCTGGCGCCCGCAAACCCCAAGTTGGCATGACCCATGCTCTGTCGATCCGCAGAAATCACTCCTTGCCGATCCGGAGATTTGCCATGACCCAGCGTTACAGCGCCCTCCTCGCCGCCCTGTTTGCCAGCCTGATGCTGAGCCAGGCACCCGCCCACGCCGACGGCCTGGAGGATGTGGTCAAACGCGGCGTCCTCAAGGTGGCCGTGCCCCAGGACTTCCCCCCCTTCGGCTCGGTCGGGCCAGACATGAAGCCACGCGGTCTCGACATCGACACCGCGAAGCTGCTGGCCGACCAACTCAAGGTCAAACTTGAACTGACCCCGGTCAACAGCACCAACCGCATTCCGTTCCTCACCACCGGCAAAGTCGACCTGGTGATTTCCAGCCTCGGCAAAAACCCCGAGCGCGAGAAAGTCATCGACTTCTCCCGCCCCTATGCGCCGTTCTACCTCGCCGTATTCGGTCCGCCAGATGCCGACATCACGTCGCTGGACGACCTCAAGGGCAAGACCATCAGCGTCACCCGCGGCGCGATCGAAGACATCGAGCTGACCAAGGTCGCCCCCGAAGGCGTGACCATCAAGCGTTTTGAAGACAACAACTCGACCATTGCTGCGTACCTGGCCGGGCAAGTCGACCTGATTGCCAGCGGTAACGTGGTGATGGTCGCGATCAGCGAAAAGAGCCCGAAACGGGTGCCCGTTCTGAAAGTGAAGCTCAAGGATTCGCCGGTCTACGTAGGCGTTAACAAAAACGAGCCGGCGCTGCTGGACAAGGTCAACCAGATCCTGGTGACCGCCAAGAGCGACGGCGCACTGGAAAAGAACGCCCTGACCTGGCTGAAAGAGCCGTTGCCGGCCGACCTCTGATTCGGCACGCTGGAGACGTTTTATGGCTTATCAGTTCGATTTCCTGCCGGTGCTGAGCAACACCGACCTGTTGTTGCGCGGTGCGTTGTTCACCCTTGAGCTGACCGCCATCGGCGCTGTGCTTGGCGTGGGACTGGGCATCGTCGGGGCGCTGGTGCGGGCGTGGAATATCCGGCCTTTCTCGGGGATCTTCGCGGTCTACGTCGAGTTGATCCGCAACACGCCCTTCCTGGTGCAGCTGTTTTTCATCTTTTTCGGTTTGCCGTCCCTGGGCGTGCAAATTTCCGAGTGGCAGGCGGCGGTGCTGGCGATGGTGATCAACCTCGGCGCCTATTCCACCGAGATCATCCGCGCCGGCATCCAGGCGATCCCCCGGGGTCAACTGGAGGCCGCGGCGGCACTCGCGATGACGCGTTTCGAGGCGTTCCGCCACGTGGTGCTGCTGCCAGCGCTGGGCAAAGTCTGGCCGGCCCTGAGCAGCCAGATCATCATCGTCATGCTCGGCTCGGCGGTGTGTTCACAGATCGCCACCGAAGAGCTAAGTTTCGCCGCCAACTTCATTCAATCGCGCAACTTCCGCGCCTTTGAAACCTATGCCCTGACCACGCTGCTGTACCTGTGCATGGCACTGCTGATCCGCCAATTGCTGAACTGGATCGGCCAGCGGTTCATTACAAGGAGTAGCCGATGAGCGATTTCACCTTCTGGGACATCGTGCGCAACCTGCTGACCGGCCTGCAATGGACCCTGGCGCTGTCGCTGGTGGCCTTTATTGGCGGCGGGCTGATCGGCTTGCTGATCATGGTCATGCGCATTTCAGATAAAGCCCTGCCGCGTCGCGTCGCCCGTACTTACATCGAGCTATTCCAGGGCACGCCGCTGTTGATGCAGCTATTTCTGGTGTTTTTCGGCGTGGCGCTGGCCGGGGTGGAGATTTCACCGTGGATGGCGGCGGCGATTGCACTGACGCTATTTACCAGCGCTTACCTGGCGGAGATCTGGCGCGGCTGCGTCGATTCGATCCCCAACGGCCAATGGGAGGCATCGTCCAGCCTGGCGCTGAGCCCGTTGGAACAGTTGCGCTACGTGATCCTGCCGCAAGCCCTGCGCATCGCCGTGGCGCCGACCGTGGGCTTCTCGGTGCAAGTGGTCAAAGGCACTGCCGTCACCTCGATCATCGGCTTCACCGAACTGACCAAGACCGGCGGCATGCTCGCCAACGCCACCTTCGAACCTTTCATGGTCTACGGCCTCGTCGCCCTCGGCTACTTCCTGCTTTGCTACCCCTTGTCGCTCAGTGCGCGATACCTGGAAAGGAGACTGCATGCCTCTGCTTAGAATTTCCGCCCTGCATAAATACTACGGCGATCATCATGTGCTCAAAGGGATCGACCTGAGCATCGAGGAAGGCCAGGTAGTCGCAATCATTGGCCGCAGTGGCTCGGGTAAATCGACCTTGCTGCGTACCCTCAACGGCCTGGAGTCAATCAACGACGGGGTGATCGAAGTCGACGGCGAATACCTCGATGCCGCCCGCGCCGACCTGCGCAGCCTGCGGCAGAAAGTCGGCATGGTGTTCCAGCAGTTCAACCTGTTCCCGCACCTGACCGTGGGTGAGAACGTCATGCTCGCGCCACAGGTGGTGCAGAAAGTGCCCAAAGCCAAGGCCGCCGAACTGGCGCGTCAGATGCTGGAACGGGTCGGCCTGGGGGAAAAGTTCGATGCCTTTCCGGACCGACTGTCCGGCGGCCAGCAACAGCGGGTGGCGATTGCCCGTGCCCTGGCCATGTCGCCAAAAGTGTTGCTGTGCGATGAAATCACCTCGGCACTCGACCCGGAGCTGGTCAACGAAGTGCTGAGCGTGGTCCGGCAACTGGCAAAGGAAGGCATGACGCTGATTATGGTCACCCACGAAATGCGTTTCGCCCGGGAGGTTGGGGATAAGTTGGTGTTCATGCACCAGGGCAAGGTGCATGAGGTGGGTGATCCCAAGACGTTGTTTGCCCAGCCGCAGACGGCGGAGCTGGCGAACTTTATCGGGACGGTCGAGGCGGCGGGCTGACCGTTCTTCAGCGTCGGTCAGCCCGTCTTCGCAGGCAAGCCCGCTCCCACCGTGAATGGCAACATGGAAACCCACTTGTGGGAGCGGGCTTGCCCGCGATTGACCGCGCAGCCGTCAGCAGTTTTCCTGCACTGGATCAAGGCTTTGAACACTGCGCGTTGGCGGCAGCGATTGATCGTGGCACGATGGTCAGGTTATCGACCGAGACCCCTAGACCATGCCCCAATCCCAAGCCAAGAATCTGTCCCTGATCGCCGCTATCGACCTGGGCTCGAACAGCTTTCATATGGTCGTGGCCAAAGCTCACCACAATGAAATACGCATTCTCGAGAGGCTCGGCGAAAAGGTTCAGTTGGCTGCCGGGATCGACGAAGCACGCCAGCTCAGCGAAGAGTCCATGCAGCGCGGGCTCGACTGCCTCAAGCGCTTTGCCCAACTGATCAACGGCATGCCCCTGGGCGCCGTGCGGATCGTCGGCACCAACGCCCTGCGTGAAGCGCGCAACCGCGGCGAGTTCATCCGCCGCGCCGAGGAAATTCTCGGGCATCCGGTCGAAGTCATTTCCGGTCGTGAAGAGGCCCGCCTGATCTACCTCGGCGTGTCCCACACCCTCGCTGACACCCCGGGCAAGCGCCTGGTGGCCGACATCGGCGGCGGCAGCACCGAATTTATCATTGGCCAGCGCTTTGAACCGCTGCTGCGTGAAAGCCTGCAGATGGGCTGCGTGAGCTTCACCCAGCGCTACTTCAAGGACGGCAAGATCACCCCGGCCCGCTACGCCCAGGCGTACACTGCGGCGCGCCTGGAGATCATGAGCATTGAACACGCCCTGCACCGCCTGACCTGGGATGAGGCCATCGGCTCCTCGGGCACCATCCGTGCCATCGGCCTGGCGCTCAAGGCCGGAGGCCACGGCACTGGCGAGGTCAATGCCGAGGGCCTGGCCTGGCTCAAACGCAAGCTGTTCAAGCTCGGCGACGCGGAGAAAATCGATTTCGAAGGCATCAAGCCTGACCGTCGGGCGATCTTCCCTGCCGGCCTGGCGATCCTCGAAGCGATCTTCGACGCCCTTGAGTTGCAACGCATGGACCACTGCGACGGCGCGCTGCGCGAAGGCGTGCTGTACGACCTGCTGGGCCGTCATCACCATGAAGACGTGCGCGAACGCACCCTCAGCTCCCTGATGGACCGTTACCACGTCGACCTCGATCAGGCCGTTCGCGTCGAGCGCAAGGCGCTGCATGCGTTCGACCAGGTGGCGGCGGACTGGGATCTGGATGACGGCGTCTGGCGCGAACTGCTGGGCTGGGCCGCCAAGGTGCACGAAGTCGGCCTGGACATCGCCCACTACCATTACCACAAGCATGGCGCCTACCTGATCGAGCACTCGGACCTGGCCGGTTTCTCCCGTGAAGACCAACTGATGCTGGCCCTGCTGGTTCGCGGGCACCGACGCAATATTCCCAAGGACAAGTTCGCCGAGTTCGGCGACGAGGGCATCAAGCTGATCCGCCTGTGCGTCCTGCTGCGCTTCGCAATTCTGTTCCACCACATCCGCGGCACCCAGGCGATGCCCCAGGTATCGCTGCATGCCAACGGCGACAGCCTGGAAGTGCAGTTCCCGGAAAACTGGCTGGACGAAAACCAACTGACCCAGGCCGACTTCGCCCTGGAAGCCGAGTGGCTGACCCGGGTCGGATTCACCCTCAGCGTGCGCTGAAAACAAAAATGGCGATCCTCAGGGATCGCCATTTTTTTGCCTGTTGCCTGAGAGTCAGCTGCTGACCGGCAGGATCGGGCTACCCAAACGCTCCAGCAAGGTCGCCTGGGCGCTGCGCGGGTTCTGGTTGCCGGTCGGGGTGTTGCGCACGTAGCGACCGTCCGATTGCAGGCTCCAGCTGTGGGTGTTATCGGTCAAGTACAGTTCCAGCTCCTTCTTGACCCGGGTCAGCAGCTTCTTGCCTTCGACCGGGAAGCAAGTTTCGACGCGCTTGTCGAGGTTGCGCTCCATCCAGTCGGCACTGGAGAGGAACATCTGCTCTTCGCCGCCATTGAGGAAGTAGAACACCCGGGTGTGCTCGAGGAAGCGGCCGATGATCGAGCGCACATGAATGTTATGCGAGACCCCGGCGATGCCCGGACGCAGGCAGCACATGCCGCGCACCACCAGATCGATGCGCACCCCTGACTGGCTGGCCTTGTACAGCGCGCGAATGATCTTCGGATCAGTCAGCGAGTTGAACTTGGCAATGATGTGCGCCGGCTTGCCGTCGAGGGCGAACTGGGTTTCGCGGGCAATCATGTCGAGCATGCCCTTCTTCAGGGTAAACGGCGCGTGCAGCAGCTTCTTCATGCGCAGCGTCTTACCCATGCCGATCAACTGGCTGAACAGCTTGCCGACGTCTTCGCACAAGGCGTCGTCGGAAGTCAGCAGGCTGTAGTCGGTGTACAGGCGGGCGTTGCCGGCGTGGTAGTTACCGGTGCCGAGGTGCGCGTAACGGACAATTTCACCGGCCTCGCGACGCAGGATCAGCATCATCTTGGCGTGGGTCTTGAAGCCGACCACGCCATAAATCACCACCGCGCCGGCCGCTTGCAGACGGCTGGCCAGTTGCAGGTTGGACTCTTCATCGAAGCGCGCCCGCAACTCGATCACCGCGGTGACTTCCTTGCCGTTACGCGCCGCATCCACCAGCGCGTCGACGATTTCCGAGTTGGCGCCGGAACGGTACAGGGTCTGGCGGACGGCCAATACATGCGGGTCCTTGGCAGCCTGACGCAGCAGGTCGACCACCGGGGTGAACGACTCGAATGGGTGCAGCAACAGGATGTCCTGCTTGCCGACCACACTGAAAATGTTCTCGCTGTTTTGCAGCAATTTCGGGATCTGCGGGGTGAACGGGGTGTATTGCAGCTCCGGATGGCTGTCCAGGCCGGTGATGCTGAACAGACGGGTCAGGTTGACCGGGCCATTGACCTGATACAGCTCGGTCTCGCTCAGGTTGAACTGCTTGAGCAAGTAATCCGAGAGGTGTTTCGGGCAAGTATCGGCCACTTCCAGACGCACCGCATCGCCGTAGCGCCGCGAGAACAGCTCGCCACGAAGAGCGCGGGCCAGGTCTTCGACGTCTTCGGAGTCAAGCGCGAGGTCGGCGTTTCGGGTCAGGCGGAACTGGTAGCAACCCTTGACCTTCATGCCCTGGAACAGGTCGTCGGCGTGTGCGTGGATCATCGACGACAGGAACACATAATTGTCGCCAGTACCGCCGACTTCTTCCGGCAGCTTGATCACCCGTGGCAGCAAGCGCGGCGCCGGGATTATTGCCAGGCCGGAATCGCGACCAAAGGCATCGACCCCTTCGAGCTCGACGATGAAGTTCAGGCTCTTGTTAACCAGCAACGGGAACGGGTGCGTCGGATCGAGGCCGATCGGGGTGATGATTGGCGCGATTTCGTCGCGGAAATAGCGGCGCACCCAGGTCTTGATCTTGGTGTTCCAGTGCCGCCGACGAATGAAGCGGACCTGATGCTTCTCCAACTCCGGCAACAGAATATCGTTGAGGATCGCGTACTGGCGGTCGACATGGCCGTGCACCAACTCGCTGATGCGTGCCAGCGCCTGATGCGGCTGCAGGCCATCGGCGCCGGCTTGCTCACGGGCGAAGGTGATCTGCTTCTTCAGGCCGGCGACACGAATCTCGAAGAACTCATCGAGGTTGCTGGAGAAGATCAGCAGGAACTTCAGCCGCTCCAGCAACGGGTAGGACTCATCCAGCGCCTGTTCCAGCACGCGGATGTTGAACTGCAGTTGCGACAGTTCGCGATGAATATAAAGGATGCTGTCATCCAGGCCCGGGACCGGCACCGCTGGCGCAGCAGGTGCCGCCTCGGCGACCACTGGTGGCGGCACCGGTGCAGGAGCGGGCTCCGGCGCCGCTTCGACCACCGGCTCGTCCACAGGCAGGGCTTCGTTTACAGCAACTTCAGTAAGGCCTTCGGTATTCATCGCGTGTTCCTGGGAGGGCTATTTTTGCTCTCGTAACAATTGAGCGGCACGTACGGCAAAGTAAGTGAGGATGCCATCAGCGCCGGCACGTTTGAAGGCGGTCAGGGACTCAAGGATCACCCCTTCGCTCAACCAGCCGTTTTGTATCGCCGCCATGTGCATGGCGTATTCACCGCTGACCTGATAGACAAAGGTCGGCACTTTAAATTCTTCTTTGACCCGATAAAGGATATCGAGGTACGGCATGCCCGGCTTGACCATGACCATATCCGCGCCTTCGGACAAGTCGCTAGCCACTTCGTGCAAGGCTTCATGGCCATTGGCCGGGTCCATCTGATAGGACGCCTTGTTGGCCTTGCCCAGGTTCAACGCGGAACCGACCGCATCGCGGAACGGCCCGTAGTAGGCACTGGCGTACTTGGCCGAATAGGCCATGATCCGCACGTTGACGTAACCGGCCAGCTCCAGCGCTTCGCGGATCGCCTGGATGCGGCCATCCATCATGTCCGATGGCGCCACCACCTGCGCGCCAGCCTCGGCATGGGACAAGGCCTGCTTGACCAGTGCATCGACGGTAACGTCGTTCTGCACATAGCCGTCTTCATCGAGGATGCCGTCCTGGCCGTGGGTGGTGAACGGGTCCAGGGCCACGTCGGTGATCACCCCCAGTTCCGGGAACTGCGCACGCAAAGCGCGGGTGGCGCGCTGGGCAATGCCTTGCGGATCCCAGGCCTGCGCGGCGTCGAGGGACTTGAGTTCGGTCGGGGTCACCGGAAACAGGGCAACCGCCGGAATCCCCAGCTCGACCCACTGCGCCGCTTCTTCAAGCAACAGGTCGATCGTCAGGCGTTCGACGCCCGGCATCGATGCCACCGCTTCGCGACGGTTTTCACCGTCCAGCACAAACACCGGCAGAATCAGATCGTTGGTAGTCAGGACGTTTTCACGGACCAGACGACGCGAAAATTCATCACGACGGTTGCGACGCAGGCGGGTTGCAGGAAACAAACGGTTGGCGGGGGTAAAGCTCACGGCAGACTCCTGAGCCCGCGCTGGCGGGCGAGCGTGACAGTTATAAGCGCACATTATGACCGTCGTGTGACAGTTATGTGCACCCCTGTGACCCGTAGTCGCATTCATTGTCCTTGTAGGATTTGTTCACGTCGAGACACATTTGGATACTTTCCTCCATGGGCCTAAGGGGTTAGGCTGCGCGTTCATTTCGCCAGCACCCAGACAATGCTCCAACAATTCCTGAATGACTTTGGCTACTTCGCCCTATTCCTGGGTACGTTTTTCGAAGGCGAAACCATCCTGGTTCTTGCAGGATTCCTCGCGTTCCGTGGCTACATGGACATCAATATCGTAGTGGTCGTGGCGTTCCTTGGCAGCTACGCCGGCGACCAGCTGTGGTACTTCCTGGGCCGCAAGCACGGACGCAAGCTGCTGGCGCGCAAGCCGCGCTGGCAATTGATGGGCGATCGGGCGCTGGAACATATTCGCAAGCATCCGGACATCTGGGTCCTGAGCTTTCGCTTCGTCTATGGCCTGCGCACTGTGATGCCGGTGGCTATCGGCCTGTCGGGGTATCCGCCTGGCCGCTACCTGATCCTCAACGGCATTGGTGCGGCAATCTGGGCCACCGCGCTGGCCGCCGCGGCCTATCATTTCGGAGCGGTTCTGGAAGGCATGCTCGGCAGCGTCAAAAAGTACGAACTATGGGTGCTGGGCGCCCTGTTGGTGTTGGGTCTTGGTCTGTGGCTGCGTCGACGATTCAAGAATGCGCGGCTGGCCAAACAGGTCTACGCCGATGAGCAGGCACTCAAGGCCGAAATGGCCCGGAACGAGCCCAAGACGCCAGCCGAGTAACTCGCGGCCGTCACGCTCAGCAGGCTGTAACGGCCAGCGCAGTGCTCACCTGAATTTCATGGCGCGATCCGCGAGAAACGGTTGTCCAACGATCAGCGGTCAACTCTTTGACCCTATGGCAACCGGTGGCAAATTAGTGGACATTTAGCGCCATGAATCTGGAGAAGAGCCCATGAGCAAAAAAGTTGCAGTGATACTTTCCGGCTGCGGCGTCTATGACGGTGCCGAGATCCACGAAAGCGTGATCACTCTGCTGCGCCTGGATCAGCGCGGCGCACAGGTGCAATGCTTCGCCCCCAACATCGCGCAATTGCATGTGATCAACCACCTGACCGGTGAGGAGATGCCTGAGGCGCGTAATGTCCTGGTGGAATCGGCGCGCATTGCCCGTGGCCAGGTCAAGGACATCCGTGAGGCCAATGCCGAAGACTTCGACGCACTGATCGTGCCCGGTGGTTTTGGTGCAGCGAAGAACCTCTCCAACTTCGCCATCGAAGGTGCCGGCTGCAGCCTGCAACCGGAAGTCCTGGCACTGGCCGAGGCCTTTGCCGAAGCCGGTAAACCTGTGGGTTTGATCTGCATTTCCCCGGCGCTGGCGGCCAAAATTTACGGCCCGGGCGTCACCTGCACCATCGGCAACGACGCCGATACTGCTGCGGCCATGACCAAAATGGGCGCCACTCACACCGACTGCGCCGTCACAGACATCGTCGAAGACAAGGCGCGCAAACTGGTCAGCACACCTGCCTACATGCTCGCGCAGTCAATCAGCGAGGCCGCCTCCGGCATCAACAAGCTGGTGGACCGGGTGCTGGAACTGACCCACGAAAACGACGCTTGAGCATCAGCCTTTGCGACTGAGCCGAGTGAGAATCCGGTCCAGCGCATTGGCAAATGCCTGTTTCTCCCGCTCGCCAAACGGCGCCGGTCCGCCGCTCATCTGCCCCTGCTCGCGCAGGTCGGTAAACAGATTGCGCACGGCCAGGCGCTCGCCCATGTTCTGCGCATCGAACTCCTTTCCCCGTGGGTCCAGAGCAGCAACGCCCTTTTTGACCAGACGATCGGCCAATGGCACATCGCTGCAGATCACCAACTCACCGGGCACCGCGTGCTCCACCAGATAGTCATCCGCCGCATCCGGGCCGCTGGGCACCACGATCAGCTTGACCAACGCCAGTGCGGGCTTGGTCTGCGGCTGGCCGGCCACCAGCACGACCTCGAACTGGCGCTTGAGGGCGAACTTTACCACCAGATCCTTCGCTGCCCGTGGGCAAGCGTCGGCATCGATCCATACACGCACGGTGTTCTCCTCTGTAATGAACTACGCCGTCGCCCGACGCTTCTCGGCCATACGACTGCGGCTGTACAGCACGACGATAGCCACAATCGCCAGCACCTGCGCACTGAGCGAGTAAGCATCAGCGTGAATCCCCAGCCAGTCGAAATCGAAGAACGGCACTGGCCGGGTGCCGAAGATCCCGGCTTCCTGCAGAGCTTTCACACCATGCCCGGCAAACACCACCGACAGCGCACAGAGCAGCCCGGCGTTGATCGAGAAGAACAGCGCCAGCGGCAACTTCGCCGAGCCGCGCAAAATCACCCAGGCCAGGCCAATCAGCAGTACGAAGGCGGTTGCACCACCGGCCAGCACCGCGTTATGTCCGGCGGGACCGGCTTGCAGCCACAGGGTTTCGTAGAACAGGATCACTTCGAACAGTTCACGGTATACCGAGAAGAACGCCAGGATCGCGAAGCCGAAACGCCCACCCCCGCCCACCAGGCTGCTCTTGATGTAATCCTGCCAGGCCGCTGCGTGGCGCCGGTCGTGCATCCACACCCCGAGCCACAGCACCATCACACTGGCGAACAGCGCCGTGGCACCTTCGAGCAGTTCACGCTGAGCGCCGCTGACGTCGATTACATAGGCCGCCAAGGCCCAGGTCCCCAGGCCAGCAAGCAAGGCCAGGCCCCAGCCGACGTTGACGCTGCGCACCGCCGACTGCTGGCCGGTGTTGCGCAGGAACGCGAGGATAGCCGCCAGGACCAGAATCGCTTCCAGGCCTTCGCGCAGCAGAATCAACAGACCGGAGATGTAACTCAGCGACCAGCTCAGGCCATCGCCACCGAGCAGGCCGGCGGATTCCTTGAGCTTGGCCTTGGCCGTGTCCAGGCGCTGCTGGGCCTGCTCCACCGGCAAGCCGTCCTGAAGTGACTGACGGTAGGCCATCAGCGCCTTTTCGGTGTCCTTGCGCACGTTGGCGTCGACGTTATCCAGCGAGCTTTCAACCAGCTCGAAGCCTTCCAGATAAGCCGCCACCGACAGATCGTAGGCCTGGTCGTGATCGCCAGCCCGGTACGCGGCAATGCTCTTGTCCAGGGTCGCGGCGGTGTAATCAAGCAACTGCGCCGGGCCACGCTGGACCTGAGGTGGCTGGGCTCGCTGCGCACGGAAAGTAGCTGCTGCTTCAGGCCCTTCGGCCGCCAGTACTTCTGCCGGGGTCTGACGGGCCAGATCGGCAAGGTTGAAGGTCTTCGTACTTTTTACCGCCGCCGGGTCGGCGGTGAAGCCAGCGATGTAGGTTGCCAGATCCCAACGCTGGCGTTCATCCAGCTGATCGGCAAACGACGGCATGTCCGTGCCCTCGATGCCCTGCCCCAGGGTGCTGTAGATCGCGTAGAGGCTCAGGCGGTCCTGACGGGCGCGATCCTGCAGGTTCGCCGGCGGCGGCTCCAGGCCGACACCGGCAGGGCCGTCACCAGCACCGCTGGCGCCATGGCAGACCGCGCAGTTCTGCGCATACAGCGGCGCGCCGCGTGCCGGGTCAGGAGTGATGATAGGCGCCTGACTGACCTCATAGGCCACCGCCAGCTTCGCCCCCAGTTGCCGCGCCTGACGGGCGACCGTCGCACCGTCCTGGCGCTCGTCGACAGCCTTGGTCAACGCCGCCAGCCCCTGCTCCAGTTCAGGCTTCTGCGGATTGGCCGGTAATCCGCCGACAAAACCCTGCAGCGAGTTCAGGAACTCGAGCTGCTCCTGGTATTCAGCGCTATCGATCACCTTGCCCGCTTCGACCGTCGCCGGGTAATCGGCGCCAATGTAGTCGAGGACATGCAGGGCTTGTGGGGCACCTTCCACGGTGTCGGCCAGCAGGTTGGAACTGCACAGCGCAAGCAACGGGAGGACCAGCCAGGCCAGGAAACGGGACGGCGCAGTCATGAATGAATCTCATTTGGTAATACGAAGTTACATATTGTTCACTTCGAATGAGTTTCACTCAAGCTTTGTCGGTCAATGGCGTGCGTTTTCAGGTGCCGAGAATGAGAAAGGCGACCCAGAGTCGCCTTTCATTGAAGCGGGATGGTTCAGACCACGGCTTTGCGCAGGGTCGCCATGAACGCAGCGGCACCAATGAACAGACCCGCGAAGGTGCGATTCATGCGTTTCTGCTGCTTTGGCGTGCGCAGCAGGCGCAACACCTTGGAGGCAAGTCCGGTGTATCCGGCCATCACGATCAGATCAACACAGATCATGGTCGCCCCGAGGATCAGGTACTGCGTCACCAAGGGAGCATGCGGATCGATGAATTGCGGCAGCACCGCCAACATGAACACCAGCGCCTTGGGATTACTGATGTTTACCAGGAAACCCCGGAATACCAGTGCCATGGGTTTGCCGATCGGGCGCATCGCCGCGTCACCGCTCATGTCACTGGGCAGCGCCTTCCATTGCTTGACGGCGAGATACACCAGATACGCCACGCCGAACCATTTGATCGCATAGAAGGCAGTCGCCGATGTCGCGAGGATCGCGCCGACGCCGGCGGCGACAATGGCAATCTGTAGCGCCAGGCCCAATTGCAGGCCGAGGGCATTCCAATAGCCGCGCCAGAAACCGTAGCGCAGGCCGCTGGACATCGACGCAATGGCGCCGGCGCCCGGAGAAAGACTGATTACCCAGCAGGCGGCAAAAAAAGCCAGCCACGTTTCCAACACCATCGCACACCTCGCCTCACACGCTTGTCAGTTGTCTAAGCTAATGCGCCAGCCGGCGAATGACTATCGATTTTTTACCGGAAATGTCCGCTGCCGACCAGCGACAGCGGGCGTGCGACTACTTCTCGAAGCCGCTGGACGGCAATACGTCGCTGCCGCGCCAGCGCCGGACCGAGCGCTGGAAGAACAGGCTGTTGGGCACTTGCACCATGGCGCTGCCGGTGCCGGCCTCTTCCGCCTCGATCAGTGTGGTGTACAGCAGGTTGATCGCGACCACCCGGCCTTTGACGCCGGGCTTGTCGGTGGTGTCCACCAACTCGACCACATCACCCAGGCGAAAGGGCCCGACGGTGAAGATCAGGATTGCGCACAGCAGGTTGGACAGCACGCTCCACATGGCGAAAAACGCCACGGCCGCAACCGCGACGAAACCCGAGAGCGCGGTCCACAGCACCGTCGCTGAAACGCCGAGGCGCTCCAGGACAAAGATCAACGCGCTGCCCATGATCAGCCAGCGCAGACCACCACGCAGCGGCATCAGCAACTGCGGTGGAAACGGATAACGCTCACCCAGACGGGTCAGCCCCTTGGCTACGAAGCGCTGCGCCAGGTAGCCCGCCAGCAGAATCAGGAGGATTTGCAGGCCAAGCCACAGCGGCTCGATCCACACCGCCGGCAAGGGCAGCTTGAACGCCTCGATCACGACAGCGCCTCCAGCTCCGCCTGCATGCTTTCCAGCAGTTCCAGCGCTTCCATCCAGGCTTCTTCAAGCTCCGCTTCGCGGACCTTCAAGCGGGCCTGTTCGGCCAGCAGGTCACGCAATTCATTCTTGCGCGCCGGCTCGTAGATATCGCTGTCACCCAGGCTTGCATCGACTTTCGCCAACTTCTCGTGGAGCTTGCCCAATTCGGCTTCGAGCTTGTCGGCCTCTCGCTTGTGCGGTGCCAGTTGCTGACGCAACGCAGCCGCGGCCTGGCGCTGGGCCTTCTTGTCAGTCTTGTCCGGATTGACCGGCGTCGTGCTCACCGGCGCATTGCGCTGACGATACTCGACCAGCCAACGGGCGTAGTCTTCCAGGTCGCCGTCGAACTCTTCGACCTTGCCGTCGGCCACCAGGAAAAAGTTGTCAGTGGTGCTCTTGAGCAGATGACGGTCGTGGGAGACCACCAGAACCGCGCCACTGAATTCCTGCAGGGCCATGGTCAGCGCCAGGCGCATTTCCAGGTCCAGGTGGTTGGTCGGTTCGTCGAGCAACAGCAGGTTAGGCCGTTCCCAGGCGATCAGTGCCAGCGCCAGGCGGGCCTTTTCACCACCGGAGAAGTTGAGCACCGGTTCGTCGATTCGCGCACCGCGGAAGTCGAAGCCACCAAGAAAGTCGCGCAGAGTCTGTTCGCGCTCGGTCGGCGCCAGGCGCTGCAGGTGCAGCAAGGGGCTGGCCTTGGCGTCCAGCGAGTCCAACTGGTGCTGGGCAAAGTAGCCGACCACCGTGTTCTCGCCACGGGTCAGGCGCCCAGCCAGCGGTGATAGTTCGCCGGCAAGGTTCTTGATCAGGGTCGACTTGCCGGCGCCGTTGGGGCCGAGCAGGCCGATCCGCGCGCCCGGGGTCAACTGCAGTTTGACCTTCTCCAGGATGGTCTTGTCGCCGTAACCCAAGCGGGCATCGGACAGGTCAATCAAGGGGCTGGAGATCTTCGTCGACTCGCGGAACACGAAGTCGAACGGCGAATCGACGTGAGCCGCCGACAGTTCCTCCATCCGCTCCAACGCCTTGATCCGGCTCTGGGCCTGACGGGCCTTGGTGGCCTGGGCCTTGAACCGGGCGATGTAGCTTTCCATGTGCGCCCGTTGCGCCTGCTGCTTCTCGTAGGCCTGTTGCTGCTGAGCCAGACGCTCGGCACGGGCCCGTTCAAACGCCGTGTAGCCACCGCGGTACAGGGTGATCTTGCGCTGATCGACGTGGGCCACATGATCGACCACGGCGTCGAGGAAGTCGCGGTCGTGAGAAATCAGCAGCAGGGTGCCGGGGTAGCTCTTGAGCCACTCTTCCAGCCAGATGATGGCGTCGAGGTCCAAGTGGTTGGTCGGTTCGTCAAGCAGCAACAAGTCCGACGGACACATCAAGGCCTGCGCCAGGTTCAGACGCATCCGCCAGCCACCGGAGAAATCTCCGACGCGACGATCCGTCTGTTCGTTGGTGAAGCCCAGCCCCGCCAGCAGCTTGCGCGCGCGCGCATCGGCGGTGTAGCCGTCGGCACTGTCGAGCTCGGCGTGCAGGCGCGCCTGGGCGGCACCATCGTGGGCAGCTTCGGCGGCGGCGAGGTCGCGCTGGACCTCGCGCAGGCGCAGGTCACCATCGAGCACGTAGTCGACCGCCAGGCGATCCAGCGTATCGACCTCCTGGCGCATGTGGGCGATACGCCAATCTGCCGGCAGGAAGCAGTCGCCCGAGTCCGGGTGCAGTTCACCTCGAAGCAAGGCAAACAGGCTCGATTTGCCGGCGCCATTGGCACCGATCAGGCCGGCTTTGTGGCCGGCGTGCAGGGTCAGCTCGGCGTCTTCTAGCAGACGTTGCGGGCCACGCTGTAAAGTCAGGTTCTGAAGTCGAATCATAATGGCGGCGGAGTCTACCAGCTTCGCTCGCAACTGGCGCGAGTAGCACTATGTCCTCTGACCTGTGGAGCTTTTCCCTCGACACCTATGCAAGGCCGGGCATCGAGCCCATTTGCCTGCGACTGCAGGATACCGGCGCCAATGTTTGCCTGTTGTTGTGTGCGGCCTGGCTGGGCGAGCGCGGCGTCGCCTGCACTGCGCAGCGCTTGCAACAACTGGTGCACGTGGCACAGCCCTGGTACACCGATGTGGTCCAGCCCCTTCGTGAATTGCGCAGGCAATGGAAAGTAGCGGCCGTGACGGATGCCTCGATCAGCGCCCTGCGCGCGCAAATCAAAACCATGGAGCTGGAAGCGGAGAAACAGTTGTTGGTGCGCCTGGAGAATTCGGCGCGGAAATGGCCAGGGGGTGAGAGAAATGACCTGATCTTATGGCTGGAAGGTACGGCGGCGGACGCCGCCAACCTTGATCGCGACGCGCTGCATCAGCTGCGCGTCGCGTTGACCGAGGCTTAGGAAGCGCTTGTCGGTGTGCTGGTGGCGCTGGCGGCCGGTGCAGGCGAGGCAGCTGGAGCGCTGGCGGCCGACGCCGAGGCTGGCGCTGGTGCAGGCGAAGTCGCTGGTGCTGGAGTCGCTGGCTTGGCGGCGACAGGTGCGGCTGCCGGTTTGGCAGCAGCCGGTTTAGCGGCGGCGGGCTTTTTCACTGCTGGTTTTGCAGTTGGTTTAGCTGCAGGTTTAGCGGCGGCTGGCTTCGCAGCTGCGGGTTTGGCTGCGGGTTTCGCAGCACTGGCAGCAGCAGGCTTGGCGGCTGGTTTCGCAGCGCTGGCAGCGGCAGGCTTCACAGCCGGTTTAGCCGCTGGCTTGGCGGCAGCCTTGGCCGGAGCTTTGGCAGCAACAGCCTTGGCTACTGGTTTGGCAGCCGGTTTCGCAACAGCGGTTTTAGCCGCGGGCTTGGCCGCTGCAGTCTTGGCTGCAGTCTTGGCTGCGGGTTTGGCGGCGGCAGTTTTCGCCACAGGCTTGGCGGCGGCTTTTGCAGGCGCCTTGGCAGCAACCGGTTTGGCGGCGGCCGTCCTGGCAGCAGGTTTGGCTGCAGCGGCTTTAGCCGGTGCCTTGGCTACAGGCTTGGCTGCAGCGGTTTTAGCCGGTGCCTTGGCTGCAGGCTTGGCGGCGGTTTTGGCAGGCGCCTTGGCGGCTGGTTTGGCAGCCGGTTTTTTTGCCGCAGCGGCAGTTGCAGGCTTGGCCGCGCGCAGGGTCAATGCCTTGCCAACTGCCTCTTTAACCCGACCCACACCTTGGGCCAGTTTCAAGCTTTCCTGAGCATCGCGCTTGAGTTGCAGAATGTAGTTACGAGTATCGGATTGACGCTTCTGGAGGGCATCGAGCAGGTCTTCCAGCTCCTTGACCGCACCCTTGGCCTTGGCCTGCGCCTTGGCTTTTCCGGACGTAGCGGCGTCCTGCAATTTGGTGCGGGACTTGTGCAGTTTTTCCTGTGCTTTAACGCGTTGCTTTTCCAGTTTGGCGAGCAGTTTTTCAGCATCAGCCAAGGCTTGCGAACAAGCAGTTTCCAAATGTTCGAGCAGGCTGCCCGAGAGCTGTTGGAGTAAATGCAACGGAGTATTTACAGGCTTCTTATTGGCCGACATGGTTTACCTCCTGGCTGACGTGAGTGCGGCTCATACTAGACCTCTGCTGCTACCGCCGCTAGGGCATGTTGACAGTATCGATTGCCATGGGTTGCACGAAACCGAAAATGTTCTGCCCCAAGCACAAAGCAGTTCTGCGAACTGCCCTTTCGCGCTGGCATAATCCTGCACATTCCAAGCCGGAGAACGCCCATGTCGCGTTTGCTTTTTTTACCTTTGTGCGTGGTTTTTTCGATGGCGCAGGCCGCAGAAAAAAATCCGCAGAATGACGCCCACGATCTTGCTTACAGCCTGGGTGCAAGCTTGGGTGAACGCTTGCGGCAGGAGGTTCCGGACTTGCAAATTCAGGCGTTGCTCGAAGGTCTGCAACAGGCTTATCAGGGCAAACCCCTGGCGCTTGATGATCGACGCATCGAGCAGCTTTTGGCTGCACATGAAGCGCGCATGGCCGAGCAGCCCAACCAACCGAAAAGTGAAATTGCGCTACAGGAAGAGCAGCGTTTTTTAACGACGGAAAAAGCCAGGCCCGGTGTCACGGTATTGGCCGACGGCATCCTGCTGACGAAGTGGGTGGCAGGTCATGGCGACACCGCCGGTGCCCATGGCAAGGTCCAGGTCCGCTACATCGGCAGGCTGCCTGATGGCAGCGTGTTCGACCAGAACGATCAGGCCCAATGGTTCAGTCTCGACAGTGTGATCCCTGGCTGGCGCACAGCGCTGAAGGACATGCCGGTGGGCGCGAAATGGCGGCTGGTCATCCCCTCTGCGCAGGCGTATGGCGCCGAGGGTGCAGGCGATCTCATTGCGCCCTTTACACCGCTGGTATTTGAAGTGGAGTTGTTGGACATCTCTGGCTGAGAATCCATAAACGAAAAACGGTGCGTCATGCGCACCGTTCCAGGGTCTTGTCGATCAGGCTCAGGCTTGTGCCGGAGCTTCTTCCTTGTGCGCCGTGTGCAGCACTTCGATCAGGCAGTCTTCGAGCTCGAAACGCTCATGCAGCAAGCCACCCAGCTCCTTGAATTTCTCGGCGACACACTTGCCTTCGTCGCACAGATCGTTGAACGCCAGCAGCTTTTCAGTGATGACATCGATGCGTGGGTAGAGGGTCTCGGCCAGCTCCAGACCACGCTTGTCGTTGAAGGCTTTTGCCTCACCGGTGAGCTGCTCGTAGATTTCGAAATGGCCCGCCGATACATAGTCGACCAGCACGCCACAGAACTCCAGCAATGGCTTTTGCTCTTTACTCAGGGTCTCAGGCTTGGAGCCGAGAGCATCATAGGCCCGAACCAGTTCGTGACGCTCCTGCAACCAGCGATCGATCAGCAGATGCACTCCACCCCAGCGTTCCTGAGCATTCTGACAACTTTCGAGCATGGTGATCTCTCTTCCCTTGTGGGTAATGCCGCCCTACTTACCGCAAGACTTGAGTATCAAGGTTCGGCCGGGCGAAGCACCGTCGAGCAACATAAATCCAATGACGCGTGCGGGCCAGATTATGCTCGCACGCCAACTGCTACAAGGTACGCAGGAGATAAAGTTCATACAAGTGTTTAATCGCCCTGTGGGCGGCAGTGCGACGACTCGTCGCTGGATGGGTGCTGAAAGGCGCTGCAGACCATCCGAAGGGTTTGATAGCCACTGAGGATCGACACCGAGACAAAAAACATCAGACTCCATTCGGCGATGCTCAGGTCAAACAGCGACCAGGAAATCCGCGCACAGTCCACAGTTCCCTCGAACATCAGTCGGAGCAGGCACACTAGTGGCATCTCTCTGGAAAACTCCTGGGCGTCCGGTGAGCATGCAATCAGTTGCGACACAGGATCGTTTTGCAGCACCACCTGGCGCCAGGCGATAGCCATGCCTGCGCTGGCGCTGATCAGGCTCGCCAGCCAATACAAACCACTGCCCAGGCGACGCGGACCATGCACCGCTGCGATCATGCACACGAGCATCAACAGCAGCAGGCACAGACGCTGCAACATGCACAGGCCACACGCTTTGAGTCCGACTGCATACTCCAGATAATACGAACCGCCCAACACCACGGCCGCCGCCAGGAAAGCCATGAAAAACAACGATCGTGAGCCGGCCAAGGACATGGCTTATCCGTAAAAGAAGAGACAGACAGTTACGGTAGAGGAAAGCGCTGCGGCCTTTCAAGGAGGGTCAGCGCCATGAATTCGACACGATCGTAGGGAAATGCCGACAGGTTTGACAGGAAAACGTGTAGTCCCTCGTAAGACTCTGCCTACGACATACACACTGAAGCAGATACGGCGCGTTTCAGGTAGCAGGTTCGCCCGTTCGGACGAGCCTGCATCCATGTAATCCTACACGCGAGCGGGAACGGGCAAGGGTGACGCCAGTAGGCGCTCATCCAGCAACCCCAGGCCTTCCTGAAAAAGCTGGTTGCTGCGCTCGGTGTCCCCCAGTTGAGCCAGCAATCGAGCAAGCTCGGCGCAAGCTTCGGGATTGCGCTGCAAGCGCAGGCTGCTTTCCAGATAGTCCCGCGCCTTGCCCCACAGACTGGTTTGCAGGCACAGCCGCCCAAGGGTCAACAACAGGCTTGGGTCGTTCGGATGATCCTTTAACCAAGCCTCGGCGGTTTGCAGCTGTCGCGCCGGATCACTGCCGCGCAGCAAACCGTACAAACGTGCCAGATGGCTATCGTAATGACGCTTGAGTGCGGTGCGCAGAACTTCCTCGGCTTCAACTTCGGCGCCCAATTGGCGCAACTGTTCGGCATACGCCAGCACCAACTGAGGTTCCTGGCGTTGAGCCGAGGTGAGCTGTTGCCAGGCGCGGTTGAGCGACTGCAGGCCGACCGCACCGCTATCGTCCCGATGCGCCGCGAGGCTGAGATTTTCACCCCAGGCCCGCCGCTCCAATTCTGCCAACTCACTGGCAGGCAGCGCCTTGTCCTTGCGCAATTCGGGCAACAAGCGAATCACTGACGACCAGTCACCGCGCTGCTGATGCAGGCGCTGCAACTGACGCAATACCTGCACGCTATGGGGATGACGCTCATGCATCGCTACCAGAGTGGTCAGGGCACCGTCGGTATCGCCACGGTCGGTCTGCAATTGCGCATGACTCAAGGCAATTGCCAACTCGGCCTGAGGCTGGCGCTCCAACGCTCGCTCCAGCAGGTTGTCGCACTCCTCGTAGCGCCCTTGCTCATTGGCCGCCCGGGCAGCCCCCAGGTAATACAGCAATGGTTGACGCTCGGCTTCGGCGGCGCGCTGCAGATGGCGCTGTGCGCTGGCCCAGCGACCTTCCGCGAGATCCAGCTGGCCATGTTCGATTGCCACCTGTACTCGCCGGCTGCGATTTCGATTGGACCACGGATTGACCACACCGCTGGAGACGGCCACCAACTCGATCAATGCTTTGACGCCCCACAGCACCAGCCAGATTACCGCCAGCAACAGCAAGGTCGCCCAGAGGCTCGACTCATAGCGAAAGGAGTTGTAGGCAATCAACACGTAACCGGCGTGCTGGGCGATCGCCAGGCCGAGGGCTCCGGCGGCTGCTATGACCAGAAACACAATGATGTAGAGGCGCTTCATTGGCGGGTCTCCGACGTGGCTCCGGCAGCCTTGGCAGCGGGCTTGACCGACTCCTCGGCATTCACGTTACGGCGTTCGAGGTAGCCCTGGACTGCGCTTAGTGTGGTCGCCAGATCCGGGGTGAGCACCGTGACAGGCTGCTGACTCAGTTCACCGATCTGCTCAAGCATGACTTTGCTTTGCGGGTTGTCCTGATTGAAGCTGCCCTTGAGCACGTCACGAGCTTCCGCCAGCGCCTGGGTGTAGACCGGCGCCTGCCCATTGAGCGCGGCCCACTGCGCTTGCTCGAGTGCCAGGCTCAACGCAAGGCGCACCTGGGTCAGGCTCTGGCCGGCGAGCAACGGACGAATATTCTTGTCGGCGCCGAAATCGATGCGGATGTAGCGCGAGATCTGATCCCACCATTGCGCCCAGCGACTGGCACCATCGCCATCGGCGGTCAGCCCCAGCAAGGACTCACCGCGATCGTGGTACTCCGGCGCCAGCTCGGTCAGTTCGGTGACCTGATCACGCAGCGCCCCCAGCTTGAGGAACAGCCCGGTGCGGTCGGGCTGCTCGGTACTGCGCAGAGCCGCCAGACTCTTGGCGATCTGCTCACGTGCAGCGAAAGAGCCCGGATCGTTTTGCTCACGGAGGATTTCGTCCGCCCCCTGGACCAGCGCCTGGGCGCTGCTGATGTCCTGCAGTGCCGAGAGGCGCAAGCTGGCTAGGCGCAACAAGTGCTCGGCTTCGGCCAGGCGCCAGTCCTTGCGGCTGGCGCCGAGCACCGTTTCCAGACGCTGATTGAGTCGTTGCTGGTCACCCTGCAACTGCGCGACCAAGCGGCGCCGCTCTTCCAGTTCTTCGGCTGCCGGCAATTGCTCCAGGCGCGCCGACAGGCGTTGCTCGTTGAGTTTCAGACTCTGCGACTGGTCACTCAGCGCCTGCAACTGCCCCAATTGCTGCTGGGTGTTGGCGTGCAGCGTGCGCACCTGCCAGACACCCCAGCCGCCGACGGCAACGCCTGCGGCGCCTACCAGCAACGCCACAAGCGCCAGGCCATTGCCCCGGCGCGGTGCCGGGCTGTTTACGGGTTCAACCGGCACGTCGAGCGCGGGTTGCAGGTCATCTTTTGGCAAGGCTGTTTCGCTCACGTATCCATCCTTTGCATTAGAGAACGGGTCGGGTTTCCCGCAACGCCGTCAGCAAAGCCGTGGCACTGGCACCACGACAATCCACAACTAGTTTGGCGCCTGCCAATCGCGCCATCTCGGCGACCCTGGGGCTGGGAACGAACAACGGCAACCGCGCCAGCGCCGGCCAGGCTTCACCTGCCATTTGCCGCAGGTGCTCAAAACCCTGTCCACTGCTGACCACCAGGCCGTTCAAGCGTTCCGCCGCAATCCGCTCGGGCAAGACTCCGGACGCATAAGGCGGCAGGCTACGCCGGTACACTTCCAGGTAATCGACACTAGCACCTTGCTCACGCAAACGCTCAGCCAGCAGTTCACGCCCGCCCTCCCCGCGCAGGATCAACACGCGCGCGTCGGGCCGGGAGATTGCCTGGCGCAATGACTCCATCGCCAGCAAGGCTTCGCTGTCGTCGCCTTGCGTCGGGAAACCCACCTGCAGCCCGTGCTCCTGGAGTACCTGCGCAGTCGCCGCGCCGACACTGAACCACTGCAGGTGCGGCAGCCGTGGCCATGCCGGTGCGATCAAGGCAAGTCCCATGCGGGCGGCCGGCTTGCTGACCACGATCACCGCGCAATAACGATCCAGGTGCTCGATCACTTTGCGCATTGTGGCAGAGGCCGAAACCGGCTCCATTTCCAAAAGCGGCAGGCTGCTGCTGAAAATCCCCTCTCGCGCCAAAAAAGCCGCCAGCGCCGCAGAGTCTTCCGTCGGGCGCGTTAGCAGCAAGCGCCAGCCTGTCACTCGTGCCCCGCCTCACCGTAGACCGCTTTCAGAATAGTGTCGGCCCCCTGGTTCAACAGATCTTCGGCGACTTTCACGCCTAAAGCTTCGGCATCGCCACGTGGGGCCCGAGCCTCGGCATTAAGCAAAAGAGTGCCATTCGGGTCACCTACCAGGCCACGCAGCCAGACCTGCTCACCCTCGAGCACGGCATAGCAGGCAATCGGCACCTGGCAGCCACCGTTGAGGTGCTTGTTCAGCGCGCGCTCGGCACTCACACGGGTCGCAGTGTCCTGATGATGCAGCGGCGCCAGCAGGGCGTGGATTTCACTGTCGGCACTGCGGCATTCGATACCCACCGCGCCCTGGCCACCGGCAGGCAGACTGTCGTCGACGCTGATCGAGGAGCTGATGCGATCTTCGAAGCCCAGGCGGATCAGCCCGGCAGCCGCAAGAATGATTGCGTCGTACTCACCCGCATCCAGTTTGGCCAGGCGAGTGTTGACGTTGCCACGCAGGAAGCGGATCTGCAGGTCCGGTCGGCGGCTCAGCAACTGGGTCTGGCGGCGCAAGCTGGAAGTACCCACCACACTGCCCTGGGGCAGCGCCTCAAGACTGGCGTAGGTATTGGAAACAAACGCGTCGCGCGGGTCTTCGCGCTCGCAGATGCAATACAAGCCTAGTCCTTGCGGGAAGTCCATGGGTACGTCTTTCATGGAGTGCACAGCGATGTCGGCTTCGTTTTCAAGCAGCGCGGTTTCCAGCTCCTTGACGAACAGGCCTTTGCCACCGATTTTCGACAGGGGCGAGTCCAGCAGCTTGTCGCCGCGACTGACCATGGGTACTAGCGTCACGATCAGGCCGGGGTGAGCCTGCTCCAGACGAGCCTTGACGTATTCGGCCTGCCACAAGGCCAGGGCACTTTTGCGGGTAGCGATGCGGATTTCGCGAGGGGACATGGATCAATCCGTACTGAATAGATACGGCGGATAATAACAGCTCAGCCAAATTCGCTTTGACTTGTATCAGGGGCAACGTGGCCTCCCTGGCCTGACATGCCCGGAAAAGGGATCTGAAAACCGCGTGCGGCTCGCGGTTTAAAGCTGCTGCATCATCTTGCGCACGCCAGCGACATGGCGCCGACTGACAATCAGCGCATCACCGTTCAGACCTTTGAGAAACAGCTGGAAATGCCCGAGCGGAGTCCGTTGCAGACGCTCGATTCGCTCGCGCGCCACCAGCGCATTGCGGTGGATACGCACGAAGCGGTCGCCGAACTCGTCCTCCAGCGCCTTGAGCGGCTCGTCGAGCAGAACCTCGCCACCTTCATGGCGCAAGGTCACATACTTGTGATCGGCAATGAAATAGACGACCTGTGCCAAGGGAATCAGCTCAATACCTTTGCGGGTTCGAGCACTGATGTGACTGCGCGGCCCGCTGCCGCTTTCCGCTGCTGGCCGGGTCAGGGCCGCGAGTTGCACGCGATTGGGGCGCTCGGCCTTTTTCAGGGCTTCGAGCAGCAGCTCGGCACGGACCGGCTTGACCAGATAGCCCATTGCACTGGCTTGCAGGGCCTCAATGGGAAATTCTTCCTGGGCGGCGCAGAACACCACCGCTGGCGGGGCCTCTCGTTCGCACAGGCGAGCGGCCACTTGTAACCCGTCGAGGCCAGGCATGCGCACATCAAGCAGCACGATATCGGGCTTCAGGCTGTCGATCAGGGTCAACGCCTCTTCGCCGTTCGTGGCGCTGGGCTCCAGGACGTTGTATCCCTCGAGCTCACTGACCATACGGCTCAGGCGCTCGCGGGCTTGGGGTTCGTCATCAACGATCAGGACATTCATATTGCGCTGGATTCCTGCGTGAGTCTCGCACAAGGATAGCGTAGACAGGTGAAGTGACATCCGTCACCGCGATCCACGCTAAGACTAGCGCGAGCGCCGAAAAGTGCCGCACGTCGGACAGCAATATTTATCAGTGTCGGTGTGGCAGCGTGAAAACTCAGTCCTGGCGAGTCAGTACTGCAGGGAATGTTGATAGCCACCATGTACACCCCCGCTCTTCAACTGTCGGCCTGGAGTCGGGCCGGCGCGCACCTGAAACGCACAATCACGCGGCCCCTATCGTCCAACTGTAGACGTTCGCCGTGCCAACCGTCGGCAATTGACAAATATCGTTGCGCATTCCCGGCGACAGCCCGTGCTGCAGGGCCGCGCAAAACAGCAAAAACCTGCTGACCAGTGTCACCGACACGATTGGCAACCCTGTTATTATCCGCCGCAGGTTTTCACGCCATTCTCCTTCAGCCGATCACGAGCGAATTCATGAGCACTGACAAGACCAATCAGTCCTGGGGCGGCCGCTTCAGTGAGCCCGTCGACGCCTTCGTCGCCCGCTTCACCGCCTCCGTCACTTTCGACCAGCGCCTGTATCGCCACGACATCATGGGCTCTATCGCCCATGCCACCATGCTGGCCAAGGTCGGTGTGCTGACCGATGCCGAGCGCGACAGCATCATCGAAGGCCTGAGCACCATCCAGGGCGAAATCGAGGCCGGCACCTTTGACTGGCGCATCGACCTGGAAGACGTGCACATGAACATCGAGGCGCGCCTGACCGACCGTATCGGCGTCACCGGTAAGAAGCTGCACACCGGTCGCAGCCGCAACGACCAGGTAGCCACCGACATTCGCCTGTGGCTGCGTGACGAGATCGACCTGATCCTCGCTGAAATCACCCGCCTGCAAAAAGGTCTGCTGGAACAGGCCGAGCGCGAGTCCGAGACCATCATGCCAGGCTTCACGCACCTGCAAACCGCCCAGCCGGTGACCTTCGGGCATCACATGCTGGCCTGGTTCGAGATGCTCAGCCGTGACTTTGAGCGTCTGGTCGACTGCCGCAAGCGAACCAACCGCATGCCCCTGGGCAGCGCCGCGCTGGCCGGCACCACTTACCCGATCGATCGTGAGCTGACCGCACAACTGCTGGGCTTCGACGCCGTCGGTGGCAACTCGCTGGATAACGTGTCCGATCGCGATTTCGCCATCGAGTTCTGCGCCGCCGCCAGCATCGCGATGATGCACCTGTCGCGCTTCTCCGAAGAGCTGGTGCTGTGGACCAGTGCGCAGTTCCAGTTCATTGATCTGCCGGATCGCTTCTGCACCGGCAGCTCGATCATGCCGCAAAAGAAAAACCCGGACGTGCCGGAGCTGGTACGCGGCAAGAGCGGCCGGGTGTTCGGCGCGCTGATGGGCCTGCTAACCCTGATGAAGGGCCAACCGCTGGCCTACAACAAGGACAACCAGGAAGACAAGGAGCCGCTGTTCGACGCCGCTGACACCCTGCGCGACTCGCTGCGGGCCTTTGCCGACATGATCCCGGCGATCAAGCCAAAGCACGCCATCATGCGTGAAGCGGCCTTGCGCGGTTTCTCCACCGCCACCGACCTGGCGGACTACCTGGTGCGTCGCGGCTTGCCATTCCGTGATTGCCACGAAATTGTCGGCCACGCGGTGAAATACGGCGTGGAGAGCGGCAAGGACCTCGCAGAGATGAGCCTGGAAGAACTGCGTCAATTCAGCGACCAGATCGAGCAGGACGTGTTTGCCGTGCTGACCCTGGAAGGCTCTGTGAACGCCCGCAACCACATAGGCGGCACCGCGCCGGCGCAGGTGAAGTTGGCGGTGGCACGCGGTCAGGCGTTGTTGGCCAGCCGATAAAACGTTCGCGGCGGTGTGACGATTCGACAAGCCCGCTCCCACAGATGCGATATCGACCTGTAGGAGCTGGCTTGCCAGCGAAAGCTATCCAAAAACCAGCCAAGCCCTATTTCTTGGCAGCTATCATCGCCAAAAACTCCGGCATCGCCGCATCCTTGTCTGCCCCAACCTTCTGCACATTCGGGTTCTGCTCCAGCCGCTCCAACAACGCCTTCGCCTGCGGCAACTCTGCCAGCACATCAATCCCGAATAACTTCTTCCCAACTCCATAAGCCAACGGCACGCTGTAGAGAAAATACAGATCCGCCAGGCTCAGGCTATCGCCCGCCACGTAGGGCGCAAATTTGCCATGTCGACCCAGGGCTGCAAACCCCAGGAGCAGTTCATTTTTAGCTTTTTCCTTGATGGCGTCAGGCACAGTCCCACCAAAAAACGCCTCGCCATAACAGGCGCGCGCTGGCAGTTCGATGTACAGCTCGATTTCCTTGGCCAGCGCCAGCACCTGCGAGCGCTCGAACGGCTCGGTCGGCAGCAGCGGCTTGCCCGTCTGGCTACTCTCGATATAGTCGAGGATCACCGCCGTCTCGTTGATATACCCCTGATCGGTGCCCAGCACCGGTACCTTGCCCCTCGGACTGATCGCCAGCGATTCAGACGATTGCGTCGGGTAGAACCTGACCTCTTCGAACGGCAGGCCTTTTTCCAGCAACGCCAGCTTGACCATGTTGTAGTAGTTGCTGACGGCGAATCCGTAAAGTTTGAGCATCACAAGCCTCCAGGCCGTGCGGGGTGGGCAGTGCCTGTTTATAGATCCCTCAAGCGGTTCTTGCCAGCAGCATCAGCGGGCTGAATACAGGTAAACTGGCGCTCTTTCCTTGAGGAGCCTGCCATGAGCGAGCCAACCGATATCGACAACGACGAAGAAGAGTTTGCCGAGACCACACTGGTCGAAGCGATCGAAAACCAGATCGAAAGCGACAACCCGCCCGCTGCGAAAGCGACATTCAACAAACTGACCCTGGTCGGTTACGAACATGACGACATTCTCAATCTGATGGCCCACGTCCTGGCCTACGAGATCGACGCCATGCTCGACGACGACCGCCCGTTCGACACCGAGTGGTACGAAACGGCCCTGCGCGCCCTGCCCGAGTTGCCGCCGGAAAAACAATAAGCCGACGCTCCCGCGACTCGCACCTCGCGAAATACCGGGAGCGAGCCTGAGCGCACGGTTCATCTGCGACGAAATGCTCTCAGCCAACACTGGACAGCCACGCCGAGTGAGTTCACCTTAGGGGCGCTTGAGTCTTATTCCTAGAAAGTCTGGAGTCCTTATGTCGCTTACCCCTGAGTTGGTTGCCGAACTGGAAATCCTTGCACTCTTCAACCTGGACAGTTCCCAGGAAGGCCTGAAAATTCATCAGACCGCTGCCCCGAAAGCGATTGCCGCCGCACAACGCCTGTACGAAAAAGAATTGATCGACCAACCCGATGGCGGTTACCTGACCAGCCTGGGACGTGACGCAGCGCAGAATGTGCAGACTGTACTGACCATCCTTTCTGTCGAAGAAACCGCATAAAGCCATCTGAATCGCCCACGGAAACCCCTGTGACGGGATTTCCGCGGGCAGACTGTCGCCCGCTGGTAGAAATTTGACGCCAGGAACCAACAATCCGCTTAAAAGTCATGCCCACGAGGCTGTAGACTGGCTCCCGTCCCGAGACTTCCCTCGTTCGTTCACTGCGAGCCGGTTTAAGCTGACATGACCCGCACCCACGAAATCCGCCCCGACCTGGATGAGGGCATTGATCGCAAGGTTCTCGGACAGCTGCGCGCGCGCTTTCTCAAGCTCAACGAAGGTCGGCTGGCACGCACCCTGGAAGGTTTATCGCCACGCCAGCAGGTCGTGCTGAAGCTTCTTCCGCTGTTTTTCCACGTCAATCATCCCTTGCTGCCTGGATATGTCTCGAGCAGCACGCCCGCCGGACTATCAAACTTCGAGCCCGACACCGCGACCCTCGCCGAAGCTCAGCGGCTGACCCGCTCCTTCTCCTACAGAGCCCGTCACGGCAACCCGCCGCGCCCCATTCACGGCCTGTTTCTCATGGGCAGCCTCGGCACTCTGGCCCAGGCCGACCAGAGCGATATGGATGTTTGGGTTTGCCATGCCCCAGACCTCACCGACAGCGAACTCGCCGAACTGCGCAAGAAATGTCAGTTGCTCGAAGCCTGGGCCGCGAGCCAGGGAACTGAAGCGCATTTTTTCCTGATCGATGCGGAGCGCTTCGTCCGCGGCGAGCGCGACACTCAACTCAGCTCCGAAGACTGCGGCACCACCCAGCACTACCTGCTGCTGGACGAGTTTTACCGCACCGCAATCTGGCTGGCCGGGCGGACACCGATCTGGTGGCTGGTACCGGTGTACGAAGAAGCCGGCTACGAGCTGTACACCCATACCCTGCTGTCCAAGCGTTTTATCCGCGCAGACGAAACCCTCGACCTCGGCCACTTGGCGCACATCCCGCCGGGGGAGTTCATTGGCGCCGGGCTTTGGCAGTTGTTCAAGGGCATCGAGTCGCCTTACAAGTCAGTGCTCAAACTGCTGTTGATCGAGGTCTACGCCAGCGAACACCCACATGTGGGATGCCTGAGTCTGCTCTTCAAGCAGGCGGTATTCGCCAATCACCTCGACCTTGACGAGCTGGACCCGTACATCATGGTCTACCGCCGCATCGAGGAATATCTCCTGACCAGGGGCGAGCCGGAGCGCCTGGAGCTGGTTCGACGCGCCCTGTACCTCAAGGTCAACCGCAAGCTTACCGGCGTCGGCCGGCAACGCAGCAGCAGTTGGCAGCGCCAACTGCTCGAACGCCTGACCCGCGAATGGCACTGGGATCACCGGCAACTGGCAATGCTCGACAGCCGCAGCCAGTGGAAGGTCCGCCAGGTCAGCGCAGAACGTCGAGCGCTGGTCAGTGAACTCAACTACAGCTATCGCTTCCTGACGCAATTCGCCCGCAACGAGCAAAGCGCCAATCTGACCAACCAGCGTGACCTCAAAGTACTCGGGCGCAGGCTGTACGCGGCGTTCGAGCGCAAAGCCGACAAAGTCGAAGTGATCAATCCGGGCATCGCCCCGGACCTGGCCGAGGACACCCTGACCCTGGTGCACTCCCGCGATAAAAACGAGCCAGGGCAAAGCCATTGGGGCTTGTACAACGGCAGCCTGAGCAAGATGGAGTGGGAGCATTTCTCGCCCATCAAGCGCAGCCGGCACCTGCTGGAACTGCTCACCTGGAGCCATCGCAACGGCGTGATCGACAGCAGCACACGCCTGGCGCTGCACCCCGGTGACAGCGATCTCAGTGAATTCGAACTGTTCAACCTGCTGGGCAGCCTGCAACAAAGCATCACACTCCCCTTGCCGATGGTGGATGAAGAGCCGCTGTTGCGCGCCAGCGTCCCCGGCGAAGTGCTGATCCTGGTCAACGTCGGCATCGACCCGCTCAAACAGCATCGCGAATTGAATATCCTGATGACCACCGAGCGTACGGACTCGTTGAGCTATGCCGGCGTGCGCGAAAACCTGGTGCTGACCCTTGACCGGGTTACGCTGAACAGCTGGAACGAGGTGCTGGTCAGCCGCCACGACGGACCACATGCCCTGCTCGACTGCCTGCGTGACTACCTGAACGAGCTGCCACAGGACGCCCGACAGCCGCAGCTCCGGGTGCGATGCTTCTGCCACAATCGGGCGCCGTTCATTGCCCAGCGGGTGGAAGAGATATTCGATACCGCGCAGAACCTGCTGCTCAGCGGGCTCAATCATCGCTACCTGATTCAGGTTCAGCAGCGTTACCACGTACTGGAGCTGGTGCCGGGACAGGTCAGGCACGTCGCCCTGGCCAACCTGCCGGCGCTACTGGACTACCTGGGCAAGGAGCAAAAGCAATACAGCCCCCTGCACTTGGACCCGATGGCCCTCGAAGATGAGGACCTTGCGCTGATCCTGCCCATGGGGCTGCCGGACTGCATCCAGGTGTTCTATCGCCTCTTCGACGCTTCAGCAGAACTGTATGTGCTGGATGAGTTCAACACGCTGTGGCAACAGCGCCAGCCGTTTCACGACGAAACCAGCCTGCTGCTGCCTTTACAGCGCTTCCTGCAATCGATTCTGTACCGCCGCGAGGCATTGATGCCGCTGGAGTCCAGCCAATCAACCGCAGTTCCAGACGTGCTGTACTACCAATTGCTGGCCTCGGGCAGCGGTCGGGCGCGCCGGGTAGAACCGCGAGCGGCACCGCAGAGCGCTGCGAAAAAACCGTTCTATGAGGTCCAGGCGATTATCGGTAAAGCGGCCCCCACGAAGGTGCAGGTCACCCTGTATTGCAATCAACAAGAGTTCAGCGAAGTGGAGCACGGCGACGCGTTGTTTGCCGTGGTCGCGCAGGCAATTGTCGAGCAGCGTTGTGAGGTCCAACCCTATCGGTGCTACATCACCGACCTCGACCTGTCCGGCCTGCCCGGTGACGGGCAAGGCTCAAGTCAGCTTTATCTGCGATACAAGGCAGACCTGGAGCGCGCGTTGAACAAGGCGCTCGAACAGGTTTAGCGCCCGATCACTCTGGAAAAGCGCCACCGTTGGCCGGCTGACTTTCCACTTCGAGCAGGGTCAGTTTCAGGGTCTTGCCAGCCGGTGCCGGCCAGTCGATGTGCTGGCCGACTTTCAGGCCCAGCAAGGCGCTGCCCACGGGCGCAAGAATGGAAATCTTGCCTTCGTCGGCGTTGGCATCCTTGGGATAAACCAGGGTCAGGTGATAATCCTTGCCGCTACTCTCTTCACGGCAATGCACCCGCGAATTCATGGTGACGACATCGGCAGGCACCTCATCGTGACCGACCAGCGTCTCGGCGCGATCCAGTTCGGTTTGCAGCGCAATCACGCCCGGCAGCGTGTCATCCAGGCTGTCGATCAGGCGCTCCAGACGTTGTACGTCCAGACGGGTAAGGGTGATGGAAGGTGCGGTCATGATTCAGGCAGACTCCTTTCTTCTGCACGAAAAAAGCAAAACCCCGCCAAAAAATAGGCGGGGTTTTCACGCGCCTCGATGAGTTGAGGCGTAACCGGACACTATCACAGCTCAAAAAATATACAAGCCATGGTCGGGCAGACTCAGCTCGCACTTCGGCGTTGCGCCGCCTGCTGGCAAATCACCCGACGTCGCTGGTCATCAGCAGAACGCCACTCGCGAATGTCTTCGACGTGGCGAAAGCAGCCGATGCAGACTTTCAGTTCGTCGAGTCGGCAGACACTGGTGCAGGGCGACGGCACGGCCGGGCTGACATTGCTGTACAGCGGCTTGGGCGGGCGAACCGGGGCGGTCTGAGTCACGACTTCAAAGGCCTTCGAATTCGAGGTCGACATCCGCCTGCTGCTTGACGATGCGCTCGAGCATTTCACCCAGTTGCTCTTCGCTCTTGTCGCACATCCAGCGCTCGCTTTCTTCGTCGTAGTCGAAATGGAAGCCGCCGGATACGGCCGCCAACCACAGCTGGCGCAGCGGCTCCTGGCGACTGAAAATCAACTGGCTGCCGTTTTCAAACTTGACGGTCAACACGCCAGCCGAGCTTTCCAGGTCAATGTCCAGCTCGCTGTCGTCGAAAATATCTTCCAGTTTCTCCTGGGTAGCATCGACCAGATCGTGGAAACGGGCTTCAGTCAAACTCATTGCGGCAACCTCGAAAAGTGTCTACTTGCGCTCAAGCGCCGCAAGATACGGACGCGCCGGGGCGATTGCAAAGGATACCGTTCAAGCGCCGGAACCGCTTGCACAATAACCACCCGGGCCCCTCGGGATGATCAGCGGCGATGGACAAAGCCCCGCCGGACGGGTTGTCCGTCGCATAGGCAAGGTGCCGGGTGGCCGGTATACTCCGGCGCAATTAACGCATTTTCAAGGATTTCGCCATGAAGCGCCTGATCTCGTCCCTTGCTGCGCTCACTTCGCTCGTCGCTTTTACCTGCCTGTTATCGGCCTGCGGCCAGAAAGGTCCGTTGTATCTGCCTGACGACAGCAAGCCTGCAGATGAGCAGGCCAAGTCGTCGCAGGCGAAATCGCACGACCATAGCAACAGCAACAGCAACAGCACCTACTAAGGGAACATCATGGACGCTTTTAACTACCGTGACGGTGAGCTGTTCGCGGAAGGTGTTGCCTTGTCCGCCATCGCCGAGCGCTTTGGCACGCCAACCTACGTCTACTCCCGTGCGCACATCGAGGCCCAGTACCTGGCCTATGCCGATGCGCTGGCAGGCACGCCGCACCTGATCTGCTTCGCGGTCAAGGCCAACTCCAACCTGGGTGTTCTGAATGTCCTGGCGCGTCTGGGCGCCGGTTTCGACATCGTCTCCCGTGGCGAGCTGGAGCGTGTACTGGCTGCAGGCGGCCAGGCTGACAAGATCGTGTTCTCCGGTGTCGGCAAGACCCGCGACGACATGCGCCGCGCCCTGGAAGTCGGCGTGCATTGCTTCAACGTCGAGTCCACCGACGAGCTGGAACGCCTGCAAGTGGTCGCTGCCGAGCTGGGTGTTCGCGCGCCGATCTCCCTGCGGGTCAATCCGGACGTCGATGCCGGCACCCACCCGTACATTTCCACCGGTTTGAAAGAAAACAAGTTCGGCATCGCGATCGCCGATGCCGAAGACGTGTACATCCGTGCCGCCCAACTGCCCAACCTGGAAGTGGTCGGCGTCGATTGCCACATCGGCTCGCAACTGACCACTCTGCCACCGTTCATCGATGCCCTCGATCGCCTGCTGGGCTTGATCGATCGCCTGAGCGACTGCGGCATCTACCTGCGTCACATCGACCTCGGTGGCGGTCTGGGCGTGCGCTATCGCGATGAAGAGCCGCCATTGGCTGGCGACTACATCAAGGCGGTTCGCGAGCGTATCGATGGTCGCGATCTGGCACTGGTGTTCGAGCCGGGCCGTTTTATCGTGGCCAATGCCGGCGTACTGCTGACCCAGGTCGAGTACCTCAAGCACACCGAACACAAGGATTTCGCCATCGTCGACGCGGCGATGAACGACCTGATCCGCCCGGCGCTGTACCAGGCCTGGATGGACGTCACTGCCGTGCGCCCGCGCGATAGCGCTGCACGTGCCTACGATGTCGTTGGTCCAATCTGCGAGACCGGCGATTTCCTCGCCAAGGACCGCCAACTGGCGCTCGAAGAAGGCGACCTGCTGGCCGTGCATTCGGCCGGTGCCTACGGGTTTGTCATGAGCTCCAACTACAACACCCGCGGCCGTAGCGCCGAGGTGCTGGTGGACGGTGATCAGGCATTTGAAGTGCGTCGCCGCGAGACGGTAGCCGAGTTGTTTGCTGGCGAAAGCCTGCTGCCGGAGTAACCCCATGCTGCTGCGTTTTACCAAGATGCACGGCCTGGGCAACGACTTCATGGTTCTCGACCTGGTCAGCCAGCACGCACACATTCTGCCCAAGCACGCCAAGCAATGGGGTGATCGGCACACCGGGATCGGCTTCGACCAGTTGCTGATCGTCGAGGCGCCGAGCAATCCGGACGTGGACTTCCGTTATCGGATCTTCAATTCCGACGGCTCCGAAGTCGAACAGTGCGGCAACGGCGCGCGCTGCTTTGCCCGATTCGTGCTGGACAAGCGCCTGACCGCCAAACGGCAGATTCGGGTCGAGACCAAAAGCGGGATCATCGAACTCGATGTACGCAATGACGGCCAGATCAGCGTCAATATGGGCGCACCGCGCCTGGTGCCGGCGGAAATTCCGTTCCAGGCCGAGGCGCAGGCTGTTAGCTATCCACTGGACGTCGATGGTCAGACCGTAGAGCTGGCGGCGGTATCCATGGGTAATCCCCATGCCGTGTTGCGCGTGAACGACATCAACAACGCACCGGTGCATGAACTGGGGCCGAAGATCGAACATCACCCGCGCTTCCCGGCGCGAGTCAATGTCGGTTTCCTCCAGGTCATCGACCGCCACCGCGCGCAATTGCGCGTCTGGGAGCGTGGCGCCGGGGAGACCCAAGCCTGCGGTACCGGTGCTTGCGCCGCGGCCGTGGCTGCGATCAGCCAGGGGTGGATGGATTCGCCGCTATTGATCGACCTGCCTGGCGGGCGCCTGTCCATTGAATGGGCAGGCCCTGGCCAACCGGTGCTGATGACCGGTCCGGCAGTGCGCGTATATGAAGGACAAGTGCGTCTTTGAGTGAGCCAAATCCATGACTGATCAGCCTCAGGTTCCAGCCCCACAGCCCGACGAATCCCCTTCCGAAAGCCTTGAGGCGGCGGCGATTGCCGCGTACCTGGAGGCTCATCCGGATTTCTTCGTCGAGCACGAAGAACTGCTCCCCGCCCTGCGCATTCCGCACCAGCGTGGCGACACCGTCTCGCTGGTGGAACGGCAGATGAAGATCCTCCGCGAGCGCAACATCGAAATGCGTCATCGCCTTTCGCAGTTGATGGACATCGCCCGCGACAACGATCGCCTGTTCGACAAAACCCGCCGCCTGATCCTCGCCTTGATGGATGCCAGCAGCCTCGACGATGTGGTCATGAGCGTCGAAGACAGCTTGCGCCAGGATTTCCAGGTGCCCTTTGTCAGCCTCATCCTGTTCAGCGACGAGCCGTTGCCGGTCGGTCGCTGGGTCAGCGCCAGCGAAGCACAGAAAGCCATCGGCGGTTTACTGGCCGAAGGCAAAAGCGTCAGTGGCAGCCTGCGTGAACATGAGTTGGACTTCCTGTTCGGCGAGGACCAACGCCAGCAGATCGGCTCCACCGCCGTGGTGGGTATCAGTCATCTGGGCCTGCATGGCGTGCTGGCGATCGCCAGCCGCGATCCACAACATTACAAAAGCTCGGTCGGCACCCTGTTTCTCAGCTACATCGCTGAAGTCATGGGGCGCGTATTGCCACGGGTCAACAGCACCCTGCGCTCGGTACGCTGACCATGGAACGACAACTGGACGCCTACTGCGAGCACTTGCGCAGTGAGCGTCAAGTGTCGCCCCATACGCTGCAAGCCTATCGTCGCGACTTGAACAAAGTCCTCGCGCACTGCGAAAAACAGCAGATCGACTCCTGGAGCGCGCTGGACATTCAGCGTCTGCGCAGCCTGGTCGCACGGCTACACGCCCAGGGCCAATCCTCACGGAGTCTGGCGCGGCTGCTCTCGGCGGTGCGCGGGCTTTACCATTATTTGAATCGCGAAGGTTTGTGCGATCACGATCCGGCCAACGGTCTCGCGCCGCCCAAGGGCGAACGGCGATTGCCCAAGACCCTCGACACCGACCGCGCCCTGCAACTGCTCGAGGGCGCAGTCGAGGATGACTTCCTGGCGCGCCGCGACCAGGCCATTCTTGAGCTGTTCTACTCCTCGGGCCTGCGCCTGTCGGAGTTGACCAGCCTCAATCTCGACCAACTCGACCTCGCCGATGGCCTGGTGCAAGTACTCGGCAAGGGCAGCAAGACCCGCGTGCTGCCAATCGGCAGTAAGGCGCGCGAGGCGCTTGAGGCGTGGCTGCCCCTGCGTGCACTGGCCAATCCGACAGACGATGCGGTTTTTATCGGCCAAAGAGGCCAGCGGCTGGGGCCGCGTGCAGTGCAGGCAAGGGTCAAGGCCGCCGGCGAGCGCGAGCTGGGGCAAAACCTGCACCCGCACATGCTCCGGCACTCTTTCGCCAGCCATGTGCTGGAGTCTTCCCAAGACCTGCGGGCCGTCCAGGAGCTGCTCGGTCACTCAGATATCAAGACCACGCAGATCTACACCCACCTGGACTTCCAGCACCTGGCCGCGGTCTACGACAATGCCCACCCACGGGCCAAACGCATCAAGGGCGACGAACAATGACCGTGCAACTGATCACCTTCGACCTCGACGACACCCTGTGGGATACCGCCCCGGTCATCGTCAGCGCGGAAGCCACCTTGCGTGAGTGGCTGGCCGAACATACACCGGTGCTCGGTGCCCTGCCGATCGAACATCTGCATGCGATTCGCGAGCGGGTACTGACGCGCGAGCCACAGCTCAAACACCGCATCAGCGCACTGCGTCGCCGAGTGTTGTTTCATGCACTGGAAGAAGCCGGCTACGCGCAGGTGCAGGCCAACGAATTGGCCGACCAGGCCTTTGAAGTGTTCCTGCACGCACGCCATCAACTGCAGATTTTCCCTGACGTGGCGCCAACTCTGGAAATCCTCGGCAACCACTACGCACTCGGCGTGGTCACCAACGGCAATGCCGACGTGCGCCGCCTGGGGCTGGCGGACTACTTCAAATTTGCCTTGTGCGCCGAAGACATCGGCATCGCCAAGCCCGATGCTCGACTGTTCCACGAGGCCCTTCAGCGCGGCGGTGCCACGCCAGGCACGGCCGTTCATATTGGCGATCATCCAGGCGACGACATTGCCGGGGCACAGCAGGCAGGATTGCGCGCGATCTGGTTCAACCCGACGGGCAAGATCTGGGAAGCGGATCGCTTGCCAGATGCGCAGATTCGCAGCCTGACCGAACTGCCGGCGTTGCTCGCCCGTTGGAACAGCGGCGCGGTCTGACCCGAGGTTTTGCTTGAGCCATGAAAAAGCCCGCAGCGACGGCGGGCTTTTTCTTTTCCGTAAATGTCCACAGCATTCCACAAAACCTAGTGATTACGGGGCTTACCGGGTATTATCCTGTCTACAGAATCCCACCCATATCTACCTGATCCCACGAAAATGTGTGGGGCTGCGTGTGGGGTTGGATCAGTCGACGAGGAAATAGAATGAGCCGATTGAACCCCAAGCAAGTCGAACATTTGAGTGAGCCAGGCCGGTATCTGGACAGTGATGGGCTTTACCTTGTAATCAGCACTACCGGTAGCAAGTCCTGGTTGTTGCGATTTCAGCTCAGCGGCAAGCGTCGTGACATGGGGTTGGGGCCGTTTCCGACCGTCACGCTTAAGGCAGCACGACTGGCCGCCACAGAGGCTCGTTCGCTGATCATGCAAGGCCGCGACCCACTGGACGAGCGCAAAGCAGAACAGCAGCGGCAAAAAGAGCAGCGGTTGGCGGATAAAGCAAAATCTGTCACGTTCAAGTCGCTGGCGTCCGACTACCACCGGTCACACTGTCAGCACGTGACCGATGGCTGGCGTAAAGGTTGGCTTTCCAAATTGGAGCGCTATGTCTATCCAGTCATGGGGGAGCTGCCGCCCGGACAGGTTCAAACCGAGCATGTATTGCGTGTTTTGCAGCCGATCTGGAGCGAGAAGCCCCGGACCGCGAGCGAGGTTAGAAGCCAGATAGAAAGCGTGCTGGACTCCGCCAAGGCGCTAAGCCTTCGATCTGGCGAGAACCCCGCGCGCTGGCGCGGCCATCTGGACAACCTGCTAAGTCGGGCAGACAAGAAACGGGCTACGCAATCGACCAACCATCCAGCCATGCCCTGGCGTGATCTGCCAGCGTTCATGGGAAGGTTGGCCGCCGCCAATGACCGTGACTCTCAAGCACTACAGCTCGTGATCCTGACTGCCTCACGGGCTGGCATGGTTCGCTTGGCGACGTGGGACGAGTTCGATCTAGAGTCAGCCATCTGGAATCTGCCAGCCGATCGCATGAAAACTCGGCAGGCGTTCGCCATCCCATTGCCACAGCAAGCGGTTGAACTACTTCGAGCAATCCCGCGCACTGTTGGCAGCCCCTATCTGTTTCCAGGCACTGGGAAGTCTGGCGTGATGGGCCGTGTTGCATTCTTGTCACTACTGCGGGCGATGGATCTGCCAGACATAACAACACACGGGTTCCGGGCCACCTTTCGCACTTGGGCGAGTGAGTGCACGCACCATCCGCGAGAAGTCTGTGAACTGGCGCTGGCCCATGATGAGCGCGACAAAATCGAGGCCGCCTATAGCCGCAGCAACCTGCTGGAGAAACGCCGCGAGCTGATGCAAGCCTGGGCGAACTTCGCCACCACTCCACCAGCGGTAAATGTAATTCACGGCGCGTTTGGGCGAGTCGAAGCATGAGCCGCAAATATGATGGTGACCTAGCCAAACCTATCAAGCGGGAGCCGCTGGGACCGTCCGATACACCCGAACAGCGCGAGGAATGGAATGAGGCGAACGAAGCTGAGGAAAAGCGCCGGATGGGCCTGTTATTTGAGGCCCATGGTATCAAGGCTGGCGATTGGGAAAATCTTTGCTGGAGCTTGGCGCGTGACTTACGGGGCTTCCAGTTGGCCAGCAGCAAGCGGCCGGGCCGGCCTAAACGCTGGTGGGATTGGCCTCGCGCTGAGTTGAGGCTGGATATCGAAGAACTCCAAGCGGCGGGTCTTTCGGTTACTGAAGCGACTCAGCATCTGGCCAACGTGGAGCCATATAAGTTTTTTCTGAGCCACGCAAATGGCGCCGAGCGGCTGAGGAGTGAATCCACTCGCCCGATCACCCCGCGCATTTTTGAATTGGTACGCTATTTACGAGATCCGATGAATTTTGCGGGTGAAACTACAGAAGAGCCTGGAGCACTTGCGCGTAAATTACTTGATGTTAATTACACGCAGGACGATCCTCAAAACGAGCAATAGTATTGGAATCCATGGCGCCCACTGACTCAGGCGCTCTTAATTCGCGAGGAGCGAACATGGACTCCACACTCACTGACAGCCCCCCTGTTTGCTTACTCCGCCTGCGCGACGTTATGGAGCGTGTTGGGCTGCGTTCAAGCTCAATTTACCAATCCGTGCAAAGGGGCACATTCCCAAAACCCATCAAGCTCGGTGACAGTGTTTCTGTGGCTTGGCTTGACCAAGAAGTTGACGCATGGCTCAGGGCGCGGCTCATGTCCCGCCAACCCAGCATCACCCCACGCAAGCGCCGCCTGAAGGGAAGTCATGCAGGAGGCCAGGTCAATGACTGACAATCTGCGGGTCATGCGCATCGATGAGGTCATGAAGCGGACAGGACTAGCCCGCGCCTCGATCTACAAATACGCCCTGAACCAAACATTCCCGCAACAGGTGCAGCTTGGCCGTGGTGGTGCAGTTGGATGGTTAGAGCATGAGGTTAATGCTTGGGTGCAAGAGCAAATCGACAAGAGCCGGGGCAAAACTGTCAGCGCATAAAAAGCCGGACGAGCGCGCCTCCGACTGTGTCAGACACTGAGCAGAGCAGTGGCAGGCACGCTGATTGTCGCCCCCCAGTCTGGCCTTCGACAATGATCGGGGGCAAATCCTATGGACTTCAAAGACGCTGTGCAGGCTCATCATGGGGAGCTTGATAAGGAGCCTGTACCTGATGGCAAGCCGCACCCATTCCGCGCCCACGGCGACCGGCAACGCCAACACACCGGGTGGTATCTGCTCTTTCCAGACGGCAATGGCTGTTGGGGTTCGCTACACCCTAACGGCTCAGGTGTTTGGCATGTCCCTAGCCTAATTACTTCACCTCGATCCGATTCGGACAAGGAATAGGCATGGCGCGAAATCGCCTCAAGGCGAAGGGAAGAAAGGAGTCTGGTAGATTCGTCGCGCTCCCCCATGCCGTTATGGATAGTGACGACTACAAGTCACTCTCGGGCAGCGCCATGAAAGTCTTGATGTGCCTGCTTAGGCAGTGCAACGGCAGAAACAACGGTGACCTGTCAGCCTCATTCACCCTAGCCAATACTTGGGGAATCGGTAGCAAATCGACCCTATCTAAGGCCCTAAAAGAGCTGCAAGAGCGCGACATGATCATCTGCACTCGTGAGGGACGCTTTCTCAGGCCCGGTGGCTGCTGTGCACTGTATGCAGTCACCTGGCTTGCAATAGACGAATGCGGCGGCAAGCTGGAGGTTTCGTACTCCGTTGTTCCACCGCGAAAGTTCAGCCTTGAAAGATCAAATAACCCGGTACAAAAACTGTACCCACAGCGTACAGAAAATGTACCGATGGCGGTCTAGCCAGCTTTCTTTTTATGTTGCATCGGTACAGAAACTGTACGCATGGAAAGGGTTCACTTGGTACAGAAACTGTACTCCTTCTTAGATATACCAGGGCGTAGCCCTAACAAATGCTATAGCTGTTGCATTTGCTTAGGTCATAAATGACCTGCTTTGGCTTTAGGCGAAAGGGGTCCCCGCTTGCGGGGTTGAGCCTGCTTTTGATCTGGCTCTGTGTAGTTATCCACGGATCGTAGGTGCGAAGCGCCGAAGGGAGGTGGGTAACTCATGCTTTGTTGTCTAGTGTGAGGGAGCAAAACACCACGGACTGCGCTCTGCGTGCTTTGCTTGCGGGTAATCCGTGGAAAGCATGCGAGTGAAGCCGTGAACTGTCGGCGTTGTTTGTTCAATGTGAGGGCGTGTGATGCGTGAGTCGATACCGTTAGCTGACCGAGCTATGTCGATGCTGCTGAACGAGTTCGCCAGTGATCCCCCTGCTGCGACCCTGGGACTGCTGACACTATTCTACGGTCAGCCATTGCCAGTAATGCTGGTGGCGCGATGGGCTGACTTCGATCTTGAGGCGAAGCTGTGGCTATTGCCGACCGGCGACTTGCCGCTGACAGCGCCAGTAGTGAAGCTGCTAAGGCGGTATCGGTCGACCTGTGGCGGCGATCCCACTAGCTACCTGTTCGCGCTTCCAAGCGGTCGCGGGCTGAGTGAGGCAGTGGCGAATAAACGGGTGGAGAACCTGACAGGTGAATGGTTCCCACTAGACACCCTGTGCGCTTGGGCGCTGAAGTGCGTCCCTGATTTGATGACTGGCGGCGAATGGGTGGAAAAACGCCTGAGTGAGTATGTTGCCAAGGGGGCCACCGTGACGCAGGTTGAGGCGTTACGGCGTGAGTTTGCCGCAAGGATGCGCGCCCAGGTCGAATACTGGCACGACACGTTGAACCTTGATGAGCTGATTGCGCCGCTATGTTGATTTGTAGCGCTGTCCTGGACGGGCTGCCGGATGGGTCATTCAAGAGCGAGGTGTGCGATGGGCGATACGGTCTATACGCGATTGAGCGAAACGATGATTGGCAGGCTGCGCCGGGATGAAGCGGCTAGCTATTTGCGAGACGAGCATTATCCGAGGTTGCGCTTCCGCTACCGGAAAACCCGAACGCGCGGCACTTGGGATGCGTACCTGGGCGGACGTTGGCGCAAGGTCGGCAATTATCCCGAGTGGGATTGCAAGACCATGCTGGAGCGTCTGCCACACGTGTTGGAGCAGCTTAATAGGGGTGCTCAGCCGGTGGTGTCGGTTGGCATGTTGGTAACGATGAGACAGTTACTAGCGTGGTTTTTGAATCGGCAATTGCGCACGCGCACGTTATCGAACGCACGTAAAAGCAACTGTAGATCGATGATTAACATTTGGTTGCTGCCACGCCTGGATGACGTGCTGATTGGCGACTTGAACAAGGAGCTACTTGACCGGCTGTTGGTGCATCCGATGCAGATGGAATTAACGCCCGCGTATATTCGCAAGGTCTATGGGGTGTTGGTGGCGGCCATTCGTTGCGCTGTGGATGTGGGGGCTTTGGGTTCAAACCCGCTGTTAGGCGTGACGTTCTCGGACTTCAGGCTGGCGAAAATCAAGCCAAGGACAGCGCGGTTGCGTCCTGAGCAAGTGGACTCGCTGGTGTCGATCCTGGGGGAGCGTTTCGAGGAGTATCCGCGTATATGCATGATTGCATTGTTAATGCTGTGTTTTGGCCTGCGCCTGGGTGAGACGCGGAAATTGCGCTGGGCGTATTTCCATATGGACCAACGTTTATTGATCATTCCAGCGGCTGATACCAAGACGGGAGTAGAGCTTGAGCTGCCGCTGACGGATGCGGTGTGGGCGCTGCTGGAGCATTACCGTGCGCGCTGTGGTGATAGGGGCTCTGAGTATTTGTTTCCTGGTGCGGGAGGGCTGGCGTTGAGTGAGGCTTCGGTGCTTGCGATGTTTAGGGAATTGTCGGATGGGCAATGGACGAGTCACGACTTGCGCAAGCTGGCGCGGGCCTGTTGGGCGCGGATGGGGGTTGATTATTTGGTGGGTGAGTTGTTGTTGAATCACGCGATGCCCGGGTTGACGGCTGTGTACATACAGACGCAATTGCCGGGTCTGAAACGGGCGGCGCTGGAGCGGTGGCATGGGGAGGGGAGCAAGTATTTTTCGGGCTTGAAGTTGGAAAAGCGGTTTGGGCTTGCGTAATCGCCTCGCACATGACCACCAAATTGCATTGCTACTGACCAGGCATTTTTGTTCGTGGTGACCACCGGTTGCATCCGGTTGACCCATGCACGCACAAGAGACAAGCGGCAGAGAGAGCGGCCAATAGCAACCAGTTAGATGCGTCCAGGAAATCAGGAGCTACTCACTTCGATTTCGATCGAGTAACAGGATGAGCTGAGCCGGCAATTCATAGCGGATCTCGCACGGCGATTGTGCACGCTGACACGAACGCGGCGCCCCCCATCAGAAGGTACGACTCTAATCACTTGAATGCCGGGGCTGCCCTTTTACTCAGTCACTCGCACAGCAGTGAGTATCACGCGACGCGATTGAACCGCTACAAAATCTCCTCCGCCCCAACTGACTATTCGTCCTTCACCCGACGCATCAAGGCATCGAGCGCCAACGAGGCATCGGATGAGGAGCCTGGCGTGACGACGGAGTATGCCTGTAATGCATGCTCTGACTCACGCTTGATGACCGTCATAGCAATTCCGACCTTGACTCCATCCACGCTCGTGGAATCAGCTGCAGTAATCCCTTGCAGGCCACGCCATTGCGTCGCAGCTGACTTGCACGTAAGACCAACTGTACGAAAAGCACCTTCACAGGCCAACTGTGCGCGCTTGGCGAGATCGGTCTTGACCGCCCCCGGAGCATGAATAAACATTATCTGCTCTGCGGAGTTCGGCCCAAGGTTGCGTTGAGCTATGACAGGTGACACGGCAGCACCGACAACCGGTAGCCGTGAGATGGAGAAAAGATCGGGTGTCAGGATCGTTACTTGGACAGCTGGAATTGCCTGCTCTGTCATCTCTTCCGACCATTCTGAGTTAAAGAGCCTGTCGAGGCGGCTTTGCGAGGCTTCAATCCCATCGAGCACTGTACCGATCATTTCTTTGTCGATATAAACAGTCTGGCCATTGACGAAAACCGGTTTGCGATTTGCTGCCGCCGCTAAGAAGCGTTCAGCGCTATCCACAGAAGCCGCGATCTGCGGACCAAGTGCCCGCAGACTGGCTGACATGCTGACAAACCCTGGTGTCCGGACGACCTTCCGCTGTTCGTAGCTCTGCTGAATGCTCTTCCAGGTTTCAACCGGATATCCGTTCGTCATGACTCTTGCTTGGTTCAGCGCTTCCACGATCTGAGTAAGTGCCTTCGGATCATTTCCAGCATCCGCCTTCAACAACCGCCAGAATTCATCGTGAACCGACTTGTCGACGAAACCACTCCCGGTGTTCATCACCGACTGCATGATCGTACGCGCTTGGGGCTGGGTCGTTTCTGAGGCGTAGGTGCTGCCGACACAAGCCAGCAGGCAGAGTCCAAGAAGGAAGTTAGTGAGGGGTTTAGACATCATGCAAGCGAGCTCATATCTGGTTGCTGGCTGGAAGGATAGTTGAACGGCTGTGGGACGTACTAACCGGACGCCCTGTTGCACAATCTACTGCTGAGTAGTGAGCTGGTCAGTGGAGTGCAAATGGGTGAGCAAATCTTTGCAATTACCCATCGTGCTTTTGTAACCAGACGGGTTTAGAGAGCCAAGTGGCTTGGAGCAAGGTGGGTGTTGGGTTTGGGGGTGTTTGTGTTTTTTGGAATTGTCGCGCTTGAACGCCATTTTCAAAACAGGTTTTTTTTTGGTTTTTTTGGGGGAGGAGGTGTTTTTGCGAGATGAAGTATCTGAGATTTTTCGTGGCTGAGATGGCTGATTTAGAGGGGTTGAGTCGAGATTTGCAGGTTTTCTCTCGGGTCCTTGGTGGTTTCAACATATATCCGCGCAACGCCTCTAGAACGTTGTTTGTAGAAGGTTGTGAATTAGAAATAGTTATATTTCCATTTGCAAGCTATTGGCCAGGCAAAATCAATGTGTGTGCAGTCCTGTAATTTCTAATGAAATCAATGATCTGTGCACTTAGAAAGTGGCAAAATACCGGCCACGGACGTGCGGGTTTTGTGCGCGGCTAGATAAAAAGGTTACTCGCTTGGATTGTGCTTAACTGGCGAGGTGTGGTGAGAAAAACGAAGGCGCCGACAAGGTGTCAGGAGGTGTAAATGCCAGCCCGTAAAACACCGCAACGCCAATGGGAAAAAGACAGGCGCACAGCCACTTTGTTGATGAAGAAGCTGGAGGCATGCATCGACGGGAAAATCGTGCTGACCACATCTCAGGTGGCAGCAATCAAGATCATGCTGAACAAACTGCTGCCGGACCTCAAAGCCATCGAGCACAGTGGCAACCCCGACCATCCGGTAATCACTGAGATTAGGCGCGTGATCATTGATCCGAAGTGCCCTGTCACGGCGCAATCCCACCTGGGTGATCCATCGCGCAAAGTTCATTAGGAGGCTTCGCCCCACTGATTTACCTGTTTAGCCTGCATATGTTCATGCACAGCTTGGGGTATGTGCGGAGACTCTAGTGCCAGAGAATCAATACGGACTCTAAGATCATCGACCTTGGCGGAGCTAACCTCAGGTAGCGCCATCATCAATTCAATTTCTCTGCCAAGGGCATTGTATTTTGCCCCGGCACCACGATGCTTCTCAGCCAGCTCCTGGTAACGAAGAGTCGATTGCAACGCGGTGAGGATTGCAGCCAGTACGCTCATCGCACCTACGACGAACTGTAACCAAAAGGATGATTGCTGCTGAAGCGTCGCGAACACTGCCGTGCCTACTGCTGCTGAGAGTGCCACGGTGGGTAAAGCAATCCAAAAATGCAATCTGGAATACCTAAGTGCCGCCCGGTAGTGCCCTACTGCGACGACTGATGTTCGCTCGTACCATTGAACTAACACTTGTAGCGCATCGTTTTGACTCATCTCTGGAACCATGGCGGTTAGGAATGGATGGACATCCTAAGGGCAGCAAAAGGATTTGGCATCGAGATTCTTAGGGTATGAGTCAAGGAGGCAGGAAAGCATCACTACTTTCCGCAAGGTCCTTTATGGGTCGGCCTCTCTCGGTTACGACAGGCAGAAATCCAGGATCTTGCTACGGCTGGCTGTGGGTAAAAGACTCTTCCTTGACTGGGACTGTTATCCTCTGTGATTTTGAACAATTAGTGGAAATGCTTGCGACAGCTCGGAGGTTGCGTGGACGTATATGACATCAACGAAGTCCTAGACAAGGCCCCGTTGCACGATGTGGCTCGGTCTCTCGGCATGGTGTTGGAGCAGCGGGGAACAACACTAAAGACTGTTTGTCCGTTTCATCAAGACAGTAAGCCATCGCTCAATCTATTCCCTGCGGATGCTCAAGGGCCTGCACACTTCCACTGTTTTGCATGTGGCGCGCATGGCTTTGCGATTGATCTTGTAAAACAAGTCCAAGGAGCTGAATTCCTCCCGGCTGTTCAATGGCTGGCGAAAACGTTCGGAATCCAAAGCAAGCGGCAGAACGTGACTGGCCGTGCCACTGAGAAGAGTGTGACAGAGCACGCGCTTGCATTCGCTCAGAAAACCTTCAATAAGCATCACGATGCAGTGCGCTTCCAAGCATGGTGCGTTGAGCGCTCCTTTGATCCCGAATTCCTTTATCGAGAAGGTCTGCGATGCATCACCCACTCGGTATTGGTTTCAGAACTGGACACGATGTCGCATGGTGTTCGTCTAGAAGTAGTTGATGGGTTATTGTCACTTGGTCTTCTGGTACGACTGCGCAAGCAGACCAACTCAAGCCAGCTGAAATTGACGCTCCCGGATCAGTTTCGGGATTACTTCCACGATGGAAGAATCCTCATCCCAATTCGTAGCGGCCAAGGACTCACCTCAAAAGTCGAAGGGTATGCAGGCCGAAGCCTTGACGCAGTACCAGCCGAAGGTGTCGCCAAATACCTACTAAGCCCGGGTTTGCGCAAAGCAGACCAATTGTTCAATGCACATCAAGCACTCCCCGAGACCGCCAAAGAGCTCAAGGCGGGTCAAGACACCACGCTCTATCTAGTCGAAGGTTTCCTAGACGCCTTGCGCTTTCAGTTTTTGGGATTGCACGCCGTTGCACTCATGGGGACGTCCCTCAGTGATCTTCAGTTTGATCAGCTTAAGCAATTAGTGGAGAGCCTTCCGGCCGGGCAGGAGCAAGCTGAGTTCAACGTCGTCATCATGATGGACAATGATCGAGCCGGCCTTACAGGAGCGGATCGCTTGGTGCGTCGCCTATTGGCTTGGCGTGGGGTGAGATTACGCTGGGTAGGGTTTGATCAAAACGCCGTAAGTAGTTTGGGGAAGGATCCGGATACCTGCCTACAGAAGCAAGTATCAGGAGCAACTGCCAAAGATCTCTTGGATAAATACACCTTACCTGCGGTTGCAGTGCTCTTGGTGGCGGAGCTCGAACGCACCGATGCGACCGAGCTACAAGACGAAAGCTGGACAGCGATGACTCTCTCCCGAAAGGAGCGCGCTTTATTTCGGGTAGCGCGAAGTATTCGTCAATTGGCCGGACGTCAGTCCTTACATCAGCTGCAAGCATGGCTTGATGCCCACTTAAAAGGACATGCCGGGATATGGTGGCAAGATCTCCATGATCTTTTGCTTGATCAAGAGACTGCAAAAGAGCGATTTAAGGCATCCGAAGTATTCCTGAATGGTCAGGCAGAACGTCTACGTCAAGCACGAGTGCTTGCGTATCACGGTGCGCGCCGCGGAGAGTTACCCTGCGACGAAGAAGCCTGGCTTACACTGGACGTGAGCGCGAGGCTGTTTGATCAATTAGCAACCGAGCGGTTGCGGCAGTCACGGTGGGAGTCGGCAGGTCTCTACGATGCTGTGCACTTACCACGTAAGCTCAGCGCGGACGCCAAAGTGCTGGATGACCCCCGCCTAAAGGTCATGCCTCATCCAGCCGACTTGCATTTGCAACAGGTTTTGCTGAACGAGCTTTTAACCCAGCGACATGATCAATTGACCGCTGCGGGCAAGATGTTTTCGGAGTACATCCCGGCCGTCCGCTGGTACTCCTCCCAGCAAAGAGTTGAGGTCACTGGAAACGAGGATGAACTCGTAGCGCTCGAAGGTGAGGTGCCTGCCCTCAGCTTCGGTTACCAAGTAGACATGGATGTCTTAGAAGGTCGACGTCCTCCTTCCGATCAAGGCATGTTCAGGCCTTATGGGCAGTGTTGGCGCGCGTTTATGGAGTCGCTTTACAAACAGAGCAGCGCCATTGGCAATCGCGTGCACGTCTTACGCTTGGACGCGAAACGGTATTACGACTCCATCCAACGCTATGTTGTGCGAGATGCACTGCTAAATCCGGTGAAACAAGCGCTGATTGGGAACGGTACAGATTTCTTTCAAACGTTGCTGGGCACCCCCCAGACAGCAAGCCCCGAATCAGTTGCCGAGCGTTTGGTGGACATGCTGTGCGACAGCTTGTTTGCCTATCGCTACCCGGATCCAGACTCTGGCGACAGCAAGGTTAGCCAAGAATCGATTGGTATACCGCAGGGGCCTGTTATATCGGCATACATCGGCACAATCGCCCTATTTCCGGTGGATTTGGCAGCACGTCGATTCATGCGCGGGCACGTCTATCAAGGGCCAGATCAGAGCCCCCTGCCTCGTCTGGGCTATGCCCGCTATGTTGACGATATCGTATTGCTTGCAGACAGCGAAGAATTGTTAAGCGAGCTGCGCCAAACCTTACAGGTCGCAGCATCGAGACTCGATATTACCTTGTTGCTTAAGGGTGATTCGGTCGAATCCGGCACGCCGGACGAAATCATGCAACAACTAAACGAAGGGCGTGGGTTCGCGGCATCTTTACCCGCCTGGGAGCCTCCATTTGTAGGAGACGGCGAGTCTGGGTGGGGTCTTGGTGGTGATTTGCCGCAAATGGATCGCCAATGCGCTCTACGTCTACTTCGTCATCCTGGTTTGATGGATAACCCCTCAAAAATTCACGAGAAGATCAAGGAGGCCATATTGGCCCCGGATCTGAGACCAACTGATCTTGGACTTTGTGCCCGATGGATATGGTGGGAGGTTGCAACTGAACTGACACAAGATGCCAACCCAGTGAAGGTATGGGACCGGTACTGGCAGCTCTGGCGCTTTGTTTGCGAAGAACATGATTGGGCGTCCGAGTTTGAAGTGCGAGGCTATAGCTGGCTTTATGCAGTTGAAGGACTGGACAAACTTCTTGCCCCGAACCCATGGATGGAGAACGAGCAATCCCAGAGCCAGGTTCCAGAAAATCGCGCAACTCTAAGCACTTTGGCAAGTGTCGTAGGTACAACGAACTTCTTTGATAAATTGCCACCTCACTTGGTAAATCACATTCACGTGCGTCACCGCTCGCGTCTGGTGACGATGAAGGCTCGAAGGCTAGCTCGACCGCACGAAATGCCGCCCGCGTCACCTCCTCAAGGGACTCGTCAGCTGACTCAAATCGAATGGCTTTGTTTTGCTGCGGAGCAGCTTCGCGAGCCCCACGCGAATGCCCATCCAATTAACCCTTTAGCAGGGAGAGAACCTGTAGGGCGCGGGGTTTTAGTTGCCCAGCAAATCTGCGGTCTACTATTGCCGGTCCAAGGCCAAAATGCCTCAGCAGATATGGACGAGGCTCGAGATCTCGCCTTGGACATGGTTATTCGCAACGTTCAGAGCATCAGGCTGAATGATGTTATCCGGCATTTTGGACACCTTCTGAAAATAAACGGCGAAATAGACGCTATCAGCATTTTGCCCAGCCTGCCGCTCAGCGATCAGGAAGCATTTTGGGGCTACTCAGGACGCCCCGAAGAATATTGGTTACATCGATTCTCAAAGGGTGCCCCAACGAAGCAGGCGATCCTTTTTTGCGTGGAGCTTGCAGAGGAAGGAACACCTGTTTCAATGCCGCAAGCTCAGGAACTAGAACATACGAAACTAAATGAACTGCTCACTCGCAGCACTACTAGCGAAACCGTTCCGTGGAAAACATTCGACGCCAGTCAAGTTGGCCGTGCCCGCAGAACCCATCTCGCCGCTAATCTGTTTAGGTCTCTCCTAGCACTGCAACGACAAAGTGAGGACCTTAATGGAAATGTTGCTGTGCCGGTGGTGCAGCATCTATTTGTAAGCACTGAGCAAGACGAGCGAAAAATACTGCATTTGCTAGCAGATCTTGTCCCACATGATGAGCTTGGTGTCAGCGCGTGGCATGGTGACTCAGACGGCCGTCTGCGCGTGGTCAATGTCCCACATACAGGAGCAGACTTCTGGCGTGTTGGATGGGCGGTAGCAGACGCCCTTGGGCTAGCCGAAGATATGGCGGGCGAAGCTGGAGTGCGTGATGAGACCCTGGGCGAAACGAGGACCTCTGTTGAACATTACGTTTTGCGGCAGCAGCTGCGGAAGCTACAGGGAGTCTACCTGTCAGAAGCCCAGATTTGGTCCACAGATCCAGATGGTATACCGAACACAATAAAGCGCGCCCTGGACTTACTTCTAGCATTTGACTCGAAGGCATCTCCCGACCAACAGATCAAACAATTATTCGAAATGGAAGCCGAAACTCGTGCCATGGCATTAAGGCTCCAGCAGTTCGGAGTGGGGCTCCGCCGCCAGCTGCACGAGCTACCATTACGCGTACTGAATCGCCTACCATTATGGGCCTTGCAAGATCTCCACCTATGCAAACAGGAGCCCGGTCTGCGTCCAGACCTCGCTCTGATGCTAGCTCTCGCCTCTGCCATTGATTGCAAAGAGGCAGCTCCCGCCGAACACGCAACGGGAGCGGCGCAAGCCTTGCGAGCCTCGCTGGCTTTGGCCGCGACGGCTGTAGGACTAAGAGGATGTGTCGCCTCCCTTTGGGGACTATCGCGAGAGAGAGGCGCACGACGCATGCCGGATAGGCTACCGATTCCGGCGGATTGGAATCCTCCTGATGCGGTTCACCAAGATCCTCAACCCGACTACACCGCGATACGCAAATGGTTGAACGACGGAGATTGGGCAGCCCTATCAATCGCCAGTCCGTGGCATTGGATGCTGGCACTACTAGGCACGCTAGAAGGTACCTGCCCGCAGGCCTTTGACTTAATGCCTTTGCGAAAGATCTATTCAGTAATCTTGGCCTGGCAGAGCGATCCTTCCACTGTAGGAGAGCAAGCTGTATGGCCGTATGACGGCCTACCCTCGCTACCGGCGGACAGTTGGAGGGAGCTACTTCAAGCCTTACCTGCTGCTGTTAAGGGGTTGGATCAGCTATTGGGAATCCAAGTTGTGAGTGCAACGGCTCCTCAATATCGTCGCAACCCCCACACTGATGAGTTCACGGATGCCCTCAGTGAGGAGTGGTCACTCAGCAAGCCACAATATACCGGCATAGGCGCAGCGGATCGGGTGGCGCGAGTTCGTAGTGGTGCTCGCAATATGAGCATATGGACCGAAGTGCGAAGAAAGACAGATAACGAGCTGCTATCCGTTCATACCCTAGATCGTAAGCTGGCCGATTGTTATGGAATGGCTGCCCCGGCTGGCGAGACCGATGAGCGACTCGATGTAACAGCGGCTGACAGCATAACTTCCGCCCCTCCTGTTTCTGAAACGCAGACAGATCCTGCTACTGGCCAATCTGAGCCAACTAGCGAGGTCGATTCAGTTGAAAAGGATTCTGGCCAAAATAATTCTAGGGATCGCGAGGCCGGCGACGCTGACTTACAAAATTTTGATCGCGAGTTCAGGGAATCACAGAGAAACTCCTGGAAAAAGCGTGGTAAGGCTAAGTCACCCGCGCAAATGCGGGTGGCGCTCTTTCAATGGAAGATCGTTGATACTTACTCCCATCCTCTCGCAGAAGCGGGCTTAGCCGGGCTCGACTTGCCCCGCTGGGTCAAAGATGAGCTCGAAGAACTCTGTGTCGGTGATTTCAAGGAGTTGAGTGAGGCCTCCAAGCAAGGCCAGGAGTCCAAATGGAAGGAACAGCGAAGTGTTGAGAGTTGGCCAGAACACCGACGAAGGGCCCTACTAAAAAAAGCTCTGGAGGCTTGTACCGACCTAGGCGTTGACCTCCTCGTTCTCCCAGAAGTATCAGTCAGACCCGATACGGTGGAATGGTTAAGAGACAAGGCGTTAGCCAACCATAAGAATCTTTGGGTCTTGGCCGGCACTTATAGGAGATTTGAACCGAACAACTCGGATAAACACCTGATGGAGCCGCTCACTCTGCTGTGGCACCCACCAGAAGCCTTGGCACGACAACTAGGAGTGGACGAAGCCAAAACTTTCGAGTTTGTCAGGGGTAAAAAATATCGAGCCGTAGCGGCTAAGGAATTCTTCCAACCACAGTGGGACCCGCTAAAGCCGCTCTTTTCTAAAGAGCGACTGTTGCAGGAAGTCCTTGAAACTGTGGGCTGGGCATCCTTCGGTGACAAAACGTTGGTGGACCTAAAGGCACTTTTGACTGCCCTTGATGAAAAATCACCAGTAATGCAGTACTGCATGGAGCTCATTTGTTCGGAGCTTTTTTTGATGACCAGCCCCGCCAACATTCGGCCACTACAGTACGAAATTGCGGCACTCCTAGAACGCTTTCCCAATAAGCAAGCCGACAAGGCAAGCGAAATTGTTCTGGAGGACTTCAAGGCTCTAGGAGAACTACTCGATGTGGCCCAAATTGAGCGCCCTCGGCGCTCCGTGCTCCTGGTTCCGGCCGCTACGTCTCGGACCAATGACTACTGGCATGCTGGTCAAGCGAGCGTTCTAGCGTCTGGGACAGCAACAGTATTCTGCAATGCGGTTTTGGATAGGGCATTTGTAGGCGGGAGTTGCTTCATTGGCATCGATGCAGTGTCGCAAGCGACAAGACATGCGGGACAAGTAAGTGCTTTAACCCCCTACCACGGGTGGCATAAAGGTATCTATTTGGGGCGTGCATCCGACGCGCTTTCGACAGCAGACCAAGCATTAGTTGTTGTGGATCTAGACCCTATTCACGTCGTCAGCGGAAAACCGCGCCCACAATTGTTGGCCGAACCAATGTCGATGGTGGCTTACCTACCCGTTGTGGAAGTACTGGATCGAGAAAAAAACCGCCTCGAATTAACACGCTTGTTGAGCGGGAAAGTAAATTCACGTTTTCGCGATCGACTTAATGAGCTCATGAAGCATGTGAGCCATCGAACCAAGCAAAGTCCGAAGGGTTTTTACTCTACTCTCGAAAAACTGCTTGAACAGAGAAATAGTCCGCTCCTAGAAAGAGAGGAGCTTGAGGATTTCACGAAATCCTTCTCTGACGATTACTCCGTTCGTGAGCGTCTCATTGCATGGCAAAACGACCGTCACCAGCAGCCAACTTCATTGTCATTCCCTTTGGGCCTAGAGCCTGCATGGCTTGATTATTTAGTCGCGGATTTAACGGTAGGTGGTGACTTGGCTACTGTGACCGTGCCGTCCTGGACCGCCGAAGACACTGGTCATCCTGGAGAAATGATGTCTGAACAATAAGGCAGCACTCGTTTTGCACTTCCATGCAAACGAGCCGCTAGCTCATTAACAATAACAGCTCATAGACTTCCACCTGTGCTCAAAGCATAGGAGGAAGCCTATTTAGGCTGGGTATTCCAAGCACAGGTGTAACTGAATCGTATCGGACAGCTAAAATCGACCGCTCTGCGGTACAAAACGGTACAGCGCCCAGCTTTTACCCATCTAAAGCAATACTTTCAGCTAACTGCACCTGCGCTGAACCACAACGATTTCACAGGGCTTGTAGCGTTTCTAGGCAACTCATAATCCATTAATCCACGGTTGAAGACCATGTGGGCCCACCATATGAAATGGACAACTTAGGTCAAAAAGTAGCTTCACGCGGGCAATAACTGTGGGGGTGAGTGTGGGGCTAGAGGCCTAACTTATCTTAGATCCACGTATTTAGCGGCCTCCAGAATGAAAAAGCCCGCAGCGACGGCGGGCTTTTTCAGCAAGCAAGGAGCAGTCCTTAGATAGGACGGCTGCCGTACTTGTTATCAGGCTTCTTTGGCGGATCCGCCACCACGTTGGCCTCGACTTCCTGAACCTTGCCACCTTTGGCCAGGAACTCTTCCATCGCGCGGGCCAGAGCATCACGCTCTTTGTTCTTGGCTTCGACACTCGGCAGCTCGTCTACCGACACCGCGGCCTTGGCCTTGCCCTTGGCGGTCGGGGCCGGCGTGTCATCACCGCCATCGTCGTCGGCAACGTCTTCGGCTGCCGCTTCAAGGCCTTCTTCGGTCTCGTCTTCGTCGCCTACTTCGAGGTCGTCGTTTTCCAGATCATCGTCGCTCATGTTCTACCTCATGACTTGCGAAAAGCAGATTAGTTATAGCCCAGCCTGGTCGCCTGTCGACGACTGCCAGAAAAAATTCAACATCCACCGGTAACCAGTGGTTATGCCCCTTCACCGTGCAGGGTGACGAGGACTTTGCGAGCACCGCCATGATCGCGGTGCTTGCCCAGATAAACACCTTGCCAGCTGCCTAACGCCAATCGGCCCGCCGTGATGGGCAAACTCAACTGACAGCCTAGCAAACTGGCCTTGAAGTGCGCCGGGAGGTCGTCCAGGCCTTCGTCGTTATGTTCATAGCCGGCTGCGCCTTGTGGGATCAGCCGATTGAAGAACCGTTCGAAGTCGCGACGGACCGCCAGATCGGCGTTCTCGTTGATGGTCAACGACGCCGAGGTATGCTGCAGCCACAAATGCACCAGACCGACCCGGAATGCCTTGAGTTCAGGCAAGCCGGCGAGTAACTCGTCCGTTACCAGATGAAAGCCCCGAGGCCTGGCCCGCAGGGTTATCAGAGTCTGTTGCCACATACAGTTCTCCGCACGTTCGGGGCGCATTCTAGCGCGCTCTGGAAAAAAACAAAGACCCTAATATTCCTTCGTTGCTGTAAGCCATCGCCCCTACAAAAACCTGCAGTAGAAACCCCGGTAAAGGTCCAGGAAAAATCCTTTCAGCCAGCTCTGCAGTGAAATATTCCGGACAAAAAAATGCCCGGCAAGCCGGGCAAGTTTTTTCTGGCGCCAGCTTACAAGTTGTAGCCGCGCTCGTTGTGTTGAGCCAGGTCCAGGCCGACTGCCTCTTCCTCCTCGGTGACACGCAGACCCATGACGGCATCCAGCACCTTGAGGATGATGTAGGTAACGATACCGGTGTAGATCACCGTGAAACCTACGCCTTTGCACTGAATCCAGACTTGTGCGGCGATGTCAGTCACAGTGCCGAAACCGCCCAGGGCCGGTGCTGCGAAGACACCGGTCAGGATCGCGCCGAGGATGCCGCCGATACCGTGCACGCCGAAGGCGTCGAGGGAATCGTCGTAACCCATTTTGCGTTTCAGGGTGGTGGCGCAGAAGAAGCACACCACGCCCGCCGACAGACCGATCACCAGAGCGCCCATTGGGCCCACGGTGCCTGCCGCTGGAGTGATCGCTACCAGGCCGGCTACCACGCCCGAGGCAATACCCAGTGCGCTTGGCTTACCATGGGTCAACCACTCGGCCAGCATCCAGCCCAGGGCTGCAGCAGCGGTTGCGATCTGGGTGACCAGCATCGCCATGCCCGCAGTGCCGTTGGCCGCAGCGGCGGAACCGGCGTTGAAACCAAACCAGCCGACCCACAACATCGCCGCGCCCATCAGGGTGTAACCCAGGTTATGCGGAGCCATCGGCGTGGTCGGGAAGCCTTTACGCTTGCCCAGCACCAGGCAGCAAACCAGGCCAGCGATACCGGCGTTGATGTGCACTACAGTGCCGCCAGCGAAGTCCAGCACGCCCCAGTCCCACATCAGGCCGCCGTTGCCGGACCAGACCATGTGCGCAATAGGTGCGTAGACCAGGGTGAACCAGATACCCATGAAGACCAGCATCGCGGAGAATTTCATGCGCTCGGCGAAAGCACCGACGATCAGCGCCGGAGTGATGATCGCGAAGGTCATCTGGAAGGTGATGAATACCGCCTCGGGGAACAGCGCCGCCGGGCCAGTCAGACTCGCTGGTGTGACACCGGCGAGAAACGCCTTGCCCATGCCGCCAAAGAACGAGTTGAAGTTGACGACGCCCTGCTCCATACCCGTGGTATCGAACGCGATACTGTAGCCATAAATGACCCACAGAACACTGATCAACCCGGTAATGGCGAAGCACTGCATCATCACGGAAAGAACGTTTTTCGAGCGCACCATACCGGCGTAGAACAAAGCCAGGCCGGGAATGGTCATGAACAGCACGAGGGCTGTCGAGGTCAACATCCATGCAGTGTCGCCGGAGTTGAGGACTGGGGCCGCCACTTCGTCTGCCGCCATGGCCAGGCTGGGCATTACGATGGACAACAGGGCTCCTAGCCCTGCGAATTTACGCAGAGTCATATTGTTTTCTCCTGGGGCGTTGGGTTTGTGGCGGCTTAGATTGCGTCGGTATCGGTTTCGCCGGTACGGATGCGAATCGCCTGTTCCAGATTGACCACGAAGATCTTGCCGTCACCAATCTTGCCGGTGTTGGCCGCCTTGGTTATCGCCTCGATAACCCGATCAAGATCCTTGTCGTCAATGGCGACATCGATCTTCACCTTGGGCAGGAAATCGACCACGTATTCCGCGCCGCGATACAGCTCGGTGTGACCCTTCTGCCGACCGAAGCCTTTGACCTCAGTGACGGTAATGCCCTGCACGCCGATCTCTGACAACGACTCGCGTACGTCATCCAATTTGAACGGCTTGATGATGGCAGTGACTAGCTTCATGAAAACTCTCTCCCGAATAGGTGGACTTGCCCCAGGAAAACAAACCCGACTCAAGTCTAAGCGCAGTGCCTGGCTTTGTAACGCATCGTCGGCCGTACCCGCCCGACTGACACCAGTTAACCGCTGCCGGCGAAACTCCCCGTTTCGCCTGCCGCACTGCGTTCGTCACAGCGACTGCATCAGTGCAGGGGTCACAGTGGTCTTAGCAGAAAGCTTGCCATGTCCTGAAAAGCGCGTGATTTCAATCTCTTAACCGTCAAAGCCCGCGAATACGCAGGATTCGGACTGGCGTTACGCACAATAACGGTGCGCCGACGGACGGCAGAATGCGCGAAAAGCGTGCGCAGGCAGCCGCATCAATGAGCCACGAAGCTGCGTGTTACACTGCCCGCCATCCGTTTTAAGGACCTCTCTCCCATGCTTGCACCCAAAGACCTGCTCGACGCCCTCAGCGGCCATGCCTCCCGCCTGTTCAGCGGCGATACGCCGTTGCCGAAAAGCGAAATCGAAAGCCAGTTCAAAGCCCTGCTGCAAAGCGGCTTCAGCAAGCTGGACCTGGTAAGCCGGGAAGAGTTCGACAGCCAGATGGTCGTGCTGGCGCGCACCCGGGCGCGGCTGGAGAGTCTTGAAGCGAAAGTGGCGGAGCTCGAAGCCAGACTCAATCCGAACGCCGAGTAATACCTCTACCTGCAATATTCTGCGAAGGTTTCGCGCCCGCCACCGGGCGCTAAAACACCATTGCCCATCTACCCTTGAACAACCGCAGGAAGCGGCTCTCTCGTTCAAGGAATGATCATGTCCCTATCCATCGTCCACAGCCGCGCCCAGGTCGGTGTCGAGGCGCCTGCCGTTACTGTTGAAGTGCATCTGGCCAATGGCTTGCCGTCGCTGACGATGGTCGGCTTGCCCGAAGCGGCGGTGAAGGAAAGCAAGGACCGGGTGCGCAGTGCGATCATCAATTCCGGACTGCAATTTCCCGCACGGCGCATCACCCTGAATCTCGCACCCGCCGACCTGCCCAAGGACGGCGGCCGGTTCGATCTGGCGATTGCCCTGGGGATCCTCTCTGCCAGTGTGCAAGTCCCGACCCTGACCCTGGATGACGTCGAGTGCCTGGGTGAGCTGGCGTTGTCCGGCGAGGTCCGGGCGGTTCGCGGTGTGCTCCCGGCGGCACTCGCGGCGCGTCAGGCCGGACGCAGCCTGGTGGTGCCCTGGGCCAATGCCGAGGAAGCATGCCTGGCTTCCGGACTGAAGGTGATCGCGGTGCATCACCTGCTCGAGGCGGTGGCGCATTTCAACGGGCACACGCCCATCGAACCTTATGCCTCCGATGGCTTGCTGCATGCCAGCAAACCCTATCCCGACCTCAGCGAAGTACAAGGCCAGGCCGGCGCCAAGCGGGCCCTGCTGGTTGCGGCGGCAGGTGCACATAACCTGTTGTTCTGTGGACCGCCAGGCACCGGGAAGACCTTGCTGGCCAGTCGTCTGCCGGGGCTGCTGCCACCCCTGACCGAAGGCGAGGCACTGGAGGTCGCGGCAATCCAGTCAGTTGCCAGCTGCATGCCCTTGAGCCATTGGCCGCAGCGGCCTTTTCGACAACCGCACCACTCGGCTTCCGGACCGGCGCTGGTGGGCGGCAGCTCTAAGCCCCAGCCCGGGGAAATTACCTTGGCCCATCACGGTGTACTGTTTCTGGACGAGCTTCCGGAGTTCGATCGCAAGGTTCTGGAGGTCCTGCGCGAGCCCATGGAATCCGGGTACATTGTGATTTCTCGAGCCCGCGACCGCGTACGATTTCCGGCACGCTTCCAATTGGTCGCAGCGATGAATCCCTGTCCCTGCGGTTATCTCGGCGAGCCCAGCGGCCGCTGTTCCTGCACGCCCGATATGGTCCAGCGCTACCGCAACAAACTCTCCGGCCCTTTGCTCGACCGCATCGATTTGCACCTGACCGTCGCCCGCGAGGCGACCGCGCTAAACCCTGCCGTAGCGCCCGGTGACAGCAGCGCGAGCGCCGCCGAGCGGGTCGCCCAGGCCCGTGAAATCCAACAGCAGCGCCAAGGCTGCGCCAATGCCTTTCTCGATCTGCCGGGCCTGAAAAGCCACTGCAAGTTATCCACAACTGACGAAAGCTGGCTGGAAAACGCCTGCGAGCGGTTGACCTTGTCGCTGAGGGCTGCGCACCGGCTGCTCAAGGTGTCGCGGACTCTGGCGGACCTTGAGCAAGCCGACACCATCAGCCGCGAGCACCTGGCCGAAGCGCTGCAATACCGACCAGCGAATCAGTGATCGAGACGCTCGACGTTCGGCAGCTCCATCGCGGCTACCTCGGCCTGCAGAAAATCACTGAGTCGACGCAGGCGCTCTCCGCCCGGACGAGTCTTTGGCCATACCAGGTAGTAATTCAAGCCACTCGCCACGGTGGTCGGCCAGGGCAGGCTGAGACGCCCTTGCGCCACATCCTCGGCCACCATCAACAGATCGCCCATCGACACGCCATACCCCCGTGCCGCAGCAATCATCCCCAACTCCAGGGTATCGAACACCTGCCCACCCCTTAGCGATACCTGTTCGGACAGCCCCATGCGCTCCAGCCAACTGCGCCAGTCACGGCGATCGGGCGTGGGGTGGAGCAGTTCAGCGTCGATCAGGCGCTCGACATCCCAGGGCTGATCGTTGAGCAGATTCGGCGCACCCACCGGAATCAACAATTCGGGAAACAACAAGCTGGCCTCCCAGTCAGGGGGGAAATGCCCATTACTGAGCAAGACTGCGCAATCGAACGGTTCGTGATTGAAGTCCACCGAATCGACGTCCATCCAGGCGCTGGTCAACTGCACCTCATTGCCAGGCTGCAGGTGGCGAAACCGACTCAGACGCGCCAGCAGCCAGCGCATGGTCAGGGTCGAAGGGGCTTTCATGCGCAGGATGTCGTCTTCGGCGCGCAAGGTGTTACAGGCGCGTTCCAGCGCGCCAAACCCTTCGCGCACGCCAGGCAGCAATAGCCGAGCGGATTCAGTCAATTGCAAATGACGTCCACTGCGCAGAAACAATCGGCAGGCAAAATGCTCTTCCAGCGTACGAATGTGCCGGCTCACCGCGCTTTGAGTAATGGACAACTCCTCGGCCGCACGGGTGAACGAGCTGTGACGCGCCGCAGCCTCGAAGGCGCGCAGGGCATAAAGCGGAGGAAGACGACGAGACATCAGGAAAATTCCTATAGCGCAGACGGCGAGCCCGATAAACAGCATGAGTTTTAATCATGCGAGCAATCGTTTTTATCCTTTTGTGCAATTGCCTGCAAGCGCCGAAAATCATCGGCTCCCACCCCTTCATGGAAGACGAGCGTGATGATCATGCAGCATCCAGCACGTACCGAACTGCGAGCCATCATGCGGCTGGCGGGGCCGTTGATTGCCTCGCAGTTGGCGCACATGCTGATGGTCCTCACAGACACCCTGATGATGGCCAAAATCAGCCCCGAAGCGCTGGCAGGGGGTGGTCTGGGCGCAGCGAGTTACTCGTTCGTGTCGATTTTCTGTATCGGCGTGATTGCCGCTGTCGGCACCCTGGTATCAATCCGTCACGGTGCGGGTGACATCATCGGTGCCGCACGGCTGACCCAGGCCGGGATCTGGCTGGCGTGCCTGATGGCCGTGGTGGCAGGCCTGCTGCTGTGGAACCTCAAGCCGGTGTTGTTGCTGTTCGGGCAAACCGAAAGCAACGTCACCATGGCCGGCCAGTTCCTGACGATCCTGCCATTCGCCCTGCCCGGTTACCTGACGTTCATGGCATTGCGCGGCTTCACCAGCGCCATTGGCCGGGCAGCTCCGGTGATGGTGATCAGCGTGATCGGCACCGTGGCCAACTTTGTACTGAACTACGCGCTGATAACCGGGATGTTCGGCCTGCCGAAAATGGGCTTGGTGGGCATCGGCCTGGTCACCGCTATCGTTGCCAGCTGCATGGCGTTGGGCCTGGCTTGGCACATTCATCGGCATCCGGCGTACGCGGCCTATCCGTTGCGCAAGGGCCTGTCACGGCTCAATGGCCAGTACCTGCGCGAGCTGTGGCGCCTGGGCCTGCCTATTGGCGGCACTTATGCGGTGGAGGTCGGCCTGTTCGCCTTCGCAGCCTTGTGCATGGGCACCATGGGCAGTACCCAGCTCGGCGCCCATCAGATCGCCCTGCAAATTGTTTCGGTGGCATTCATGGTGCCCGCAGGCATGTCTTATGCGATCACCATGCGCATCGGCCAGCACTATGGCGCAGGGCAATTGCTCGACGCGCGCCTGGCCGGGCGGGTCGGCATTGGCTTTGGCGCGTTGCTGATGCTGGGTTTCGCCATGGTGTTCTGGCTGCTGCCGAATCAACTGGTGGGCTTGTTCCTCGATCACGACGACCCGGCGTTTGCCCAAGTGATCGCCCTGGCAGTGAGCCTTCTTGCGGTGGCCGCATGGTTCGAGCTGTTCGATGGCGTACAAACCATCGCCATGGGCTGCATCCGCGGGCTGAAGGACGCCAAGACCACCTTTCTCGTGGGTCTGGGTTGCTACTGGCTGATTGGTGCACCGGCGGCCTGGTGGATGGCGTTTCATCTCGCCTGGGGGCCTACCGGCGTCTGGTGGGGGCTGGCGCTGGGCCTGGCCTGCGCGGCTGTCAGCCTGACCCTGGCATTCGAGTGGAAGATGCAACGGATGATCCGCCAGGAGCCGTCAGTCCAGGCCGGTTTCAGGATGACTCAGGCGGACTAGACCCGTTCGACCAGCGCCTGCTGGCTGCTGCCGAACGTCAAATACTCCACCAGTTCCGCGAGTGGCAACGGTTTGCTGATCAGGTAACCCTGTACCTGATCGCAACCGAACCCGCGCAGCAAGGCGAGCTGCTCCGGGGTTTCCACACCTTCGGCGACCACCTGCAGATGAAGGTTATGCGCCAGGTTGATCATCGCATGCACCAACTTGCGGTTTTCTTCACGCAACTCCATGCCGCCGACAAAACTCTTGTCGATCTTCAACAGGGCGATCGGCAGGCTGTTGAGGTGCACGAACGAAGAAAATCCGGTGCCGAAGTCGTCGAGGGAAAAACGCACCCCCAGCCGCCCCAGGGCATCCATGGTCTGCTGCACCAGGTCACTGCGGCGCATCACAGCGGTTTCAGTGAGTTCGAACTCCAGCCATTGCGCATCGACTCCACGCTCGGCAATCAGCCGGCTCAAGGTCGACAACAGTTGGCTGTCCTGGAACTGGCGGAACGACAGGTTCACCGCCATGTGCAACGGCGGCAGGCCACGTTCGCGCAGCGCCTGCATGTCGCGCAATGCCCGGGAGATCACCCAGTAACCCAGCGGCACGATCAGCCCGCTCTGCTCGGCCAGCGGCACGAACTCACTGGGTGGTAGCAGGCCGCGCTCGGCATGCCGCCAACGCACCAGGGCCTCCAGGCCGACAATTTGTCCGTCGTGCAGGTCCAGGCGCGGCTGGTAGTGCAGTTCCAGTTCATCCCGACGCAAGGCGCGGCGCAACTCGCTTTCCAAATCGGCCATGCTGCGGGCGTTGCGATTGATCCGCTCGTTGAAAATATGAAAGGTGCAACCCTGGGTGCTCTTCGCCTGCTGCATGGCTATGTGCGCATGCCACATCAGTGGGTCGGCGCCGGCCTGGGCCCGCGCATGGGCGATGCCCAGGCTGGCGCCGAGCAGCAGGCTCTCGCCGTCCACCCAATAAGGTTCGGACAGCACTTCCGTGATGCGTTCGGCCATCCACTCGGCCCGCTGCGGCGCGCGCCGGGTATCGATCAACAAGGCAAATTCGTCGCTGCCCAAGCGTGCCAACTGATCGCCGGCCTCCAGTTGGCTCTTGAGCCGCGAGACGACTTGCAGAATCAGGCGATCGCCGGCCTGATGGCCGAGGGCATCGTTGGCGTACCGGAAGTTATCGAGGTCAAGGTGCCCAAGCGCCAGGCCACGCCCTTCGTTTTCCGCCAGGCGTGCGGCCAGCAACGTCTGAAAGCCCTGGCGATTGGCGATGCCGGTAAGCGGGTCCTGTTCGGCCAGGCGTTGCAAGGTGTTTTCCAGCAGCCCGCGCTCACGCACATGACGCAGGCAACGGCGCAGGACATTGCTGTCGAGGAGATCGCTAACCAGCCAGTCGCTGACACCGTCGGGCGTCGCAACAGGTTCCTGTTCGAGCAACAGGACAGTGGGCAGATTGCACCGACCCGGCTCCGGTTGCAGGGAAGGAACGGTCAGCAGTACCGCGCTGCGGTTGTCGGTAAACAGACTGCTCACCGACTCCCAGGTCGGCGCACTGATCAATACAGCCGAGCTCCCCATGGGGGCCAGACACTCGCGCAACAACGCCGCCCATGCAGGCTCTTCAGCCAGCAGCAGCAAGCGCAAGGGTTCGACAGGCGTAGACAAGCTAGCTCCCTAGACTCTGCAAAGAGGGTGGCAACTGGAATATGACGCGCGTTGGAGCAATGGCCAATGCCAACGAATACCAAACGTACGTAGCGCTTCGGATCGAACATTAGCCGCAAATCCAGCACGCATCCTGCGCGAAAGTAACAAAACCGGCAAATTTAGATCGAGTGCTACGTCACAAGTCGGAGAGAGGCGGCAGAATCCTTGCTTCCTGTTAAAATGCCCGCCCTTTTCGCCAATGACTCCTTTTTAACCTCATGTCCCGACTCAATCCCCGGCAGCAAGAAGCCGTGAGCTACGTCGGCGGCCCTCTTTTGGTGCTCGCCGGTGCTGGCTCCGGCAAGACCAGCGTGATCACCCGCAAGATTGCCCACCTGATCCAGAACTGTGGCATCCGCGCCCAGTACATTGTCGCCATGACCTTTACCAACAAGGCCGCACGCGAAATGAAGGAGCGGGTGGGCACGCTGCTCAAGGGTGGCGAAGGCCGCGGCCTGACTGTGTGTACCTTCCACAATCTGGGCCTGAACATCATCCGCAAGGAGCATGTGCGCCTGGGCTACAAGCCCGGTTTCTCGATTTTCGACGAGACCGACGTCAAGGCCCTGATGACCGACATCATGCAGAAGGAATATTCGGGCGACGATGGCGTCGACGAAATCAAGAACATGATCGGCGCCTGGAAAAACGACCTGATCCTGCCGCCCGAAGCCCTGGAAAATGCGCGCAATCCCAAAGAGCAGACTGCCGCCATCGTCTACACCCACTACCAGCGCACGCTCAAGGCGTTCAACGCGGTGGATTTCGACGACCTGATCCTGCTGCCGGTGAAGCTGTTCCAGGAACACGCCGACATTCTCGAAAAGTGGCAGAACAAGGTCCGCTACCTGCTGGTGGACGAATACCAGGACACCAACGCTAGCCAGTACTTGCTGGTGAAGTTGCTGATCGGCAAGCGCAACCAGTTCACCGTGGTGGGTGACGACGATCAGTCGATCTACGCCTGGCGTGGCGCACGCCCGGAAAACCTGATGCTGCTCAAGGAGGACTATCCGTCCTTGAAAGTGGTGATGCTGGAGCAAAACTATCGCTCTACCAGCCGCATCCTGCGCTGCGCCAACGTGCTGATTTCGAACAACCCCCACGAGTTTGAAAAACAATTGTGGAGCGAGATGGGCCATGGCGACGAGATCCGCGTTATTCGCTGCCGCAACGAAGACGCCGAGGCCGAGCGCGTGGCCGTGGAAATCCTCAGCCTGCACCTGCGTACCGACCGCCCCTACAGCGATTTCGCGATTCTCTACCGGGGCAACTACCAGGCCAAACTGATCGAGCTGAAGCTGCAGCATCACCAAGTGCCGTACCGTCTTTCCGGTGGCAACAGCTTTTTCGGACGCCAGGAGGTCAAGGACCTGATGGCCTACTTCCGGCTGATCGTGAACCCGGATGACGACAACGCCTTCCTGCGGGTGATCAACGTCCCACGCCGCGAGATCGGTTCGACGACCCTGGAAAAGCTCGGTAACTACGCCACCGAACGCAAGATCTCGATGTATGCCGCCACCGATGAAATCGGCCTCGGTGAGCATCTGGACAACCGCTTCACTGATCGGCTGTCACGCTTCAAGCGCTTCATGGACAGGGTCCGCGAGCAATGCGCCGGCGAAGACCCGATCTCGGCCCTGCGCAGCATGGTCATGGACATCGACTACGAGAACTGGCTGCGCACCAACAGCTCCAGCGACAAGGCCGCCGATTACCGGATGAGCAACGTCTGGTTCCTGATCGAGGCGTTGAAGAACACTCTGGAGAAGGACGAAGACGGCGAAATGACCGTCGAGGATGCGATTGGCAAGCTGGTGTTGCGCGACATGCTCGAACGTCAGCAGGAAGAAGAGGACGGCGCCGAAGGCGTGCAGATGATGACCCTGCATGCGTCCAAGGGACTGGAGTTTCCCTACGTGTTCATCATGGGCATGGAAGAGGAAATCCTCCCGCACCGTTCCAGCATCGAAGCCGATACCATCGAAGAAGAACGGCGCCTGGCCTACGTCGGCATTACCCGTGCGCGTCAGACCCTGGCCTTCACCTTTGCCGCCAAGCGCAAGCAGTACGGCGAAATCATCGATTGCTCGCCGAGCCGGTTCCTCGATGAGCTGCCGCCGGACGACTTGGCCTGGGAAGGCAACGACGACACACCGACTGAAGTCAAAGCCGTGCGCGGCAATAGCGCACTGGCAGATATACGCGCGATGTTAAAGCGCTAGAATCGACTACTTTTTAATCTACTTTCGGCGCCCGTTGCGCCAACCGAGGAAGCTGTTGTGGAAGCACTGCACAAGAAAATTCGCGAAGAAGGCATCGTGCTTTCCGACCAGGTCCTGAAAGTCGACGCCTTTCTGAACCACCAGATCGACCCGGCCCTGATGAAGCTGATCGGCGACGAGTTCGCTACGCTGTTCAAGGATTCGGGGATCACCAAGATCGTCACCATCGAAGCCTCGGGTATCGCCCCGGCGATCATGACTGGTCTGAACCTCGGCGTGCCGGTGATTTTCGCCCGCAAGCAACAGTCCCTGACCCTGACGGAAAACCTGCTGTCGGCCACTGTTTACTCGTTCACCAAGAAAGTCGAAAGCACCGTGGCGATCTCCCCGCGCCACCTGACCAGCAGCGACCGCGTGCTGGTCATCGATGACTTCCTGGCCAACGGCAAGGCATCCCAGGCACTGATCTCGATCATCAAGCAAGCTGGTGCCACCGTCGCCGGCCTGGGCATCGTGATCGAGAAGTCGTTCCAGGGTGGCCGCGCCGAACTGGATGCACAGGGTTATCGCGTCGAATCGCTGGCCCGGGTCAAGTCCCTGGAAGGCGGGGTTGTGACCTTCATCGACTGACACTGCTATCCCCTGTAGGAGCTGTGGCTTTCAAGCCGGTGAGCAACAATCGCTGATACAGCTCCTCTTTCAGCCCCTGCGGGCTGGTCAGTTGCATCCGCTCCAGGTGCAGCGGGTATTCACCAGGCTCCGGCGCGTCCAGCGCAGCCTTGCCCAATTGCACGATCTCGGTGAGTTTGAATTTGCTTTTCAGCCAGTTCAGCGCCCGCAATAAATCCCGCTCCTCAGCCGAAAAATCGCTGCCCAGCGGATACTCCGCAAACAATCGCGAATGCCGTGCGGCAATTGCCTGCAAGCGCTGCGGACTGTTGTCAGTGAATCGCGGCTCAAGACTGAAATCCATGGGCAGCTTGCCGGCCTTCTGCGCCTGCTCGATCAAGCCTGGCTGGAAACGCGAGTCGCTGATGTTGAGCAGCGCTTCAATGACCTTGGCGTCGGTCTTGCCGCGCAGGTCGGCGATGCCGTACTCGGTAATCACGATGTCGCGCAGGTGGCGTGGGATCGTGCAATGGCCGTACTGCCAGACGATGTTGGAACTGACCTCGCCGCCGGATTCGCGGTAGCTGCGCAGGATCAGGATCGAGCGCGCGCCTTCAAGGGCGTGGCCTTGGGCAACGAAATTGTATTGCCCGCCTACTCCGCTGAGCACTCGTCCATCTTCCAGCTGGTCGGCCACCCCGGCACCCAATAAGGTCATGGTGAAGGCGCTGTTGATGAAGCGCGCATCGCGACGCTGAAGACGCTTGAGTTCCTCCTGACCGTACAGTTCGTTGATGAAACTGATAGCGGTCATGTTGAATTCGGCGCGCTTGCTGTGGGGCAGCTCGCTCAGGCGCTGGTAGAAACTCCGCGGGCCGAGAAAGAACCCACCGTGGATCGACACACCACCCTGGCTGTTCACCTCATCCAACGTCCCAGCGTTGGCTTGATGTTGCAGCTCCACGCTGGGGTAGACCTTGCGCCGCACAATACCAGCGTCGGCCAGCGCCAGCAGGCCGTTGACGAACATTTCGCTGCAGCCGTAAAGGCCCTGGGCGAAAGGCTCGATGCCGCCTTCTCGGCTGATCAGTGGCGCCCAGTAATGGGCGTCGAGATCCGTCAACAAGGCACGATAGGTCTCGTTATCCGCCTGGCGCGCCAGCAAGGCGGCGGTCAGTGCATCGCCCATGGAGCCGATGCCGATCTGCAAGGTGCCGCCGTCACGCACCAGGGTGCTGGCATGCAGGCCAATAAAATGGTCCTGAAAACCCACGGGCATGTTGGGCGTGGAAAACAGTGTGCTGCCCTCCTCCTCATTGATCAGCCACTCGAATGCGCTGCGTTCGACTTCCGAATCGCCAGGCATATACGGCAGATCGCTGTGCACCTGGCCGAGCAGCAGGATGGTTTCGCCCGCTGCTCGGCGCTTGGCGATCATCGGCAGCAGGTCGAGGGTGATATCCGGGTTGCAGCTCAGGCTCAGACGTTCCGGTTGTTGCGGATCATGGGCAACCAGTTGCGCAATCAGGTTCAGGCCTGCTGCATTGATGTCCCGGGCAGCGTGGCTGTAGTTACTGCTGACGTAGTCTTGCTGCGCCGCCGCACTGTGCAGCAGGCTGCCGGGCTGCAGGAAAAATTGCTGAATACGGATATTCGGCGCCAGGCTGTCTTTGTGCAGGTCGGCGAGGTAGTCCAGCTCCGGGTAGTCACCAAATACCCGCTCGACGAAGGGCTCGAGGAAGCGCCGCTGCAAGCCATCGCCCAAAGACGGGCGCCCGAGGCTCAGGGCGGTGTAGATCGTCAGCTGGCGCTCGGGCAACTGCGCAATGCGCTGGTAGAGCGCGTTGACGAAACGGTTGGGTTTACCCAGCCCCAGGGGCATTCCCAGGTGAATGTGTGCGGGTAACCGCGCGAGCACATCTTCCACTGCCTGTTCGATTGAAACCGACTGCACCATCAGAGCCTCCCGACCTGTCCATGAGTTGCGGTCACTGGAGCTTGCCGTCTCCTGCTCGTCATGACCAGCCTTGCGGGTCAAATCTCAGTCACAAAAAAACCGCTCGCAAGCGGCTTTTTCGCTGAAGATGGGCGCTTATTTCAAGCCAGACATCTTCTGGATTGCACCTTTGAGGTCGTCATCGGAGCAATCGGCGCATGTGCCTTTAGGTGGCATCGCGTTAATACCGGTGATGGCCTTGGCCAGGATGCCGTCAAGGCCGCCCTGGTGATCGGCGCGCTCTTTCCAGGCTGCGGTGTCACCGATTTTCGGTGCGCCCAACAGGCCGCTGCCGTGGCAAGCGTTGCAATGTTTGGCAATGATCTCGTCAGGGGTTTTCGCCCCACCGCCGCCTGCCGAAGCAGCGACTTCCATCCCCTTGCACTCTTGACCTTGTACACAGACCTGGCCGACGGGTTCAAGGCGTTTGGCAATATCGTCGTTGGTTGCAGCTTGAGCGCTGGCTGCCCATAGGGCCAATACGGTTGCTGGTGCGGCCAGCATTTTCATAATTAGATTCACGCGTACACCCTCAATGGTGGCTAGTCACGCCCACGGCCACGGTTTCGCGGGCGGGCGCAAGTATAACGGTTAGCCCGCCAGTCTGAAACAACCCTAAAGTCCTAGGGGTATTAAGACCTGGCGAAAAACAGCTTGGGCGCCTCACAAAACCTCGGCTGACGCCTCTTTTCCTAGAAATTCGCCGGTGTAGCTGCGCTGATTAGTCGCGCCGGAGCATCAAAGGGATTACGAAATCGATGGGGCTTGGTGCTTTCAAAGTAGTAGCTGTCACCGGCTTCGAGGATAAATGTCTCAAGGCCGACCACCAATTCCAGGCGACCCTCCAGCAAAATCCCGGTTTCCTCGCCGTCATGGGTGAGCATCTCTTCACCGGTATCGGCACCCGGCGGATAGATTTCACTAAGAAACGCGATGGCCCGGCTCGGATGCGCCCTGCCCACCAGTTTCATGGTCACGGCACCATCGGAGATATCAATCAGCTCATTGGCTTTATAGACGATCTGCGTCGGGTTTTCCTGGAGGATCTCCTCGGAAAAGAACTCGACCATGGACATGGGGATGCCGCCAAGCACCTTCCTCAGCGAACTGATGGAGGGGCTGACGCTGTTTTTCTCGATCATCGAAATGGTGCTGTTAGTCACGCCCGCACGTTTGGCGAGTTCGCGCTGGGACAGACCTTTCAGTTTACGGATCGATTGCAGTCGTTCGCCGACGTCCAATGCATTAGCCTCCCAGGATTCAGGTTATGTAGATAGTGAGCGTTATCATGGCGACAGCGTTCAGTATTTACAACACTTGAGCCCGAGTCCTGTTCGGCTTATCGATCGCAGCGTTGCCGCCTGCCCCGTCAGCCCTCTGAATAGAGGCGCGGCACCCGACGCAGGTTGCAGAAGATCTGATAAGGAATGGTGCCCGCAGCCATTGCTACATCGCTGGCGAGGATGTTTTTGCCCCACAACTCGACGGTCGAGCCAAGACCGGCCTGCGGCACGTCGGTCAGATCGATGCACAGCATGTCCATCGAAACCCGGCCCAGCAACTGACTGCGCTGGCCGGCGACCAGTACCGGCGTGCCGGTAGGTGCCTGACGCGGATAGCCATCGGCATAGCCCATGGCGACCACACCAATGCGCATCGGCTTTGGCGTAATGAACCTGGCGCCGTAACCCACAGGCTCGCCGGCTGGCAGCTCGCGCACGCTGATCACTTTCGATTCCAGGGTCATCACCGGTTGCAAGCGCGCCGCCAGGGCGTTGGCTTCTTCAAACGGGGTCGCACCATACAGCATGATCCCCGGACGCACCCAGTCGCTGGGCACCTGTGGCCAACCCAGCAGCGCCGGCGAGTTGCGCAGGCTAACTTGGGCTGACAGCCCTTGGCGCGCCGCCTCGAACACCGCCACTTGCTCGCTGGCGCTGCTGCTGTTGAGTTCATCAGCGCGGGCGAAGTGGCTCATCAGGACAATTTTGGCCACCTTGCCACTGGCCAGCAGCCGTTGGTACGCCGCCTGATAATCCGCCGGGTGCAGGCCAACGCGGTGCATGCCCGAGTCGAGCTTGAGCCAGACGGTGATCGGCTTGCCCAACGTTGCTTGCTCAATCGCCTCGAGTTGCCAAAGGGCGTGCACCACACACCATAGGTCGTGCTCGACGATCAACGCCAACTCATCGGCCTCAAAGAAACCTTCCAGCAGCAGAATCGGTGCGCGAATGCCGGCAGCGCGCAGCTCCAGGGCCTCTTCGATGCACGCCACGGCGAAACCATCGGCCTCGGCTTCCAGAGCCTGGGCACAGCGCACGGCACCATGGCCGTAGGCGTCGGCCTTGATCACGGCGAGCGCGCGAGCCCCCGAGCTTTCACGAGCCAGTTGGTAGTTGTGACGCAGGGCTTGAAGATCAATCAGGGCGCGAGCAGGACGCATGGCGGCAGGCTTCCAGGCGGTGGACGGGGAATAAAAAACCGGCGCTGGCTGGCAGCGTGAATCGCCATGAGCGCCGGGAGAGGGAGTATTTAAGGCAGAGCAGCCACGATCGAGATTTCGACCAGGATTTCCGGCTCACAGAGCTTGGCTTCAACCGTCGCCCGGGCCGGGGCAACGCCGTGTGGCAGCCAGCTGTCCCAGATACTGTTCATGCCTTCGAAGTCGGCATCAATGTCTTTCAGGTAGATGGTTGCCGACAGCAGGCGGGTTTTGTCGGTACCCGCCAGATCCAGCAAACGCTCGATGTTGGCGAGGGTTTCACGAGTCTGCTGCGCAACTCCGGCACTCATGTCGTCGCCGACCTGGCCCGCCAGATAGACGGTACCGCTGTGGACGACGATCTGGCTCAAACGCTCATTGGTGAGCTGGCGCTGGATTGACATGTTTTGCAGCCTCCTGGTTGCTGTTGCTGTAACGAGAAATATCGAGGCCTTCGGCGCTGATTTGCGGAGTCTTCTTCGCCATCAGATCTGCCAGCAGGCGGCCGGAGCCGCAGGCCATGGTCCAACCCAGTGTGCCGTGACCGGTGTTCAGGAACAGGTTCTTGAACGGCGTCGCACCGACGATGGGCGTGCCATCCGGGGTGGTCGGACGCAGGCCGGTCCAGAAGCTCGCCTGGGCCAAGTCACCGCCCTGAGGATAGAGATCGTTGACGATCATCTCCAGCGTTTCGCGTCGACGCGGATTCAGCGACAGGTCAAAACCGGCGATTTCAGCCATGCCGCCGACCCGAATGCGGTTATCGAAACGGGTGATCGCGACCTTGTAGGTCTCGTCGAGAATGGTCGAGGTCGGAGCCATGGCCGGATTGGTGATCGGCACTGTCAGCGAGTAACCCTTGAGCGGATACACCGGGGCCTTGATGCCCAGCGGCTTGAGCAACTGCGGCGAGTAGCTGCCAAGGGCCAGGACATAACGGTCGGCGGTTTCCAGCTTGCCGTCGATCATCACGCCATTGATTCGGTCACCGGCGTAATCCAGGCGTTGGATATCCTGGCCGAAGCGGAATTCGACACCCAGTTTGACTGCCATTTCAGCGAGGCGTGTGGTGAAGATCTGACAGTCGCCTGTCTGGTCGTTCGGCAGGCGCAGGGCACCGGCGAGGATGTCAGTGACGCTGGCCAGGGCTGGTTCGACGCGGGCAATGCCGGCGCGGTCTAGCAGCTCAAAAGGAACGCCTGACTCCTTGAGTACGGCGATGTCCTTGGCGGCGCCATCGAGTTGCGCCTGAGTGCGGAACAGCTGGGTAGTACCCAGGCTGCGGCCTTCGTAGGCAATCCCGGTTTCGGCGCGCAGTTCGTCGAGGCAGTCACGGCTGTACTCGGACAGGCGGACCATGCGCTCCTTGTTCACCGCATAACGATTGGCGGTGCAGTTGCGCAGCATCTGCGCCATCCACAGGTATTGGTCGATGTCGGCAGTGGCCTTGATCGCCAGCGGTGCGTGGCGCTGCAGCAGCCATTTGATGGCTTTGAGCGGTACGCCTGGTGCAGCCCAGGGCGACGCATACCCAGGCGATACCTGGCCGGCGTTGGCGAAACTGGTTTCCATGGCAGCGGCTGGCTGACGGTCGACCACCGTCACTTCAAAGCCGGCCCGAGCCAAATAGTAGGCACTGGCGGTACCGATGACGCCGCTACCCAAGACCAGAACGCGCATTTTTTATCCCTCATCGCGGCATGCCGCTGACGTGTGTTGTGTACGAGCATTGATGGGCGCAGTGTAAAAAACATTTGCCAGTGCTTTTCACTATATAAACGCCTATATTTGGCGACAATTCTCGGCAAAATCCCTTTTCACGGAGGCGCATCCCCTATGCGTACCAACACCCAGACCAAACGTGAGCTGGATAAGATCGACCGCAACATCCTGCGGATCCTGCAAGCGGACGGACGGATTTCGTTCACCGAACTGGGGGAAAAGGTCGGTTTATCGACCACGCCCTGCACCGAGCGAGTGCGGCGCCTGGAGCGCGAGGGGATCATCATGGGCTACAACGCCCGGCTCAACCCGCAACACCTCAAGGGCAGCCTGCTGGTGTTCGTCGAGATCAGCCTCGACTACAAATCCGGCGACACCTTTGAAGAGTTCCGACGCGCCGTACTGAAATTGCCCCATGTATTGGAATGTCACCTGGTGTCCGGCGACTTCGATTACCTGGTAAAGGCGCGGATTTCCGAGATGGCCTCGTACCGCAAATTGCTGGGCGACATCCTGCTCAAGCTGCCTCACGTGCGTGAGTCCAAGAGCTATATCGTGATGGAAGAAGTAAAGGAAAGCCTGAACCTGCCGATCCCGGATTGATCCGAATCGCTAAACCAGAACCTGCCGTGTGCTGGCCATATAGGCGTGAATCTGTTTCTCGACCCGCGGGTGAATCAGCTCCACAGGGCCACGGCCGTTGGGGCATGGCAGGCTCGGTGTAGTACCGAACAGACGACAGATCAGCGGGCGTTCGTCATACACAGTGCAGCCTTCAGGACCCAGGTGCACGCAGTTGAGTTCGTCCATGGCGGCGTCCTGCTCGGCGCGGGTCTTGCGCGGCAGTCGCGACATTTCTTCCGGAGAAGTGGTCACCGGGCCGCAGCAATCATGGCAGCCGGGCACACACTCGAATGAGGGAATCTGCTGACGCAGTGTGCGGACGGTCTGGCGGTTGCAGCTCATCGAAACGAATACCGAAATAGGACAGGCCGGAATTTTGCCTTAAATACACGACACCATACAGCCGCAACCGACCAATGTTGCCCAGGCTGAAAGGTCCGGCTTATGCTCCGTAAAATTTACTCAACACCCGACTATCAGGATCGCCCCATGACTGTCCGCGTTCAGCCACCGGCGCCGAGCAACCACACCGCCTCCTATTACGCTGCCACGAGCCTGGCGCAGCCGGATTATCCGGTGTTGCAAGGCGAACAATTGGCTGACGTCTGCGTGGTCGGCGGCGGCTTTTCCGGCTTGAACACAGCGATCGAATTGGCCCAGCGCGGCTTCAGCGTGATCCTGCTCGAAGCCCGCAAGATCGGTTGGGGTGCCAGTGGGCGCAATGGCGGGCAATTGATTCGCGGCGTCGGCCATGGCCTCGACCAGTTCGCCCCGGTGCTGGGCGCCGAGGGTGTGCGCCAGATGAAGCTGATGGGACTGGAAGCGGTGGACCTGGTCCGCCAGCGCGTCGAACAGTTCCAGATCGCCTGCGACCTGACCTGGGGCTACTGCGACCTGGCCAACAAGCCCCGCGACCTTGAAGGTTTTGCCGAAGACGCGGCAGAGCTGCGCAGCCTTGGCTATCGCCATGAGACTCGCCTGCTGCAGGCTGACGAAATGCGCAGCGTGGTGGGGTCGGACCGCTATGTCGGTGGCCTGATCGATATGGGCTCCGGCCATCTGCACCCGCTGAACCTCGCGCTGGGCGAAGCCGCCGCCGCCACGCAACTGGGCGTGCGATTGTTCGAACAATCCGCTGTCACGCGCATCGACTATGGCCAGGAGATCAAAGTCCACACAGTTCAGGGCACGGTTCGCGCCAAAACCCTGGTGCTGGGCTGCAATGCCTATCTGAATAACCTCAACCCGGAACTCAGCGGCAAAGTGCTTCCGGCCGGCAGCTACATCATCGCCACCGAGCCCTTGAGTGAAGAGCAGGCACACGCCGTCCTGCCACAGAATATGGCAGTGTGCGACCAGCGTGTGGCACTGGACTACTACCGTCTTTCGGCGGACCGACGCCTGCTGTTTGGCGGCGCCTGTCACTACTCCGGCCGCGATCCGGCGGACATCGCCGCCTATATGCGACCAAAGATGCTCGAGGTATTCCCGCAACTGGCAAGCGTGCGGATCGACTATCAGTGGGGCGGAATGATTGGTATCGGCGCCAATCGCCTACCACAAATCGGCCGCCTCAAGGATCAACCGAATGTGTATTACGCCCAGGCGTATTCAGGCCATGGGGTGAATGCCACTCACCTGGCCGGCAAGCTGCTCGGCGAAGCCATCAGCGGCCAGCAAGGCGGCGGCTTTGACCTGTTCGCCAAGGTCCCGCACATCACGTTCCCTGGCGGTCGACACTTGCGCTCTCCGCTGCTGGCCTTGGGCATGCTGTGGCATCGCCTTAAAGAGTTGGTCTGACCGGATCGATCACAAGCGCCAGAACGGCTTCAGGCCTTCAGCCCGCGCCTGCTCCCGGCTCAACCCAACATCGCGCAACTGCTCAGGCGTCAGCTCGAGCAAGGTCTTGCGCGTGTGCAGACGATGCCAGAACAGGCCCCAGCGGCCCAGGCAGGACGGGGCATTGCGCAGCGCTTGCGCACCCATGCCCCACTCACGCCCTGCCTCCAGTTCCTGACTGTGTAACGTCAACCGCACATCGCTCAAGCCGTTCATTTCGCATGCTCCTGTTTACTTGGGTAGCCAGAGATTCCATGATGCGCGGAGCAGAAAAACCGTTACAGATTCAATAGAGCTGTATTACTTCCATACAGTTTTTCCGAATTCCCGGCTGAATCACGGTTTTTCCACGCATCTGTACTGGTACCCACCCTGAGGCTGCGCCATGACGCTTTACGTCAACCTCGCCGAATTGCTCGGCACCCGCATCGAACAAGGCTTCTACCGCCCCGGCGACCGCCTGCCCTCGGTGCGGGCCTTGAGCATTGAACACGGCGTCAGCCTGAGCACCGTGCAACAGGCTTATCGGGTACTGGAGGACAGCGGACTGGCGCGGCCCAAGCCGAAGTCCGGCTATTTCGTGCCGGTCGGGCGCGAACTGCCCGAGCTGCCGGTAGTGGGGCGTCCCGCTCAGCGCCCGGTGGATATTTCGCAGTGGGATCAGGTGCTCGAACTGATTCGCGCCGTGCCGCGCAAGGACGTGGTGCAGTTGGGCCGCGGCATGCCCGACGTCACTACGCCGACCATGAAACCGCTGCTGCGCAACCTGGCGCGCATCAGTCGCCGACAGGACATGCCCGGACTGTATTACGACAACATCTACGGCACCCTCGAACTGCGCGAACAAATTGCCCGGCTGATGCTCGACTCCGGCAGCCAGTTGAGCGCCAACGACCTGGTGATTACCACCGGTTGCCACGAAGCCCTGTCCACCAGCATTCGCGCAATCTGTGCGCCGGGTGACATCGTGGCGGTGGATTCGCCGAGCTTTCACGGGGCCATGCAGACCCTCAAGGGCCTGGGGATGAAAGCCCTGGAAATCCCCACCGACCCGCTCACCGGGATCAGCCTCGAAGCGCTGGAATTGGCTCTGGAACAATGGCCAATCAAGGCCATACAGTTGACGCCAAACTGCAACAACCCACTGGGCTACATCATGCCGGAGTCGCGCAAACGCGCGTTGTTGACGCTCGCCCAGCGCTTTGACGTGGCCATCATCGAAGACGATGTGTATGGCGAACTCGCCTATACCTATCCTCGACCCCGCACCATCAAGTCTTTCGACGAGGACGGTCGCGTGCTGTTGTGCAGTTCGTTCTCCAAGACGTTGGCCCCCGGCCTGCGCATTGGCTGGGTGGCGCCGGGACGGTACCTGGAGCGAGTGCTGCACATGAAATACATCAGCACCGGCTCGACCGCGCCACAACCGCAGATCGCCATTGCCGAATTCCTCAAAGGCGGCCATTTCGAACCTCATTTGCGGCGGATGCGCACTCAATACCAGCGCAATCGCGATCTGATGCTGGATTGGGTCAGTCGCTATTTTCCGGCCGGCACCCGCGCCAGCCGCCCTCAGGGCAGCTTCATGCTGTGGGTGGAATTGCCGGAGAGTTTCGACACCCTCAAGCTCAATCGGGTCTTGCTCGACCAGGGCGTACAGATCGCCGTCGGCAGTATCTTTTCCGCCTCGGGCAAGTACCGAAATTGCCTGCGCATGAACTACGCGGCCAAACCGACGCCTCAGGTCGAAGAGGCGGTGCGCAAGGTCGGTGCGGCGGCGATCAAGCTGCTGGCCGAATGCCCCGACGACGACCGCTGAACATCGGCAAAGCCGTGCCATACTTCGAGCCTGGTCATTTGCGGGAAACTTCGTCTTGCGCCCACGACACGCCCTCCTCTGTGCGTTACTCGTCACGCTGATCAGCGGCTGCGCCACCCTGAATGTGCCACGCGAGGCCAGCCAGGCATTGCCGGCGGCCGAGTCGGCGTTCGGCCGCTCGATCCAGGCCCAGGCGGCCGAACACCAGGGACGCTCCGGTTTTCGCCTGCTTTCGGACAGCAGCGAAGCCTTCGCTGCCCGGGCCGAGCTGATCCGCAACGCGCAACGCAGTCTCGACTTGCAGTACTACATCGTCCATGACGGCATCAGCACCCGGCTGCTGGTGAGTGAACTGCTCAAGGCTGCCGACCGCGGCGTGCGTGTTCGCATCTTGCTCGACGACTTCACCAGCGATGGCCAGGATCAGACCATCGCCACCCTCGCCGCCCATCCGCAGATCCAGATTCGCCTGTTCAACCCCCTGGCCCTGGGCCGCAGCACCGGTGTCACGCGGGCCATGGGCCGGCTTTTTGATCTGTCGCTGCAACACCGGCGCATGCACAACAAGCTGTGGCTGGCTGACAACAGCGCGGCGATTGTCGGCGGGCGCAATATTGGCGACGAATACTTCGATGCCGAGCCCAAGCTCAACTTCACCGATATCGATTTGCTGGGGATCGGCCCGGTCGCTGAACAGCTCGGGCACAGCTTCGATCAATACTGGAACAGCGCCTTGAGCAAGCCCATTGCCGAAGTCGTCTCCAGTCAGCCCGACACCGGCGACCTGGCCAGGAGCCGCGAACGGCTGCAGGCGTCCCTCGACGAGACCCGCCGACAGAACCATGCGCTTTACCAGCAACTGAAGACCTACCAGACCGATCCGCGCCTGGACCTCTGGCGAAGCGAGCTGATCTGGGCCTGGAACCAGGCGTTGTGGGACGCGCCGAGTAAAGTCCTGGCCAGCGGCGAGCCCGATCCGCAGCTGTTGCTGACCACCCAACTGGCACCCGAGATGCAACGCGTCAGCAAGGAACTGGTGATGGTCTCCGCCTACTTCGTGCCCGGCCCGCCTGGCCTGGTCTACCTGACCGGACGCGCGGATGCCGGGGTAGCGGTCAGCCTGCTGACCAACTCTCTCGATGCCACCGACGTGCCCGCGGTCCACGGCGGCTACGCGCCCTACCGCAAAGCCTTGCTGGAGCACGGTGTGCGCCTGTTTGAATTGCGCCGGCAGCCGGGCGACGGCGGTGGTAGCGGTCCGAACCTGTTCCGCAGCTCAACCTATCGCGGCTCCGATTCCAGCCTGCACAGCAAGGCGATCATCTTCGACGGGCAAAAGGCATTCATCGGCTCGTTCAATTTCGATCCGCGTTCGGTGCTGTGGAACACCGAGGTCGGGGTTCTGGTCGACAGCCCGGAACTGGCCGGGCGGGTGCGCGAACTGGCCTTGCAAGGCATGGCGCCGACCTTGAGCTACGAAGTGCGACTGCAGGACGGCGCGGTGGTCTGGGTCACTGAAGACAATGGTCAACTGCATACCCTGACGCGTGAGCCAGGCAATTGGTGGCGACGTTTCAATGCCTGGCTCAGCAACACTGTGGGTCTGGAGCGCATGCTTTAGCCTCAGGCCGGCTGCGCCTCACCAAACGCGCCCTGACGCACTAGCAGGATCACCAGACCAAAGGCCCCCGCCGCCATCAACAGCGGCAAGGCGTGGCCGCTGACCCACTGGCTGCCAGCGCCCGCAGCGAGCGGCCCGATCAGGCAACCGATACCCCACAGTTGTGCGACATGGGCGTTGGCACGCACCAGGGCATCGTCACGGTAACGCTCGCCAATCAGGATCAGCGACAAGGTGAACAGCCCGCCGGCGCTGGCCCCGAACAATACCCAGAGCGGCCAGATCAGCAGAGTATCGAGCAGCATCGGAATCGCCAGGCTCGAGAGCATGAGGATCACCGCACAGCCGGTGAACAAGGCGCGTCGCGACAGATAGTCCGCCAAGGCACCAATTGGCAACTGCAGCAATGCATCCCCTACGACCACTGTGCTGACCATCGCCAGGGCGACTTGCTCAGTGAACCCCTGTTGCAGGCAATATACCGGCAACAAAGTAAGAATCATCGCCTCGAAGGCCGCGAATAACGACACCCCCCAGGCAATCGCTGGCAGGCCGCGGCAAAATCCCAGCAAGTCCCTGAAAGTCACGCTCATCGCCTCACTGCTCGGTGCACCGCTGCGCCCCAACAGCACCAACGGTGAAATCATCAGCAACGCGACGCCGACCCAGAACCCCATATCGTTGGCAGTGCCCAACACCCCCAGCAACAGCGGACCGGCCAATTGGCTCAAGGCGTAACTGCAGCCATACAGCGCTACCAGGCGGCCGCGCCATTGCTCGACCACCAATTGATTGATCCAGCTTTCACCGAGAATGAACACGATGGTCAGGATGACCCCAATCATCAGCCGTAGCAGCAGCCACACCGGGTAGCTGGGCAGCAGTGCCAGCAAGCCGATGGACAGCGCGCCGGCCCACAAACACAGGCGCATCAGGTTGGCAGTGCCCAGCCGGGCTGCCAAGCGACTGGAGACTTTCGCCCCCAGCAGCACCCCCACCGCCGGCATGGCCGCCATGACCCCGATCGCAAACGAGCCATAGCCCCAGCTTTCCAGGCGGAAAGACACCAGCGGCATGCTGACGCCCAGGGCCAGGCCGACACTCAGGACTGACGCCAAAACGGCGAAATAGGTGCCCCAACGCATGTTCCACGCTCCTGTGGATAATTTTTATGGCAGAGACAACACAGCCGGACCTTCTTGCGAAGAGCCCGGCTGCGAGTGGATCAAGGCGGGCGTCGAACGCCCGCCAGAGGCGTTACAGCTTGATCCAGGTCGCCTTCAGTTCGGTGTACTTGTCGAACGCGTGCAGCGACTTGTCACGGCCGTTGCCCGACTGCTTGAAGCCGCCGAACGGTGCGGTCATGTCGCCGCCATCGTACTGGTTGACCCACACGCTACCGGCGCGCAGGGCCTTGGCGGTCAGGTGTGCCTTGGAGATGTCCTGAGTCCATACCGCTGCGGCCAGGCCGTAAGGAGTGTCGTTGGCGATCGCAACGGCTTCTTCGGCGCTGTCGAAAGTAATCACCGACAGCACTGGGCCGAAGATTTCTTCCTGGGCGATTTTCATCGCGTTGCTCACGCCGTCGAAAATGGTCGGCTCGACGTAGGTACCACCGGTTTCCTCGAGGATACGCTTGCCGCCGGCAACCAGTTTGGCGCCATCGCTGTGCCCGGACTCGATGTAGGACAGGACGGTATTCATTTGCTGGGTATCGACCAGCGCACCCACGGTAGTGGACGGATCCAGCGGATTGCCCGGCTTCCAGGTTTTCAGCGCCTCGATCACCAGCGGCAGGAATTTGTCCTTGATCGAACGCTCCACCAGCAGGCGCGAACCGGCGGTGCACACCTCGCCCTGGTTGAACGCGATGGCGCCGGCTGCGGACTCGGCAGCGGCTTGCAGGTCCGGCGCATCGGCGAACACGATGTTCGGGCTTTTGCCACCGGCTTCCAGCCACACCCGCTTCATGTTCGACTCACCGGAATAGATCATCAGTTGCTTGGCGATCTTGGTCGAACCGGTGAATACCAGGGTATCGACGTCCATGTGCAGGGCGAGCGCCTTGCCGACGGTGTGACCGTAGCCTGGCAGCACGTTGAGCACGCCTTTCGGGATGCCCGCTTCGACAGCCAGTGCGGCGATACGGATGGCGGTCAGCGGCGATTTTTCGGACGGTTTGAGGATCACCGAGTTACCGGTGGACAGCGCCGGACCCAGCTTCCAGCACGCCATCATCAACGGGAAGTTCCACGGCACGATGGCGCCAACCACACCTACCGGCTCGCGGGTCACCAGGCCCAACTGATCATGAGGGGTTGCGGCCACTTCGTCGTAGATCTTGTCGATGGCCTCGCCGCTCCAGCTCAGCGCCTGGGCTGCGCCAGGAACGTCGATGTACAGGGAGTCGCTGATGGGCTTGCCCATGTCCAGGGTTTCAAGCAAAGCCAGCTCTTCGGCGTGCTGCTTGAGCAGGCCGGCAAAACGGATCATGGTGGATTTGCGCTTGGCCGGCGCCAGGCGCGACCAGACGCCGGAGTTGAACGTGGCGCGAGCGTTTTCCACGGCGCGCTGGGCATCGGCGGCGTCACAGCTGGCGATCTTGCCCAGCAGACGACCATCGACCGGGCTGATGCACTCGAATGTCTCGCTGGAGACCGCATCGGTGTATTCGCCATTGATGTAGGCGCGGCCTTCGATTTTCAGGTCGCGGGCACGTTGTTCCCAGTCGGCACGAGTCAGGGTGGTCATGCGAGTGTCCTCCTCTTATTGAATACGTCGCCCACACTGTTCGCGGACGCTGTCAGGAATTGGGCCCGGCCAGCCTGTAATCGGCCCGAGGCACCCACCACCCTAAACCAGCCGCACCTCAAGTTTCAATATATTTGACAAATGCTCAACAAACGGCCTTGCGATGTTCATTTTAATAAACATAGACTCGGCGTTTTCCAACCACTCGCGTCGCATTCACGGGGGATTACAAGAATGAGCATCCAGGACATCGTCGACTTCAGCCATGCCACCACTGCCGCCGAGCGCTATCGCCCGGATCCGGCCAAAGTCCTCAAGGGCGATCCGGAGCAGACCGTCTTCAACCATTACAACAGCCCTTGTGGGCAGTTGAACGCGGGGGTGTGGGAGGGTGCGGTCGGACAATGGACGGTGAATTTCACCGAGCATGAATACTGCGAAATCGTCCAGGGCGTTTCTGTTCTGCGCGACCAGGACGGCAATGCGAAGACCCTGCGCGTTGGCGATCGGTTTGTCATCCCCGCCGGCTTCAAAGGCACCTGGGAAGTGCTGGAACACTGCCGCAAGATCTATGTGGCGTTTGAGGCAAAAGCCTAACTATTTACCGCATCGCGGGTCATTTTCCGGAGGAGGATTGCCCTGTCCATTCGGACATCTCACTTCATTAACGGAATAATGAACATGACCAACGAACAAGCACTGCAAGCACTGCAACACCTGATCGGCCAGCCTTACACCACTTCCGTGAAGGCTACTGTCAGCCAACTGACCGGCCGTGACCGCGTTGTAGGTGCCGGCGAAGTCGCGACCAAAGAGATGGATGCTGCGCGCATTCATATCGTTGCCAATGCCAGCGGCAACATTGAAGCATTCCGCTTCGGTTGAGACGCGTTGCACCGCTAAGCGCACAATGAAAAAGGCCCGTCTCTCGTGAGACGGGCCTTTTTCTATATCAACGGGAGCGCACAGGACGTCCGCCACCCGAAACCTGCAAGGAGGCACCATGCCTGATACACAAGACTTGTGCGATGTTTCGATCGCCCAATACACAGTAGGCCAGACGTTCACCCCGCAACTGCTCGAAGAGGTTCGCGCCAGGGCCAATGGCGCACCGGTACGGGTCACCGGCCCGCGCTATGCCTCGGATCGCAAGCGAGTGCCGAATCGCATCAGCCTGCTGACCAATGCCGACAGAGTCATCGTCAGCATTCAGTGCGGTTGACTGCCTGACGGCTGTTCGCGGCGCAACAAAAAAGGCCCGTATCTCGCGATACGGGCCTTTTTCGTAAGAGGGAAAAATCAATTACTTGATTTTGCCTTCCTTGTAGATCACGTGCTTGCGAACAACCGGATCATATTTCTTGATCTCGATTTTGTCCGGGGTAGTACGCTTGTTCTTGTCGGTAGTGTAGAAGTGACCAGTACCGGCGCTCGAGATCAAACGAATCAATTCACGCATGATTAGCTCCCTTAAACCTTGCCATCGCGACGAAGTTCGGCCAGCACGACGCTGATGCCGCGCTTGTCGATGATACGCATGCCTTTGGCGGATACGCGCAGACGCACGAAACGTTTCTCTTCTTCAACCCAAAAGCGGTGATGCTGCAGGTTCGGCAGGAAACGACGACGGGTTTTGTTGTTTGCGTGGGAAATGTTATTCCCGGTTACCGGACCCTTACCGGTAACTTGACATACTCTAGACATGCCTCAGCCCTCTAAAACCACATGCCCAACCCGGCATGGGTTGGCCGCTTAATCTCTAGTCATTGTGGCGCCAGGCGCCGCGTTTCTTTAGAGGTCTTACCGGCTACACCTACAGTGAAGGAACCGGGCCCCTAGAAAAGAGCGCTGCTTTATACCAGAAAGACCTCAGGGCAACAACTATTGGTGTAAATAGAGTTTTCCAAAAGCCCGGTTTTACGGCGCCAGGCGCTTTGGATAAAGGCTATCAGTGGGAAAGACCACTCGTCGCAGAACATCGACAAAGCGGCTCACCCTCAAGCTACACCGGCGCTACTTTACGCTAATTCGCAGCATGGCGGGACCTTGCCCGCCTATTAGAAGCACCGACAAATTGAAAAAGGGGATAGTCATTTGCAAGACAGGCCACTAGGGTAAGCCTTTTCCAGACTGCACTCGCAGATGGGCCTTCGATCTGCAAAGGAATCCACACATGCGCCTCGCTGCCCTACCGCTGTTGCTCGCCCCACTCTTGCTGAGCCCACTGGCCCAGGCTGCCGCCCTGAGCGTCTGCACCGAGGCCAGCCCGGAGGGCTTCGATGTCGTTCAATACAATTCGCTGACCACCACCAACGCATCGGCCGACGTATTGATGAATCGCCTCGTGGACTTTGACACCCGCAGCGCCAAGGTGATCCCGAGCCTGGCCGACAGCTGGGAAGTCTCGGCCGATGGCCTGACGTACGTGTTCAAACTGCACCCGCAGGTTAAGTTTCACCGCACCGACTATTTCAGTCCGACCCGCGAAATGACCGCTGAAGACGTGAAATTCAGCTTTGATCGCATGCTCGATCCGGCCAACCCCTGGCACAAAGTCGCCCAAAGCGGCTTCCCCCATGCCCAGTCGATGCAGCTGCCCGCATTGATCAAGAAAATCGACGCCCTTGACCCGCTGACCGTGCGCTTCACTCTTGACCACGCCGATTCAACCTTCCTCGCGACCCTGAGCATGGGCTTCGCTTCAATCTATTCGGCGGAATACGCGGATCAGTTACTCAAGGCCGGCACCCCGGAAAAGCTCAATAGCCAACCGATCGGCACCGGCCCCTTCGTTTTTGCGCGCTTCCAGAAAGACGCTTCAATTCGCTACAAGGCCAACCGCGACTACTTCGCGGGCAAGCCTGCAGTCGATCCCCTGATATTCGCTATCACCCCGGATGCCAACGTGCGCCTGCAAAAACTGCGGCGTAACGAGTGCCAGATTGCCCTGTCGCCCAAACCGCTGGATGTCCAGGCCGCCGCCCAGGAGCCCACGCTCAAGGTCGAGAGCACGCCGGCATTCATGACCGCCTTCGTGGCGATCAACAGCACTCACCCACCTCTGGACAAGCCGGAAGTGCGCCAGGCGATCAACCTCGCGTTCGACAAGCCGAGCTATCTGAAGGCAGTCTTCGAAGACACTGCGCAAGCCGCAAACGGGCCTTACCCGCCCAATACCTGGAGCTATGCCAAAGACCTGCCCGACTATCCCAAAGACCTGGCCAAGGCTCGAGCGTTGATGACCAAGGCCGGCCTCAAGGAGGGTTTCCAGACCACCATCTGGACGCGCCCCTCCGGCAGTCTGCTCAATCCCAACCCGAGCCTGGGCGCCCAACTGCTGCAGGCTGACCTGGCGGAAATCGGCATTCAGGCAGAAATCCGCGTGATCGAATGGGGCGAGTTGATTCGTCGCGCCAAGGCCGGCGAACATGATCTGCTGTTCATGGGTTGGGCCGGCGACAACGGTGATCCGGACAACTTCCTGACACCGCAATTTTCCTGCGCCGCAGTCAAGTCGGGTACCAACTTTGCGCGGTATTGCGACCAAGGCCTGGATAAGCTGATCAGCGCCGGCAAGACCACCACCGAGCAAGGCGTGCGCAGCAAGCTCTATGAACAGGCCCAGGCGCAGATTCATCAGCAGGCCCTTTGGCTGCCACTGGCCCACCCTACTGCCTATGCCCTGACGCGCAAGGACGTTCAGGGTTATCAAGTCAGCCCGTTTGGCCGCCAGGACTTTTCCAAGGTCAATATCAAGTAACCCGCAGAACCTGTAGGAGCAAGCCTGCTCGCGATGGCGTCGTGTCAGTCATCTTGTGTGCGTTGATCGCGAGCAGGCTCGCTCCGATTACAGGGGGCTCGGCGCTCACATCCAGCCGTATTCGGCCATCGACAAGGGATCACCGTCTCCCACGATAAAGTGGTCAAGCACCCGCACGTCAACCAACTCCAGCGCCTCCTGCAGGCGCTTGGTGAGCATTCGGTCAGCCTGGCTGGCCTCCGCATGCCCGGAAGGATGGTTGTGGCACAGGATCAATGCTGCCGCGTTGTGTGCCAATGCGCGCTTGACCACCTGGCGTGGATGGACGCTGGTGTTATCGATCGAACCGCGAAACAGCGTCTCGAATGCCAGCACCCGATGCCGGGTATCCAGAAACAGACAGCCAAACACCTCATGCGGCTCGTGCCGCAACATGGCTTTGAGGTAGTTGCGCACGTCATCCGGACTCTTGAGCACCGATTCAAGGCTCAAGCGCTCCGCCAGGTGACGGCGAGCCATCTCGAGCACTGCCTGCAACTGGGCGAACTTTGCCGGGCCCAGCCCCAACTGGCTGGCGAATGCCTGCTGGTCCGCCTCGAACAGACTGCGCAGGCTGCCAAATTGCTTCAGCAGGTGCCGCGCAAGGTCGACGGCACTTTTCCCAGCGACCCCGGTGCGCAGGAAAATAGCCAGAAGCTCAGCGTCCGACAGGCTCGCCGAACCCAGTTCCAGAAGTTTCTCTCGCGGCCGTTCCGTCGCCGGCCAATCCCGAATGCTCATAGCACCTCCCTGTATGTGGGCGCCGCTGTTCCGTTGCGGTCGCTGTGATATCGTAGCCCATCTTTTTTGCAGGCGATTTCACCCTGGGGAGGGGGTTTCGCCATGCAGTCATCAACGAAATGAAAGGCAGACCTATGCAGCGGCTGTATCGGAAACGCATCGTTCTGGGCGTCGGCGGCGGCATTGCGGCCTACAAGAGCGCCGAACTGGTTCGCCGCCTGATCGACCAGGGCGCAGAAGTGCGCGTGGTCATGACCCGTGGCGGCAGCGAGTTCATTACCCCGCTAACCATGCAGGCGCTCTCCGGGCACCCGGTGCACCTGGACCTGCTGGACCCGGCCGCCGAAGCCGCGATGGGCCACATCGAACTGGCCAAATGGGCAGACCTGGTGCTGATCGCACCGGCCACCGCGGACGTGATCGCCCGCCTGGCCCAGGGCATCGCCAACGACCTGCTGACCACCCTGGTACTGGCCACCGACGCCATCGTCGCCTTGGCACCCGCCATGAACCAGGCCATGTGGCGCGACCCGGCTACCCAGGCCAATACCCAATTGCTCGAGAGCCGGGGTCTCAAGGTCTTCGGCCCGGCGTCAGGTAGCCAGGCCTGCGGCGACGTGGGCATGGGCCGCATGATGGAAGCCGATGACCTGGCCCAATGTGCCGCCGACTGCTTCCAGCGCCAGGCATTGACTGGCCGCCACGTCCTGATCACCGCCGGCCCGACCCAGGAAAACATCGATCCGGTACGCTACATCACCAACCACAGCTCCGGAAAAATGGGTTTCGCCCTGGCTGAAGCCGCTGTCGAAGCGGGCGCCCGCGTCACCTTGATCACCGGTCCGGTGCATTTGCCGACGCCAGATCGAGTCACGCGCATCGATGTGGTCAGCGCTCGCGACATGCTCGCCGCCTGTGAAGCCGCGATCCCGTGTGATCTGTTTATTGCCTCCGCCGCGGTTGCAGACTACCGCCCGGAAGTCGTTGCGCCACAAAAACTCAAGAAAGACCCTACGACCGGCGATGGTTTTGTCCTGCAAATGGTGCGTAACCCAGACATTCTGGCCACCATTTCCACCCGCCCCGATCGTCCGTTCAGCGTCGGCTTCGCCGCCGAGACCGAACACCTGCTCGATTACGCCGCACGCAAGCTCAAGGACAAGAACCTCGACTTGATCGTCGCCAATGACGTGGCCAACCCCAGCATTGGCTTCAACAGCGAGGAAAACGCTTGCAGCGTGATCGACCGTGAACTGCAAGCCACCCTTTTCGCCCAGACCAGCAAGGGCAAGATTGCCCGCCAGCTGATCACTTTTATCGCCGAACGTCTGAACCAGGTTTAACTCGTATGCACGCTTTGCAAGCCAAAATCCTCGACCCACGCATCGGCCGCGAATTCCCGCTGCCCCAGTACGCCACCCCTGGCTCCGCCGGCCTTGACCTGCGGGCCATGCTGGACCAGGACACGGTGATCAAACCGGGTGAAACCCTGCTGATCCCCACCGGCCTGTCGGTGTACATCGGCGATCCGGGCCTGGCGGCACTGATCCTTCCGCGTTCGGGCCTGGGCCACAAACACGGCATCGTACTGGGCAACCTGGTTGGCCTGATCGACTCCGACTACCAGGGCCCGCTGATGGTGTCCTGCTGGAACCGTGGCCAGACTGATTTCACCATGACCGTCGGCGAGCGCCTGGCGCAGCTGGTGTTGGTGCCGGTTGTGCAAGCGCACTTCGAAATGGTTGAGGAATTCGTTGAAACCGAGCGCGGCGCTGGCGGTTTCGGCCACTCCGGGACCCAGTAACCGGGAAAAACCCGTCATGGCGAGCAGGCATTCCTCGCCATGAATTTCAGATTGTCATCTGCAAGGTTTAGCGCCGGAATTCAAGGCATTGGCGAGCCAAAGCCACGCCAGACAAGGCGTCATGGCCCTTTCATACCACGAACTCTGGGTGGAAAACGCCGTCATACCCTTCAGTTTGAGCCTGCCGTCGAATTGAATCGCCGGCGTGTCCCGCCACTTTCGAGATGGAGCATTTGTGCAGATGAGCAGCCCCGCCCCTGTCGCCCCGACGCTACCCGACAGCATCTTCCGCGCCTACGACATTCGCGGCACGGTGCCTGAATTCCTCAATGCCGAAACCGCCTACTGGATCGGCCGCGCCATCGGCTCGCAGAGCCTGGCCCAAGGCGAGCCGAACATTTCCGTCGGCCGTGATGGTCGTTTGTCCGGCCCCGAGCTGGTTGCCGAACTGATCCGCGGCATCGCTGAAAGCGGTTGCCATGTCAGCGACGTCGGCCTCGTGCCGACACCCGCGCTGTACTACGCCGCCAACGTGCTGGCTGGCAAGTCCGGGGTGATGCTCACTGGCAGCCACAACCCGTCGAACTACAACGGTTTCAAGATCGTCATTGCCGGCGACACCTTGGCCAATGAGCAAATCCAGGCGCTGCACGAGCGCCTGAAAACCAACAATCTGACCAGCGGTCAGGGCAGCGTGACACGGGTTGAAATCCTCGACCGCTATACCACTGAAGTCGTCCAGGACATCAAGCTGGACCGACGTCTGAAAGTGGTGGTCGATTGCGGTAACGGCGCCGCGGGCGTCATTGCCCCGCAATTGATCGAAGCGCTGAATTGCGAAGTCATTCCGTTGTTCTGCGAGGTCGACGGCAATTTCCCCAACCACCACCCGGACCCGGGTAAACCGGAAAACCTGGTCGATTTGATTGCCAAGGTCAAGGAAACCCAAGCTGACATCGGCTTGGCCTTCGACGGCGACGGCGACCGCGTCGGTGTGGTGACCAACACCGGGACCATCGTCTTCCCTGATCGTCTGCTGATGCTGTTTGCTCGCGACGTGCTGGCCCGCAATCCGGATGCGCAGATCATTTTCGACGTCAAATGCACCCGCCGTCTGATCCCGCTGATCAAGGAATATGGCGGCCAGTCGCTGATGTGGAAGACCGGTCACTCGCTGATCAAAAAGAAAATGAAGCAGTCCGGCGCTTTGCTGGCCGGCGAAATGAGCGGCCATATCTTCTTCAAGGAGCGTTGGTTCGGTTTCGACGACGGCATCTACAGCGCCGCACGCCTGCTGGAAATCCTCAGCCAGGAAAAATCCAGTGCTGAAGAGCTGTTCGCGACCTTCCCGAACGATATTTCCACGCCGGAAATCAATATCCATGTGACCGAAGAGAGCAAATTCAGCATCATTGATGCACTGCACGACGCCCAGTGGGGCGACGGTGCCGACCTGACCACCATTGACGGTGTGCGAGTCGACTATGCCAAAGGCTGGGGCCTGGTACGCGCCTCCAACACCACACCGGTGCTGGTACTGCGCTTCGAGGCCGATGACGAGGCTGAATTGCAGCGCATCAAGGATGTGTTCCACACCCAACTGAAGCGTGTTGCACCTGATCTCCAACTACCGTTCTGATTCACCCGGAGCCCTGAATGACCCTCGAACGCGAAGCCGCCGCCCACACCGCCCAGGTCCTGTCCGAAGCGTTGCCCTACATCCGACGTTATGTCGGCAAGACCCTGGTGATCAAATACGGCGGCAACGCGATGGAAAGCGAGGAGCTGAAAACCGGCTTCGCCCGCGACATCGTCTTGATGAAAGCCGTGGGTATCAACCCGGTGGTCGTTCACGGCGGCGGCCCGCAGATCGGTGATCTGCTCAAGCGCCTGTCGATTGAAAGCCACTTTGTCGACGGCATGCGCGTCACCGATGCTGCGACCATGGACGTCGTAGAAATGGTCCTCGGCGGCCAGGTCAACAAGAGCATCGTCAACCTGATCAACAGCCACGGTGGCAGCGCCATTGGCCTGACCGGCAAAGACGCCGGGCTGATTCGTGCGAAGAAGCTCACCGTGACGCGCCAGACCCCGGAGATGACCCAACCGGAAATTATCGACATCGGTCAGGTAGGCGAAGTGACGGGCATCAACACCGAACTGCTGAACCTGTTGGTCAAGGGCAACTTCATTCCGGTGATCGCGCCAATCGGCGTAGGTGACAATGGCGAGTCTTACAACATCAACGCCGACCTGGTGGCCGGCAAGGTGGCCGAAGCGCTGAAAGCCGAGAAGCTGATGCTGCTGACCAACATCGCCGGCCTGATGGACAAGTCCGGGCAAGTCCTGACCGGCCTGACCACCCAGCAAGTTGACGAACTGATCGCCGACGGCACCATTTACGGCGGCATGCTGCCGAAGATCCGTTGCGCACTCGAAGCGGTGCAGGGCGGCGTGGGTAGCTCGCTGATCATCGACGGTCGCGTGCCGAATGCGATCCTGCTGGAAATCTTCACCGACACCGGTGTCGGCACCCTGATCAGCAATCGCAAGCGTCCGTAAGCAACAGCGCAGACAAAAAGACCCCGCTCAGCCTGGCTAAGCGGGGTCTTTTTTATTCAGCGAACAACCTGTGGGAGCGGGCTTGCCCGCCCCCACACAGATTTATGGTCAAACGCCGAACTGTGCGCGGTACGCTTCCACGGCTGGCAGATGCTGCTTGAGCTGCGGATCGTCTGCAAGGAATTCCAGCACCTGGTTCAGCGAAACGATGCTGATCACCGGAATCCCGAAATCGCGCTCCACTTCCTGGATCGCCGACAATTCACCATTGCCGCGCTCCTGGCGGTTCAGCGCAATCAACACGCCGGCGGCCTTGGCACCGTCCTGGGAAGCAATGATCTGCATCACTTCACGGATTGCCGTGCCCGCCGTGATCACGTCGTCGATGATCAACACTTCACCGGTCAACGGCGCGCCCACCAGGCTGCCGCCCTCGCCGTGGGCCTTGGCTTCCTTGCGGTTGAAGCACCAAGGCAGATCACGATCGTGATGCTCGGCCAGCGCCACCGCAGTGGTGGCCGCCAAAGGAATGCCCTTGTAGGCCGGGCCAAACAGAACATCAAAGGAAATACCGCTCTCGGCGATGGCCGCGGCGTAGAAACGCCCCAGCTGCGCCAGCGCCGAACCCGAGTTGAACAGGCCAGCATTGAAGAAGTAAGGACTGGTACGCCCGGACTTCAGGGTGAACTCACCGAAGCGCAAAACGCCGCGATCGATGGCAAAACGAATGAAATCGCGTTGATACGCTTGCATGCAAAAAACCCCAAATACCACGGATTTAGCTAATTAGCTTGACGCCGTGTATCATACACGCACGCGATTTTTGGGGCCATTTATGCGGATCATCAGTGTGAACGTCAATGGTATTCAGGCGGCAGTCGAGCGCGGTTTGCTCAGTTGGCTGCAAGCCCAGAATGCCGACGTCATCTGCTTGCAGGACACCCGCGCCTCCGCCTTTGAACTGGACGATCCAGCCTTCCAACTGGACGGCTACTTCCTTTATGCCTGCGATGCCGAAGTTCCCGCCCAAGGCGGTGTGGCTTTGTATTCGCGGCTGCAACCGAAGGCGGTCATCAGCGGTCTCGGTTTCGAGACGGCAGACCGCTACGGGCGCTACCTGCAAGCCGATTTCGACAAGGTCAGCATCGCGACCTTGCTGCTCCCTTCGGGGCAGAACGGCGATGAAGACTTGAACCAGAAGTTCAAGCTAATGGACGATTTCGCCCGTTATCTCGATAAACAGCGGCGCAAGCGGCGCGAGTACATCTACTGTGGCTCGCTGTACGTGGCGCAACAGAAGCTGGATATCAAGAACTGGCGAGACAGCCAGCAATCCCCGGGCTTCCTGGCGCCTGAGCGTGCCTGGATGGACGAGATTGTCGGTAACATGGGTTACGTCGACGCCCTGCGCGAAGTCAGCCGTGAAGGCGATCAGTACAGCTGGTGGCCGGACAACGAACAGGCTGAGATGCTCAATCTGGGCTGGCGTTTCGACTATCAGTTGCTGACCCCGGGCCTGCGTCGCTTTGTGCGCAGCGCACGCCTGCCACGTCAACCGCGGTTCTCGCAACACGCGCCGTTGATCGTGGACTATGACTGGACGCTGACGATCTAAGCAGCCGATCACTGACGGTCTAAAAGACGATCACGAAAATGCCCGTATCGCAGGATACGGGCATTTTTTTGCGCTTTACCCAAGTGTTTCCCGCGCGCCACACTTCAAGCTGCGGTAAAAAACGGCAACGCCAGATACAACTTGATCACGATGACATTGACAATGTCGATGAAGAAAGCGCCGACCATTGGCACCACCAGGAACGCTATCTGCGAAGGGCCGTAACGTTGCGTTACCGCTTGCATGTTAGCGATGGCCGTTGGCGTGGCACCCAGACCGAAACCGCAATGCCCTGCCGACAATACCGCCGCATCATAATTACTGCCCATGATCCTGAACGTCACAAAAATGGCGAACAGTGCCATGACCAGCGTTTGCACAGCCAGAATGATAAATATCGGCAATGCCAATGCAGCCAGGTCCCACAGTTTAAGTGACATAAGTGCAATCGCCAGGAACAGCGACAAACTGACATTTCCCAGCACAGAAACTTCACGCTCAAATACCTGATACATGCCAAGCGCTGAAAGTCCGTTTCTTAAAAGCACGCCGACAAACAAAACACACACAAAGGTCGGTAACTCAAACGCAGTTCCCAGCAGCAGGCCATTGAGCAGAGTACCCGCCAAAAGACTGACCGCAATCAGAGCCAGGGTTTCGATAAACGAAAATGGCGTAATTGCACGCTCCTTGTTTGGCTGCTCAAAGCCTTTTGGACACTGCGGCTTTCCATGGTCTAGACCCGGAGTTTTGACGCGACCAATGAGCAGGCGCGCAACAGGACCACCAATCAAGCCGCCCAGCACCAAGCCAAAGGTCGCGGATGCCATCGCCAGTTCAGAGGCGGAGGCCAGGCCGTACTTTTCACTGAAGGTCGCCCCCCACGCAGCGCCGGTACCATGGCCGCCTGCCAATGTAATAGAGCCTGTCAGCAGGCCCATCAACGGATCGAGCCCCAGCGCCTTGGCAAGTCCGATACCCATGGCATTTTGTACAACCAGAAGCCCGGTAACCGCCAGCAGGAAGATCCCCACCACCCGGCCACCTTTCTTCAAACTCGCGAAGTCGGCACTCAAGCCAATGGTGGCAAAAAACGCCAGCATCAACGGCGTTTGCAGCGAAGTATCAAATCGAACTTCGATATCCAGTACACGCAAGATCAAAAGAAATAGAGCAACTACCAGTCCGCCTGCTACAGGTTCAGGAATATTGTAAGTGCGCAGAAATCCGAAACGGGCAACGAGACCACGCCCTAATAACAGCACTAAAGAAGCGGCGACAAGCGTCCCATAAAAATCGAGCTGAAGCATTTGTAAGTTCTTTATCATATATCCAGAGGCGAACTGTTTACCTGGACACGCCTCTTGAACAGGTTGATTCGTCTCAACACCGGCTAGCTTTTAATTCAACGACCGTCAATGGCCCGAATATATCGAAATATTTCTGAGCGAATATTACGTGGCGCAACTTTATCAATCGTCAAATCCAATTGCCAAGCTTACAAGGCATTGCAGCTTGTAACTGGATATTTGATATATCAGCCATTTATTGGAATGAGTTTTATTTACCTGGCCACCATCGAGCAATATGACAGAAGAACCCAACCGCAGAAAAACAAATGCCCCGACAGGTCGGGGCATTTTCTTTATCTGCAGTGGACCGCGCTTCCTTCAGCGGCAGCGCCCTGGCTTACTTGATCAACCGCCAGGTGAACGGATACCGATAAGGCACCCCTTCATTGGCTTTCACCCCGGCAATGATCGTCAGTACTAACGCACCGATGGCCACTAGGCCGAACAGGAAAAAGCCGATTACCACTACCATCAACAGCAGGCAGATGGCCGAAGCGATGGCCACGCTGATCTGGAAATTCAGTGCCTCTTTGCCCTGATCGTCGATGAATGGGTCAGTTTCCCGCTTCATCTGCCACAGAATCAGCGGCCCGATCAGAGAACCAAAGGGTACCCAGATCCCCAGCAAGGCCGAGAGATGGCAGAACATCGCCCACTGGCGAACCTGACGGCTCGGCACGGGCAGTGGAAGTTGCTCATCACTCATGACGCTCTCCTTGCCGGCAACGGGATCTATCAGTCCGCCAGCGCGGCTTGTTGCAGGGCGAAGATTTCGCCCATGCCTTTCTTCGCCAACTCGAGCATCGCGGTCAGCTCTTCCGGCTGGAACGGCGCGCCTTCGGCAGTGCCCTGGACTTCGATGAAGCCACCAGTGCTGGTCATCACCACGTTCAGGTCGGTCTCGGCAGCGGAGTCTTCGAGGTAGTCGAGGTCCAATACCGGCTCGCCCTGGTACATGCCGACCGAAACCGCGGCAATCATTTGCTTGAGTGGATCGCCGCCCTTCAGGCCGCCGCGCTTCTTGATCACTTTCAGTGCATCGACCAGGGCCACCATGGCGCCGGTGATCGAGGCAGTACGGGTACCGCCGTCAGCTTGGATGACATCGCAATCGACGTACAGGGTCACATCGCCCAGTTTGGACATGTCCAGCGCGGCGCGCAGGGAGCGGCCGATCAGGCGCTGGATTTCCAGGGTGCGACCGCCTTGCTTGCCGCGGCTCGCTTCACGCTGGTTACGCTCGCCGGTGGCGCGCGGCAGCATGCCGTACTCAGCGGTCAACCACCCTTGGCCCTGGCCCTTGAGGAAACGCGGCACGCCGTTCTCGACGCTGACGGTGCAGATCACCTTGGTGTCACCGAACTCGACCAGTACAGATCCCTCGGCGTGTTTGGTGTAGTTGCGGGTGATGCGGATCGAGCGGAGCTGATCGGCAACGCGACCACTTGGACGTTTCATAGAGGAACACCTGTACAGAGGACGGAAAACTACCGGGCATTATAGGTCGCCCGCGCCCGCCTGGGCACTTCTAAAAAAAACCGGCGACGAGCGAAGGCTCTACAACGCATGCCGCAACGCACTGTCGGGCTTTGACACGCGTCCGGTTTGGGAGCATCCACTGCACTGCGCTACAATCCTGCGCCTTTACAGCCTGTGGGCTTTAATTCATTCAATCAGGAGCGTCGAACCTCATGGTTTGGCGCCGACCTGTATCGCGAGGTACCTCCATGGTGCACAGCATGACCGCCTTCGCCCGCGTCGAAAAAGCCGGCAGCCAGGGCACCCTGAGCTGGGAGCTGCGCTCGGTCAACAGCCGCTACCTCGAGCCGCACCTGCGCCTGCCGGAGTCATTCCGCGACCTCGAAGGCAATGTGCGCGAGGCGCTGCGCCAGGGCCTGTCGCGCGGCAAGCTGGAGTGCACACTGCGCTTTACCGAAGAAAGCACCGGCAAGACGCTGCAGATTGACCAGGCACGCGCTGCGCAACTGATTGCCGCCGCCGAGACGGTCGCCAGCCTGATCACCAATCCCGCCGCCCTCAACCCGCTGGAGGTGCTGGCGTGGCCTGGCGTTCTGGTGGGCGATGCGACTGACCCGCAAGCCTTGAATGCCGAGGCGCTGGCGCTGTTCAACCAGGGCCTGAAAGAACTCAAGGCCGGCCGTGAGCGCGAAGGTGCGGAACTGGCACGCCTGATCAACGAGCGCCTGACCTCGATTGAACAAGACGTCGTGACCCTGCGGGAACTGGTGCCACAAATGCTCGCCACCCAGCGCCAGAAAGTCCTCGACCGCTTTGCCGACATGCAGGCCGAGCTCGATCCGCAGCGTCTCGAGCAGGAAATGGTGATGCTCGCGCAAAAGAGCGACGTCGCCGAAGAACTGGACCGCCTGAGTACCCATATCATTGAAGTCCGCCGCGTACTCAAGTCCGGTGGCGCCGCCGGCCGACGCCTGGATTTCCTGATGCAGGAACTCAACCGCGAAGCCAACACCCTGGGCTCCAAGGCCTTCGACCCGCGCAGCACCCAGGCGGCAGTCAACCTCAAAGTGTTGATTGAGCAAATGCGCGAACAAGTGCAGAACATAGAGTAAGGCTACCCCGACATGACCCACAGCACCGGCACCCTGTACATCATTTCCGCACCTTCGGGCGCGGGCAAAAGCAGTCTGGTCAAGGCCCTGACCGACGCCGACCAGGAGATTCGCGTTTCCGTTTCCCACACCACCCGCGCCATGCGCCCCGGTGAAGTGAACGGCGTGAACTATCACTTCGTCGAGCGCAGCGAGTTCGTCAAGATGATCGAGCATGGCGACTTTCTCGAGCGCGCCGAAGTGTTCGGCAATCTCTACGGCACGTCGCAAAGCCACCTGCAGCAGACGCTGGATGAAGGCCACGACCTAATCCTGGAAATCGACTGGCAGGGCGCCGAACAGGTGCGCAAACTAATGCCCCAGGCCCGCTCGATCTTCATTTTGCCGCCGTCACTGCAGGCCTTGCACCAGCGCCTGACCAACCGCGGCCAGGACAGCGACGAGATCATCGATGGCCGCATGCGCGAAGCGGTCAGCGAGATGAGCCACTACGTCGACTACGACTACCTGATCATCAACGACGACTTTGCCCACGCCCTGCACGACCTGAAAGCGATTTTCCGCGCCAATCAGTTGCATCAAAAACGCCAGCAGCAGCGTCACGGCAAATTATTGGCCGAACTGCTGGGTTGAAACAGCACTTCCCAAAACAGCTGCAAGGGCTTTACATTGGTACTTGCAGCGCGTTGAAGGGCTTGGTTAAAAAATCAGCGCTTCCCTAATCGCTGGTGATTTTTTAAACTGTTGAGTCCGCTCGCCCAACCGGGCAGCGCGCATATTGCATTCGCTCCGAGGAATACCATGGCCCGCGTAACCGTTGAAGACTGCCTAGAACACGTGGAAAACCGCTTTGAGCTGGTCATGCTCTCTACCAAGCGTGCCCGTCAACTGGCCACCGGCGGCAAAGAGCCACTGGTCCAGTGGGAAAACGACAAGCCTACCGTAGTCGCCTTGCGCGAAATCGCCGAAGGCCTGATGAGCTACGAGTTCATCGCCAATGCTGAAATCGTCGAAGACGAACCGCTGTTCGCAGCGTTCGAGGACGAGTCCAACGAGGCCGTCTAAGCCTATGCCTGGTCGACGTAGCACGGCGCGGGATCACAGCTTGTGGCAGGAGACATCATGCCCAGCATAGACGCCCTCGCCGATCGCTTATCGACCTACCTCGGCAATGACCAGGTCAATCTGGTCCGCCGAGCGTACTTCTACGCCGAACAAGCCCACGACGGCCAACGCCGCCGTAGCGGCGAGGCGTACGTCACGCATCCTCTTGCCGTGGCCAATATTCTTGCCGACATGCACATGGACCATCAGAGCCTGATGGCCGCGATGCTGCATGACGTGATCGAAGACACCGGGATCGCCAAGGAAGCGCTGCAAGCGCAGTTCGGCGAAACCGTGGCCGAATTGGTCGATGGGGTCAGCAAACTGACCCAGATGAACTTCGAGACCAAGGCCGAAGCCCAGGCCGAAAACTTCCAGAAAATGGCCATGGCCATGGCTCGCGACATTCGCGTGATCCTGGTCAAGCTGGCCGACCGCCTGCACAACATGCGCACCCTGGAAGTACTGTCCGGTGAAAAGCGCCGACGCATCGCCAAGGAAACCCTGGAAATCTATGCCCCCATTGCCAACCGGCTGGGCATGCACGCCATCCGCATAGAATTCGAAGACCTCGGTTTCAAGGCCATGCACCCGATGCGCTCCGCGCGGATCAATCAGGCGGTCAAACGCGCCCGGGGCAACCGCAAAGAAATCGTCAACAAGATCGAAGAGTCCCTGGGCCATTGCCTGGCGATCGACGGCATCCAGGGCGAAGTCAGCGGTCGGCAGAAACACCTGTACGGCATCTACAAGAAAATGCGCGGCAAGCGTCGGGCCTTCAACGAGATCATGGACGTGTATGCGTTCCGGATCATCGTCGACAAGGTCGACACCTGCTACCGCGTGCTGGGTGCCGTGCACAACCTGTACAAGCCTTTGCCAGGACGCTTCAAAGATTACATCGCAATCCCCAAGGCCAACGGCTACCAGTCGCTGCACACCACGCTCTTCGGCATGCATGGCGTACCGATCGAAATCCAGATCCGCACCCGTGAAATGGAAGAGATGGCCAACAATGGCATCGCCGCGCACTGGCTGTACAAGTCCAGTGGCGACGAGCAGCCAAAAGGCACCCACGCCCGCGCCCGTCAGTGGGTCAAGGGCGTGCTGGAAATGCAGCAGCGTGCCGGCAACTCGCTGGAATTCATCGAAAGCGTGAAGATCGACCTGTTCCCGGACGAGGTCTACGTGTTCACGCCCAAAGGCCGGATCATGGAGCTGCCCAAAGGCTCCACGGCGGTCGACTTCGCCTACGCGGTGCACACCGATGTGGGCAATAGCTGTATTGCCTGCCGGATCAATCGCCGTCTCGCGCCGTTGTCCGAACCGCTGCAGAGTGGTTCCACCGTCGAGATCGTCAGCGCTCCCGGGGCACGACCGAACCCGGCCTGGCTCAATTTTGTGGTCACCGGCAAGGCCCGCACACACATTCGCCATGCCCTGAAACTGCAGCGCCGCTCCGAGTCCATCAGCCTTGGCGAACGCCTGCTGAACAAGGTTCTCAACGGTTTCGACAGTTCGCTGGAGCAAATCCCGGCCGAACGCATCAAGGCGATGCTTGCCGAGTACCGCCTGGAGCTGATCGAAGACCTGCTGGAGGACATTGGCCTGGGCAACCGCATGGCCTATGTCGTGGCGCGCCGCCTGCTTGGCGAAGGCGAACAACTGCCAAGCCCCGAGGGCCCGCTGGCGATCCGCGGCACCGAAGGCCTGGTGCTCAGTTATGCCAAATGCTGCACGCCGATCCCGGGCGACCCGATTGTCGGCCACCTGTCCGCAGGCAAAGGCATGGTCGTGCACCTGGACAACTGCCGCAATATCAGCGAAATCCGCCACAACCCGGAAAAATGCATCCAGCTCTCGTGGGCCAAGGATGTCACCGGCGAATTCAATGTCGAGTTGCGCGTCGAGCTGGAGCACCAGCGCGGTTTGATCGCGTTGCTGGCCAGCAGCGTCAACGCCGCCGACGGCAATATCGAGAAAATCAGCATGGACGAGCGCGATGGTCGCATCAGCGTGGTTCAACTGGTGGTCAGCGTGCACGACCGCGTACACCTGGCCCGCGTGATCAAGAAACTGCGCGCCCTGACCGGGGTGATCCGCATCACCCGCATGCGTGCCTAAGCCATTTATTACAAGGAGTCATATATGACCAAGACCGTTATCACCAGCGACAAGGCCCCGGCTGCCATCGGCACCTACTCCCAGGCAATCAAGGCTGGCAACACCGTCTACATGTCCGGTCAGATCCCGCTCGATCCAAAAACCATGGAACTGGTCGAAGGCTTTGAAGCCCAGACCGTTCAGGTATTCGAGAACCTCAAGGCCGTTGCCGAAGCCGCTGGCGGCTCGTTCAAGGACATCGTCAAACTGAACATCTTCCTCACCGACCTGAGCCACTTCGCCAAGGTCAACGAGATCATGGGCAAGTACTTCGACCAGCCTTACCCTGCCCGCGCCGCCATCGGTGTGGCTGCCCTGCCGAAGGGCTCCCAGGTAGAAATGGACGCCATTCTGGTCATCGAGTAACACGCCCGGCGCAACCTCCACGGTTGCGCCAGCTCCGCCCCCAAAGGATTTCCTCATGCGCAAAGCGCTAGCTCTCTCATTGCTTGCGGTGTTTCTGGGCGGCTGTGCCAGTGACCCTGCAGACCGCGACATCAGCGGCACCTGGATCAACCAGGCGGCAATCGATGCGGCCGCCAAGGGCGTTCCACTGCGTGAAGCACTGCAAGCCAACGGCCCGAACCTGGAATGGGACGTCAATACCAGGGCCAGTCAGGCGCGCTACACCAACGGTTTTGAGAATGTCGAAGGCAAGGTCCTGGGCGAGCAATCCGGCGCCTGGAAGATCGAGATCTATGGCAGCTCCGGCACCGAATTGAAACGTGACGGCAAGCAACTGCAACAGGTGGCCAACGACAACGAGCCAGAGCAGCTGTTTGACCGCCCCAAAGACGTCGTTCCGGAAGGCGCGCCGCTGGGTGCCAGCTTCGAGCGCGCCCTGTACGCCGCGTACCTGGGTGGCAGCTGGAAGATCGTCGACGGCCAGGGCCAGGGCAACACTGTGCAGTTCCAGGCTGATGGCGCCGTCCAGGGCTTGCCTGGAGCCGATCGCTACGCCCTGTGCCTGGCAGGCGACTGCGCCTCAATGAGCGGCGGCAACGACACCATTTGGCTGCAACTCAACGGCCAGGGCAATCCGTGGATCTTTACCCGCAAGGGTAACGACCTGGAGATCTTCCAGGCAGTGAACCGGGCGCAGGCCGACGAAGTACCGTCGTTCGCCCCGGGCAATCGTCAATGGACACTGGAAAAGCAGTGATCCTCGCCGCAGCAGGAGCGAGTGTGCTCGCTCCTGTCATTCACTGAGGCCGATCTGCCAATATCGCCGCATAGCCCTCACGGAAGCTCGGATACCTGGGCTCCCAGCCCAACGCCTTGATCCGCGCATTACTGCAGCGCTTGCTGCCCGTACGACGCACGCTGGAATCTTCCGCCCATTCGGTAACGCCCAGATACTCGCGTAGCCAGGCCACGACCTCTGCCAGGGGGGCCGGCGCATCGTCGACACCGATATAGCAATCTTCCAGCTTGCGCCCGTGCTGATTGGCCTCAAGCAGAAAGGCCAGCAAGCCAGCAGCGTCATCGGCATGAATACGATTGCCATACAACGGCGGATCGACCGCCACCCGATAGCCTCTGCGCACCTGAGTCAGCAACCACTCGCGCCCCGGACCATAAATACCGGTCAAACGCACCACGCTGGCCGGAATCCCACTGCCGAGTGCCACTTGCTCGGCCTCGCGCATGATGCGCCCGGAGTACGCCAACGGCTGGGCTGGCGAACTCTCATCGATCCATGAACCATCCTTTTGCTCATAGACGCTGCTGCTGGAGACGAACAACAAGCGCTCCGGCACCTGACCGTAATCCTCGAGCCAACCCAGCACATGGCGCAGGCCCTGAATATAAGCCGCACGGTAGCCGGCCTCATCGTGATCGGTGGCGGCAGCGCAATACACCAGGTAATCCACCGCACCCACGGGCCAGTTTTCTGGACAGTCCTCGCTGAACAAATCACCAGCGACGCCGATCACCCCTGCGGGCAAGCGCGCGACGTTGCGGCGCAAACCGTAGACCTGCCAGCCTTTTGCCAGCATTTGCTCGGCCAAACGGCTGCCGACATCGCCACAACCAGCGATCAAAACAGTAGGCGCTGACATCGAAAATCCTCTCAAACAAAGGCACAGACTAGCGCCAGCAATAGACGAGCGGCTAGCAATGGAAGAAAAAAAGAGACGCTATTACTTCTGTTAACAAGAATTAATTGCAATAATGCCCGCCACTTTGTTCTCGGCCCCACGAGGCCTGGAAGGACATTAACCCTCTTTTTCTCTCAGGTCCGGCCAGCATGACACGCAATCCACTCTCCGCTTCGCCTACCACGCCCGCTCGTCCACTTCGCGCTTTGAGTGCTGCGGCCGCCCTGCTATTCAGCCTGTTGCTGGCGCCAACCGCTGCCTTTGCTGACGAGACAACCACGGCTGCTACACCCGCTGCTGCCACCGCGCCGGCTGCGGCCGACGCTGCCCACGGCAGTGCCGATCATGGCGTGCCTGCCGTGACGCCGGTGTCTGCCGATCCGGTCCAAACCATTGACGGCGTCGACGCCGACCAGCCGGAAGTGCTGGAAGCCGACAACACCCTGGGCATGGCTCACGACCTGTCGCCATGGGGCATGTACCAGAACGCAGACATCATCGTGAAAATCGTGATGATCGGCTTGGCAATTGCCTCGATCATCACCTGGACCATCTGGATTGCCAAAGGCTTCGAGCTGATGGCCGCCAAGCGCCGCCTGCGTACCGAGATCGCGCACCTGAAGAAGGCCACCACCCTCAAGGAAGCCAGCGCCACTGCAACCAAGCCTGGCACCCTGGCCAACCTGCTGGTCCATGACGCACTGGAAGAAATGCGCCTGTCGGCCAACAGCCGCGAAAAAGAAGGCATCAAGGAACGCGTCAGCTTCCGTCTGGAGCGCCTGGTCGCTGCCTGCGGTCGTAACATGAGCAACGGCACTGGCGTGCTGGCAACCATCGGTTCAACCGCGCCGTTTGTCGGCCTGTTCGGTACCGTGTGGGGCATCATGAACAGCTTCATCGGTATTGCCAAAACCCAGACCACCAACCTCGCCGTCGTTGCTCCCGGCATCGCTGAAGCCCTGCTGGCTACCGCACTGGGCCTGGTCGCAGCGATCCCTGCTGTGGTCATCTACAACGTTTTCGCACGCTCCATCGCTGGCTACAAGGCTCAGGTTTCCGACGCTTCGGCTGAAGTCCTGCTGCTGGTCAGCCGTGACCTCGATCACCTGCCAAGCGAGCGTTCCGCGCAACCGCACATGGTTAAAGTAGGGTAAGCGACCATGGGCCTGCATTTGAAGGAAGGTGCGAGCGACGACCTCGCCGAGAACCACGAAATCAACGTCACGCCGTTCATCGACGTGATGCTGGTGCTGTTGATCATCTTCATGGTGGCCGCCCCGTTGGCCACCGTCGACATCAAGGTTGACCTGCCCGCCTCGACCGCCAAGCCGGCACCGCGGCCGGAGAAACCGGTGTTCCTCAGCGTCAAGGCCGATCAACGCCTGTACCTGGGCGAAGACGAGGTCAAGGCCGAGAGCCTCGGCGCGACCCTGGATGCACGCACCCAGGGCAAGAAGGACACCACCATCTTCTTCCAGGCCGATAAAGGCGTGGACTACGGCGACCTGATGCACGTAATGGATGCCCTGCGGGCAGCCGGTTACCTGAAAGTCGGCCTGGTCGGACTCGAGACGGCAGCCAAAAAATGATCACGACGCGCCAAAAGCTGACGCGTTACAGCGCTAGCCTGGCGGTGGTGCTGGGCGTCCACGCGGTCGCGGTAATCCTCGCGCTCAATTGGAAGTCCTCACCCCCGGTCACGCTGCCGCCGATGGCGATGCTGGTCGAACTGGCGCCGGTCCCGGCCCCACCACAACCGGCTCCGCCCAAGGTTGTAACGCCGCCCCAACCCCCGGCTCCGGTCGAGGAACTGCCGTTGCCCAAGCTGGCCGAGGCTCCCAAGCCGACCATCTCGGTGCCCAAGCCGAAACCCAAGCCCAAACCACAACCGCCAAAACCGGTTGAGAAAAAGCCCGAGACGCCGAAGGAAAAACCTTCCGATACGCCGCCGTCCGAAGCCCAGCCAAGCAATGCGCCGCCGGTCAAATCGGCTCAGCCCAATCCGGGGCCGACCGCTGCGCAGAACGCGGCCAAGGCCAGCTGGCAAGGCACCTTGCTGGCGCACCTGCAGAAGTACAAGAAGTACCCGCCAGGCGCCCAGGCGCGTGGCAAGGAGGGCTTGAACCGCTTGCGTTTCGTGGTAGATGCCGAAGGCAAGGTATTGTCCTTTGAGCTGGTAGGACGTTCCGGCAATGCTGATCTGGACCGCGCGACCCTGGAAATGATCCGCCGTGCCCAGCCGCTGCCCAAGCCTCCGGCCGACATGCTGACCAACGGCTCGATCGAAATCGTTGCGCCGTTCGTGTATTCGCTGGAGAAAAAGCGCCGCTAAGCCGGTGGGGTTTGTCACAAGGCACCGAAAGGTGCCTTGTGCATTTCTGGCAACGACAAAGCTGCATTGCCCAGTGTCACTCAACCAGCCCAGTCTGATAACGTGCGTCTATCGATTGCAGCCGGTATGCTTGGCTCGCATCTTCATGGACGCCCGCTATGACCCTCACAGAATTGCGCTACATCGTTACTCTCGCCCAAGAACAGCATTTCGGCCACGCGGCCGAGCGCTGCCACGTCAGTCAGCCGACCCTGTCGGTGGGCGTGAAAAAACTTGAAGACGAACTCGGTGTGCTGATTTTCGAGCGCAGTAAAAGCGCGGTGCGCCTGACCCCGGTCGGCGAAGGCATCGTCGCCCAGGCACAAAAGGTGCTGGAGCAAGCCCAGGGCATCCGTGAACTGGCCCAGGCGGGCAAGAACCAGCTGACCGCGCCGCTCAAAGTCGGGGCGATCTACACCGTCGGCCCGTACCTGTTTCCGCATCTGATTCCACAACTGCACCGGGTCGCCCCGCAGATGCCGTTGTACATCGAAGAAAACTTTACCCATGTGCTGCGCGACAAACTGCGCAATGGCGAACTGGACGCGATCATCATCGCCCTGCCGTTCAACGAAGCCGACGTACTGACCCTGCAACTCTACGACGAGCCGTTCTACGTCCTAATGCCGGCTCAGCACCCCTGGACCAAGAAAGCCACGATCGACGCCAACCTGCTCAACGACAAGAGCCTTTTGCTGCTCGGCGAAGGCCACTGTTTCCGCGACCAGGTGCTCGAAGCCTGTCCGACCCTGACCAAGGGTAACGACGGCGCCAAACACACCACGGTCGAATCCAGCTCACTGGAAACCATCCGGCACATGGTCGCCTCCGGCCTGGGCATCTCGATCCTGCCGCTCTCGGCCGTCGACAGCCACCACTACGCGCCGGGCGTGATTGAAGTGCGTCCGCTGACCCCGCCAGTACCATTTCGCACCGTGGCCATTGCCTGGCGTGCCAGCTTTCCGCGGCCCAAGGCAATTGAAATCCTCGCTGACTCGATTCGCCTGTGCTCGGTGGCCAAGCCGACTACAGTTGCGGGTTAAGCGTCAATCATGACTGAGCTGTCCCAGGTATCGGTCACGGCACTCAAGGGTGTCGGCGAAGCCATGGCCGAAAAGCTGGCCAAGGTTGGCCTGGAAAACCTTCAGGACGTGTTGTTCCACCTGCCCCTGCGCTATCAGGACCGGACCCGAGTAGTGCCTATCGGCCACCTGCGGCCCGGCCAGGACGCGGTGATAGAAGGTACCGTCAGTGGTGCCGACGTCGTCATGGGCCGCCGACGCAGTCTTGTTGTGCGCTTGCAGGACGGCACCGGCGGCTTGAGCCTGCGCTTCTACCATTTCAGCAATGCGCAGAAGGAAGGCCTCAAGCGCGGCACTCGCGTGCGCTGCTATGGCGAGGCCAGGCCCGGCGCTTCGGGACTGGAGATCTATCATCCGGAGTATCGCGCCATCACGGGCGACGAACCGCCGCCGGTGGATGAAACCCTAACCCCGGTCTACCCGCTGACCGAAGGCCTGACCCAACAACGCTTGCGCCAACTGTGCCAGCAGACCCTGACCCTGCTCCGCCCCAGCAGCCTGCCCGACTGGCTGCCCGACGAGTTGGCACGGGACTATCAACTGGCGCCTCTGGCCGATGCCATTCGCTACCTGCATCACCCGCCTGCCGATGCCGATGTCGACGAACTCGCTCTCGGCCATCACTGGGCCCAGCATCGTCTGGCGTTCGAGGAGCTGCTGACCCACCAGTTGTCACAACAACGCTTGCGCGAAAGCATGCGCTCTTTGCGGGCGCCGGCGATGCCCAAGGCGACTCGGCTGCCGAAACAGTACCTGGCCAACCTGGGCTTTGCGCCAACTGGCGCCCAGCAGCGCGTCGGCAATGAAATCGCCTACGACATGAGCCAGCAAGAGCCCATGCTGCGGCTGGTTCAGGGCGATGTCGGCGCTGGCAAGACCGTGGTCGCCGCCCTCGCCGCGCTACAGGCGCTGGAGGCCGGCTATCAAGTGGCCCTGATGGCGCCCACCGAGATCCTTGCCGAACAACACTTCATCACTTTCAAGCGCTGGCTCGAACCATTGGGCCTGGAAGTCGCCTGGCTGGCCGGCAAGCTCAAGGGCAAGAATCGAGCGGCTGCACTCGAACAGATCGCCGGCGGTGCGCCAATGGTGGTCGGCACTCACGCGCTGTTCCAGGACGAAGTGCAGTTCAAGAACCTGGCGCTGGTGATCATCGACGAACAGCACCGTTTTGGCGTGCAGCAACGTCTCGCACTGCGCCAGAAAGGCGTGGGCGGACGCATGTGTCCGCACCAGTTGATCATGACCGCCACACCAATCCCGCGGACCCTGGCCATGAGTGCCTACGCCGACCTCGATACTTCGATTCTCGACGAGTTGCCGCCTGGACGAACCCCGGTCAACACCGTGCTGATCACCGACACCCGTCGGGTCGAAGTGATCGAGCGGGTGCGCGGTGCCTGCGCCGAAGGGCGACAGGCGTATTGGGTGTGCACGCTGATCGAAGAATCCGAGGAGCTCACCTGTCAGGCGGCCGAGACCACCTTCGAGGATCTCACCGCAGCGCTCGGCGAACTGAAAGTCGGGCTGATCCATGGCCGCATGAAACCTGCGGAAAAAGCCGCGGTGATGGCCGAGTTCAAGGCCGGCGCCCTGCAATTGCTGGTGGCGACCACCGTGATCGAAGTCGGTGTCGACGTGCCCAACGCCAGTTTGATGATCATCGAGAACCCCGAACGCCTGGGCCTGGCGCAGTTGCACCAATTGCGCGGTCGGGTCGGCCGGGGCAGCGCGGCCAGTCATTGCGTACTGCTTTATCACCCGCCGCTATCGCAGATCGGCCGTCAGCGGTTGGGCATCATGCGCGAAACCAACGATGGCTTCGTGATCGCCGAAAAAGACCTCGAATTGCGCGGTCCCGGCGAAATGCTCGGCACCCGGCAAACCGGTCTCCTGCAATTCAAGGTCGCCGACCTGATGCGCGACGCAGACCTGTTGCCGGCGGTGCGTGATGCAGCCCAGGCCTTGCTGGAGCGCTGGCCGCACCACGTCAGCCCGCTGCTGGATCGCTGGTTACGCCACGGCCAGCAATACGGCCAAGTGTGATGAGCGTCACGGCGCCAACGAACCAAAGACACCAGCAAGCTGGTTATACTCTCGAAATTGTAGGAATCGGATACAGGCCATGACCGAAGCTGCTTACGCTAACGAAGCCCCGCACACTCCGTCTGTTATCCGACAGTTGCTCGACAGCTTGGGCATCAGCTACACCGAAGTGCTTGAACACCCCGGCCTGAATGCCGAGCGCAAGGTCCAGGCGGTGCTGCTCGACGACGCCATCGGTGCGCTCATGGTGCTGTTCCCGCAAAGCCAGTTGCTGGACCTCAATCGCTTGGCCGAACTCACCGGTCGCCGCCTCACTGCGGTGCCGCAGGAGCGCCTGGAGCGCATGCTCGGCAAGCACAACCTGAGCCTGCTGCCCGGCTTGCCGGCACTCACCAGCTCTCCGTGCCTATATGAACAAAGCTTGCTCGACCAGCCGCTGCTGCTGATCAACTCCGGCGAGCCGGGCATGCTCCTGGAAATTCGCGGCGAAGACTTCAAAAGCATGCTCACCCAGGCCAGCGCCGCACATTTTGGCGAGCCGCTGAGCCGCATCCGTCCGAACCTCGACCGTCCGGGAGATGACCGCGAGGAAATTACCCAGGCCGTCCAGGCCTTCACCGCGCGCCGCATCCAGCAACGCCTGGAAGCGACCATCGAGATTCCACCCCTGGCCGGCTCCGCGCAGAAAATCATCAAGCTGCGGGTCGACCCCAACGCCACCATCGATGACATTACCGGCGTCGTCGAAACCGACCCGGCGCTCGCCGCCCAGGTGGTGAGTTGGGCGGCATCGCCGTACTACGCGTCGCCCGGCAAGATCCGTTCGGTGGAAGACGCGATTGTCCGCGTCCTGGGGTTTGACCTGGTGATCAACCTGGCGCTGGGTCTGGCCCTGGGCAAAACCCTGAGCCTGCCCAAGGATCACCCACAACAGGCCACGCCGTACTGGCAGCAGTCGATCTACACCGCTGCCGTCATTGAGGGCCTGACCCGGGCCATGCCGCGCGCCCAGCGCCCGGAAGCCGGCCTGACCTACCTGGCGGGCCTGCTGCACAACTTTGGCTACCTGCTGTTGGCCCATGTCTTCCCGCCGCACTTCTCGCTGATCTGCCGTCACCAGGAGGTCAACCCGCACCTGTGCCACACCTACGTCGAGCAGCATTTACTGGGGATCAGCCGGGAACAGATCGGCGCCTGGCTGATGCGCCACTGGGACATGCCTGACGAGCTGGCCACTGCCCTGCGCTTCCAGCACGACCCGAGCTACGACGGCGAATTCGCCGAGTACGCCAACCTTGTGTGCCTGGCCGTGCGCCTGCTGCGCAGCCGAGGCGTCGGTTCCGGCCCGGACACCAGCATCCCCGACGCCCTGCTCGAACGCCTGGGCCTGACCCGCGACAAAGCCGAAGAAGCGGCCAGCAAGGTGCTGGAGGCCGAAGTGCTGTTGCGCGAACTCGCCTCGCAGTTCACTCACAACTGAAAAGCATCGCGGGCTTGCCCGCGATGAAACCACTTGCGCCCTGAGCGAGCGTGGCTTGCCTTCTAAGCTTCGTCCTACTACTCAAGTCAGGTAGCGTAACAAACTACTCTGCCCTATCAGGACAAGCTTCCTTTCGTTTGTGACCACCATGTCTTCATAGCTGTTTCTGTGGGCGTTCCAACCCTTCTCGTTGAACGATGTATCCAGTGAGCCGCTCAAGAGATAGCGTGCCACTACTGATCCGGACACAAGAATTGCATCTTCCTGCCATGCACAATTTCGCCACCAGCTCTTAGCGGGCAATACTCGCGCGAAAAGTGGAGTGCCATTATTAAACGAAGGACTGAAGGATCCTCCAGTACTTAGAACTGCAATCCATGGCGTTTCGGAAGATGGCGTTGCATTCCACTTCTCATAGGCGGCTCCTACCACAACAACTTCTCCGTCACTCTCCCTGACTGAGAGGGTCGCAGCCGCGGTCGCTCCAAAACCAGGATCAGCAATGATGACTGGCCGCCCGTTATTGAAACTGCTGTCCAGTTCGCCACTTTCTTTGTAACGAATGACATAGCTACTTACGGTTGTTCCAACAGCGAAGGCACCGCACACCAAAAATGCTCCATCCTTTTGCAGCGCAATACTAATGGCTTCATTGCTCTCTGCGTTTTCGCCATTAAGCTCGATAAGTAATACACCCGTCCCGTTAAATGTCTTATCAACCGAGCCATCCGGCATAAGGCGAAAAACCAATCCACTATTCCGGTCCTCGGCATCCCGAACGCCGCTATGCGCCACTAGAGTCTTGCCATCTGGTTGCACGCACACAGAACCGCCAATGTAGTTAACTGCAGGGGTTAGAAATTTGCCTGTGTGTTTATTTTTTGACTTTGCCGTTCTTGGGTAAATCAGATCATAGGGTTCAATCCTCACGAACCCATCGGTGCCAAAAGTAGTATCAATTCGACCATCGAAATCTAGCCGAGCGAATACCATATCGCGCTGACCATCCTCACTCAGGTGTGTACCCTTTATCAAAAATTTATCTGCCCGATATGAAAACAATCCAAATCGAGGCGCAGTGTTCCATCCAATATGCAGCGTTACCGTTCCGTTTTCGCCGAATGAAGAGTCGAAGAAACCGTTGGCATTCACACGCCTCAATTTCAAAGTATTTTGCCAATCCGCATGATCACCGTTGGCATAAATCAACTTTCCGTTAGACAGGGCAAGAATGGAGTGACGAACACTTCTGTCTCCGTCAGAGACTAAATCCACCACACCATTATCGCCAAAAGACGGGTCAAGGGTGCCCGCCGCTGCTTCGTTCAAACTGTTCATGTCCGCACTCCATGATGTTAAACAAAGGGTGCACAACCCCCTACACCCCGTACAGTGGAGCACGTAAAAAGACGTCCGTAACCTGTCAGAAATGACAGGCCTTTAGTGCTTTTTAATCACAACTTGACTCGATTAAGCACAAAAACTTTCCAATGCTCTATCAGCGACCAACAGCCGGCTTTTTCTTCGGCTTCAGATACTTGGTCAGGCCCTGGAACCACATCACCAGCGCCGGGTTGCCCTTGATCTGGATCGACTTGTCCTGGATCCCGGTCATGAACGCCAGTTGCTTGTTCTTCGCCTGCATCGTCTCGAAGGCGTAGCCGGCGTCCTTGAACGCAATGGCAAACGCCGGCTCCGCATAGAGCCCCGATTGGCTGGTGATGCGCTGATCCTTGACCCGGAAATGCCGTGCCACCTTGCCGTCCAGTGTCTGCAACTGGAACACCAGGTCCTTGTCACCCAATTGCTGCTGGAACGCCGGATTGGTGCGACTGGCCTTGCCCATCAGCAAACCCATCACCCACAGAAGAAAACGAAATTTCATGCTCGAGCCCCAGAGGAAAAAATGAACGCTGGGGCAGTGTAACGACTTCGATCAAGAACTCCACTGTTTAGCAACGTTCCCGGAAGTTGAACCGTTTATTCCTGACGATGACTGCCAAGTCACGATTTCACACTTCGTCCAGGCAAGAAAAATGGGCACCCAACCCGGTTGGCGTGCCCATTTTTCTTGCCTGCTGAGCCACCGAGCGGCGGCGCCAGGTGTTAAGGATTGACGCTGTCTTTGAGCGACTTGCCTGGCTTGAAGGCAACGGTGTTGCTGGCCTTGATTTTCACTGGCTCACCGGTTTGCGGGTTTTTACCGGTGCGGGCACCGCGATGGCGCTGCAGGAAAGTGCCGAAGCCGACCAGGGTGACGCTGTCTTTGCGGTGCAGAGCGCCGGTGATCTCTTCGAGGACGGCGTTGAGGACACGATTGGCCTGCTCTTTGGTGAGATCAGCTTTTTCGGCGATGGCGGCGGCGAGTTCTGGTTTACGCATAGTGAAGCCTCTTTGACGGTTTTTTGTTGTTATGTCCGTGCTGTTCTTCCGGAACAGCGCCCAAGGCGCCGCAGGCTCTACTCTGCGGCAGACGGGTGTGAGGATGGCACGCGGTTAAGGGCTGCGCCAGTCTCGGCGCGACCTTTGTAGGGACAAAAGCGGGGTGATTCCGACAGAACGACCAGTATTTAAGCCAGAAGCGCCGGAAGCTCCTTGTTTAGAGCCAATTTGTCCATGACGGCTGCGCCCGTGAGGGCATAACCAAGCAATTTGCCGCTGCGGTCATGGCACAGCGCCTTGATGTCCGCACCCTGTCCTTCCACGCTCCAAACGCCTTCAGTACCTCGTGGTGGCGGGGATACCACCAATGGGCAGACCGGGGTTTTCACGGTGATCGGCATAGCGCCATAGCTGACGGCGGTAGGGTTGCCGGCCAGGGTTTGCGCCAAGGCCCGGGCACAACTCATCAACGGCATGACGTAGAGCAAATTGAGGCCGTCGACTTCGGCGCAGTCGCCCAGGGCATAGATATTGGCATGAGAGGTTTTCAGCGAGCGGTCAACCACCACCCCGCGATTGACCTGCAAGCCTGCGGCTGCCGCCAGATCGGTGCGCGGTCGCAGGCCAATGGCAGAGACCACCGCATCGCACGGGATGACCTGACCATCGGACAAATGCGCCTCAAGTCCATCGTCGCAACGCTGCAGACGATTGAGCACCGGCCCGAGATGGAATTTCGCGCCGAGGCTTTCCAGCCCGGTTTGCACCGCAGCGGCGGCGGCCGGATGCAACAGGGTCGGCATCACTTGCTCGCACGGCGCAACCAGTTGCACTTCATAGCCGCCGAGGATCAGGTCGTTGGCAAACTCACAACCGATCAAGCCCGCGCCCAGAATCAGCACCCGTCGCTTGCCGGCGACCGCCGCGCGAAAACGCGCGTAGTCTTCCAGGTCATTGATCGGGAAGATCGCCTCGGGTGCATCGCCCTCGATAGGCACGCGCACGGTTTGCGCGCCACACGCCAGGATCAGGTCGCGATACACCACCGCTTCTTCACCGATCCACAGGCGCTTGTGGCCCGGATCGATACCGCTGATGCGAGTATGGGTGCGCACTTCGGCCTTGAGCGTTTCGGCCATGGCGCCGGGCTCGGCCATACTCAGGCCGTCGGCGTCCTTGTTCTTGCCGAAACCGGTGGAGAGCATCGGTTTGGAGTAGGAGCGCCCGTCATCGGCGGTAATCAGCAACAGCGGGGTTTCGCCATCAAGTTTGCGAAACTCCCGGGCCAGGTTGTAGCCAGCCAGTCCGGTACCGACGATTACGACAGGTGCACTCATTGCCAACTCCTCCAATGCCTCAGGCGATTTCAATCATTTCAAAGTCCATTTTGCCGACGCCGCAGTCCGGGCACAGCCAGTCTTCCGGTACGTCCTGCCACAGCGTGCCTGGCGCGATGCCGTCATCCGGCCAGCCGTCGGCTTCGTTGTAGATCAGCCCACAGACCACGCATTGCCACTTCTTCATTGCTTGTTTCCTCGAATTCTCAGGCTTTTTCTGGCGCGGACAGTCGCCAGCGATGGGTCCGCCGTCCGGCTCAGGGCGTTTTGTACTGATCGCACTCGCCAGATGCAAGCGTGTTCGACGCAACTGCCCGGTTAGATCAGTAAAAACCGCCAACCGACATGGTAAGCTCGCCACCTCATTTGCTGCCAATAATGACTCACTGTGCCGCACTCAAAATCCTCCGCCCCGACTCCGGACTGGCTGCCACGAAGCCTGCTGGCCCCCCTCCCCGACGCCCAAACCCTCGACTGGCTATTCGACGAAGGCTCGCTCACTCGCCGCCTTACCGGTTTGTCGGATGAGCACTTCAGCGTCACGCCGCTGGTCGAAGGCTGGCAGCCATTACGCACCGATGAATGCCTGGCACTCGATCTTCCCGAGCACAGCGAAGGCTGGGTGCGCGAGGTGTACCTGCGCGGGCATGGCGAAGCCTGGGTGTTTGCCCGCAGCGTCGCGGCGCGCAGCGCACTGCAGGGCGATGGCTTGCATATGGATGAGCTGGGTAGCCGTTCCCTGGGTGAATTGCTGTTCTGCGACCAGGCTTTTCAGCGTCGGGCCATCGAGGTTTGCCACTATCCTCAAGCGTGGCTGCCAGAACAGGTGAAGGCATCCACCCTATGGGGCCGGCGTTCACGTTTCGATCGCGGCAGCCTGAGCGTGCTGGTGGCGGAAGTTTTCCTCCCGGCCCTGTGGCGCACCGCCAGCGCGCAAGCGGAGATCAGTTGATGTATCAGAACCTGCTGAAATCGTTGAACCGCCTTAACCCACGCGCCTGGGATTTCGTGCAGTTGACGCGCATGGACAAGCCGATCGGCATCTACCTGCTGCTGTGGCCGACCCTGTGGGCGCTGTGGATCGCCGGTAAAGGCTCGCCTACCCTGGCCAATATCGTGATATTCGTCCTCGGCGTGGTGCTGACCCGCGCCGGCGGCTGCGTGATCAACGACTGGGCCGACCGCAAGGTCGACGGCCATGTGAAGCGCACCGCCCAACGGCCGCTGGCGGCCGGCAGGATCAGCTCCAAAGAAGCACTGGTGTTCTTTGCCTTGTTGATGGCCCTGAGTTTCCTGCTGGTGCTGTGCACCAACGCGGCGACCATCTGGCTGTCCTTCGGCGGCCTGGCACTCGCCGCCAGCTACCCTTTCATGAAGCGCTACACCTACTACCCGCAAGTAGTGCTGGGTGCGGCATTCTCCTGGGGCATGCCGATGGCGTTCACCGCCGAAACCGGTGAGCTGCCGGCGATCGCCTGGCTGCTGTGGATCGCCAACCTGCTGTGGACGGTGGGGTATGACACTTACTACGCCATGACCGACCGCGACGACGACCTTAAGATCGGCGTGAAATCCACCGCGATCCTGTTCGGCGAGGCCGACCGCATCATCATCCTGACCCTGCAATGCCTGGCGCTGGGCTGCCTGCTGCTGGCCGGCTCGAAGTTCGAGTTGGGCGGCGGGTTCCACCTCGGGTTGCTGGCCGCAGCCGGGTGTTTCGCCTGGGAATACTGGTACACCCGCGACCGCGACCGGATGAAATGCTTCAAGGCATTCCTGCACAACCATTGGGCCGGACTGGCGATTTTCGTCGGGATTGTGCTGGATTACGCGTGGCGTTGATGGGCTGGCGGGTAGCCGCTGCTCGGAGTTGCTCCGGGCAGCGAGCTGGGGCCGAGGTTATTTCTGCGACATGTGCACCACGTGCCAAACGTCTTTCATTTTGTCACCGGTCATGTCTCCAGGGGCCTTGTCTTTGACAAAGGTGTAGAGCGGCTTGCCGTCATACGCCCACTGCATAGCGCCGTCGTCACGCTTGACCGTCGACCATTTGCCTTCGGCCTTGTCGCTCGGCGTCGCCATCAGCGGCGGCCAGTTCTTGGCGCAGTCGTCATTGCACATCGATTTACCGCCGCTGTCCTTGTCGAAGGTGTAAAGCGTCATGCCCTTGTGATCGGTCATCATGCCGTTTTTATCGGCCATCGCCGGATCGGCGGCAAAAGCCAAGCCCGGCAAGACCAGCGCAGCGGTCAACATCAGGGCTTTCAAGGAGCGAGCAGAGTGAGTCATGGAAACCTTCTTTTGTGGTTGTCAGGATTCGGACTTAGAGCTTAGCCCAGGATCATGACAATCGCCGCGACACAAAATGCTGTAACACGACTGCAATAATTCCGTTATCTAATGCGGCGCAAGACAGTTAAATGACAAGAGGATTAAACCCATGGTTGGCAGGAGCATTCTGATCGTCGACGACGAAGCGCCCATCCGCGAAATGATCGCCGTGGCGCTGGAAATGGCCGGCTATGACTGCCTGGAGGCCGAGAACTCCCAGCAGGCGCACGCTATTATCGTCGACCGCAAGCCCGACCTGATCCTGCTCGACTGGATGCTGCCCGGAACCTCCGGCATTGAACTGGCCCGCCGCCTCAAGCGCGATGAACTGACGGGTGATATCCCGATCATCATGCTCACCGCCAAGGGCGAAGAGGACAACAAGATTCAGGGCCTGGAAGTGGGCGCTGACGACTACATCACCAAACCCTTCTCCCCACGGGAACTGGTGGCCCGCCTCAAAGCCGTGCTGCGTCGCACGGGTCCGGCCGAAGGTGAAGCGCCAATCGAAGTCGGCGGCCTGCTTCTGGACCCGATCAGTCACCGCGTGACCATCGACGGCAAACCTGCGGAAATGGGCCCGACTGAATACCGCCTGCTGCAGTTTTTCATGACCCACCAGGAACGCGCCTACACCCGCGGGCAATTGCTCGATCAGGTCTGGGGCGGCAACGTGTATGTCGAGGAGCGCACGGTCGACGTGCACATCCGTCGCCTGCGCAAGGCCCTGGGGGATGCTTATGAGAATCTGGTACAAACCGTGCGCGGCACCGGCTATCGTTTTTCCACCAAGGCCTGAGTCGAGCCCCACCGACCCGAGACGCTGACAAGGACGCATTTTCTCCGTGAACCAAAACTGGCATGGCACTCTGATCCGCCACATGCTGTTACTGGTCACCGGCTGCCTGGTGATCGGTCTGATCAGCGGCTATTACGGCTGGAGCCTGGCCGCTGGCCTGGGGATCTACCTGGGTTGGACCCTCAAGCAGTTGCTGCGCCTGCACGAGTGGCTGCGCCTGCACCAACCCGATGAAGCACCGCCCGATGGCTACGGCCTGTGGGGCGAAGTGTTCGACAGCATCTATCACCTGCAACGCCGTGACCAGCGGGTGCGCGGGCGCCTGCAAGCGGTAATCGACCGAGTCCAGGAGTCTACTGCTGCGCTCAAAGATGCCGTAGTCATGCTCGACAGCGACGGCAACCTGGAATGGTGGAACCGCGCCGCCGAAACCCTGCTGGGCCTCAAGACGCCGCAGGACAGTGGCCAGCCGGTGACCAACCTGGTGCGCCATCCACGGTTCAAGGAATACTTCGAACAGGACAGCTACGCCGAACCGCTGGAAATCCCTTCGCCGACCAACGACCGGATGCGTATCCAGCTGTACATCACCCGTTACGGCAACAATGAACACCTGATGCTGGTGCGCGATGTAACGCGCATCCACCAGCTCGAGCAGATGCGCAAAGACTTCATCGCCAACGTCTCCCACGAACTGCGCACGCCGCTGACCGTGATCTGCGGCTACCTGGAGACCCTGCTCGACAACGTCGAAGAGGTGAATCCACGCTGGACCCGCGCGCTGCAACAGATGCAGCAGCAAGGCGGGCGCATGCAAACCCTGCTCAATGACCTGCTGTTGCTGGCCAAGCTGGAAGCCACCGATTACCCCTCGGACAACCAGCCGGTGGCCATCGACACCCTGCTGCAGTCGATCAAGAGCGACGCCGTGGCACTGTCCGGATCACGCAACCAGCGCATCACCCTGGAAGCCGACCCGACGATTGCGCTCAAGGGCAGCGAGGCCGAATTGCGCAGCGCGTTTTCCAACCTGGTGTTCAACGCGGTGAAGTACACCCCGGCCGAAGGCAATATCCGCATTCGCTGGTGGGGCGATGATCAGGGCGCTCACCTGAGCGTGCAGGACTCGGGAATCGGCATCGACAACAAGCACCTGCCACGCCTGACCGAACGCTTCTACCGCGTCGACTCCAGTCGCAACTCCAACACCGGTGGCACCGGCCTCGGCCTGGCGATCGTCAAGCACGTGCTGCTGCGCCATCGTGCGCGTATGGAAATCAGCAGCGTGCCGGGCCATGGCAGCACCTTCACCTGCCATTTCGTGCCGACGCAGGTTACCCGATTGCTGGCCGGCAGCCTGACCGACTAGCACCCAGGCAGCACTACCCCTAGGCAATTGCCCTGTCAGCCGCTACATTGGCTGACTTGAGCCTGCCTTTCAGGCTCGTATTCAGCCTTTCTATTCGCCGACACGGAACCTGCAAAACTCCATCATGGACCCTTCCCCTGGCTTGTCCCTCGCTACACTCTTCGCCGATTTCGGCATGATTCTTTTTGCACTGATCCTGGTTTTGCTCAACGGTTTCTTCGTTGCGGCAGAATTTGCCATGGTCAAATTGCGTTCGACCCGGGTCGAAGCGATTGCCGACCAGAACGGCTGGCGCGGGCACATCCTGCGCACCGTGCACAGCCAGCTCGACGCCTACCTGTCGGCCTGCCAACTGGGTATTACCTTGGCCTCCCTCGGCCTGGGCTGGGTCGGTGAGCCGGCGTTTGCGCATATCCTCGAACCGTTGCTGGCTGCGGTAGGTGTCGATTCGCCGGAAGTCATCAAGGGCGTGTCGTTCTTCACCGCCTTCTTCATCATTTCCTACCTGCACATTGTGGTGGGTGAGCTGGCGCCGAAGTCCTGGGCCATTCGCAAGCCGGAGCTCTTGTCGCTCTGGACGGCGGTGCCGCTGTACCTGTTCTACTGGGCCATGTACCCGGCCATCTATCTGCTCAATGCCAGCGCCAACGCGATTCTGCGGATTGCCGGCCAGGGTGAGCCCGGCCCTCATCACGAACACCATTACAGCCGCGAAGAACTGAAGCTGATCCTGCACTCCAGCCGTGGCCAGGACCCGAGCGACCAAGGCATGCGCGTGCTCGCATCGGCCGTGGAAATGGGCGAACTGGAGGTGGTCGACTGGGCCAACTCGCGCGAAGACCTGGTAACGCTGGAGATCAATGCGCCGCTCAAGGAAATCCTCGCGATGTTCCGCCGCCATAAGTTCAGCCGCTACCCGGTGTACGACAGTGAGCACCAGGAGTTTGTCGGCCTGCTGCACATCAAGGACCTTTTGCTGGAACTGGCGGCACTGGACCACATTCCCGAGTCGTTCAACCTGGCCGAGCTGACCCGCCCACTGGAGCGCGTGTCCCGGCACATGCCGCTGTCGCAGTTGCTGGAGCAGTTCCGCAAGGGCGGCTCGCACTTCGCCGTGGTGGAAGAGGCCGATGGCAACATCATTGGCTACCTGACCATGGAGGACGTGCTGGAGGTGCTGGTCGGCGATATCCAGGACGAACACCGCAAGGCCGAGCGCGGCATCCTCGCTTACCAGCCGGGCAAGTTGCTGGTGCGCGGTGACACGCCGCTGTTCAAGGTCGAGCGCCTGCTGGGCATCGACCTCGATCACGTCGAAGCCGAAACCCTCGCCGGCCTGGTCTACGAGAGCCTCAAGCGCGTGCCGGAAGAGGAAGAAGTGCTGGAAGTCGAAGGCTTGCGGATTATCATCAAGAAGATGAAAGGTCCGAAGATCGTCCTGGCCAAGGTGTTAATGCTCAACTGATTGGGACTCATCGTACTTCCACCACAGAACCTGTAGGAGCTGGCTTGCCAGCGAAGCTTGCGCGCCCTCAATGACGCCTTCGCCGGCAAGCCGGCTCCCACAGTTCATTTGCCGAATGCAAAGTTCGGCAGGCCGCCTACCGGCTGGTTGAATTGATACGGAATCGACACCAGCCCCATCCCGGTATTGCGCTGCACCACAAAGTGCAGGTGCGGGCCGCTGCTGTTGCCGGTGTTGCCCGACAGCGCCAAGGCGCTGCCCACCGCCACCCGCTGGCCCTCGCGAACGCGCACCGAGCCCTGCTTGAGGTGCAGGTACACGCCCATGGTCCCATCGCTGTGCAGCACCCGTACGAAGTTGCCTGACGGATGAGTGCCACGCCCACTCTGCGAGTTTTCGGTCTTCACCACGACACCGCCACGGGCGGCGATGATCGGCGTGCCTTCGGGCATGGCGATGTCCATGGCATAGCGGCTCTTCGGCCCGAAGTGGCTGTATTGGCCGTTGGCGCCCTGACTGATACGAAATGGACCGCCACGCCAGGGCAACGGGTAGCGATAGGCCGTGGCGCTGCCTTTAGGGTCGCCCAGCGAATACTTGAGCCTGGGAATGTACGCCAGCGGTTTTGAGGCTTGAGTCGCGGTGAGCTGCGCCAGGCGCACGCTGGTGCGCAGCGGTATGACCCGGCGGATGGGCTTGCGGGGTGCCCCGCTGACGTTCTTCACGGCAGCGAAGCTCAATTCGATCTCGACCGGTGCATACAGGTCGTTGCGCACGTAGACGCTGTCCACGCCGTCTTTTTTCAGGATGACGTAATACACCTGACGGTCCAGATGCTCGTCCATCTGGTCCAGAAAGACGAACACCTTTGAGCCTTTCGAGGGGCGGTCGCTGTAACTGACCACGCCATTGGCATCGGTGGATTTGTAGATCGTCCCGGCGCCCGCCGTAGCGCACGCCATGAACAGAGCACAACACAGCAGCAGGCGCATGAGCATGGGCAGGACTCTGTCGACGGAAGGCATGAAAATCAGCCTAGCAGCCAAAATTGTCCTGCATGGTCGGCAGCTGTTGCAAAGCGTGCTGCGCCAGTCACGCCCCCGGAATGAAGTGTTTCTGCGCAGTCCCACGGGCGATCAGGCGCGAAATGTAGTCGAGCTTCTGCGCGTCCTGATCGACGAAACGAAACGTCAGCTGCAACCATTCGCTGTCGGGTTTGGGTTCATGGGCGACGATGGCGTGCAGGTAGCCGTTGAGGCGCGCCGTTTCCGCGTTGTCACCCTGCTCCAGATCGAGCACAGCGCTGTCGAGGACCTGTGGCAGGGACTCCGTGCGCTTGATCACCAACAGTGCCTCCTTGATGCTCAGGGCCTTGATCACGCAGGGCTGGCTGCCGCTGGGTAGGCGCAGCTGGCCATGGCCACGGCCGCCAGCCACTGCAGGCGCGTGTGGTTTGACCGGCGGGCTGTTGAGCAGGCCCTTGCTCGCATCCGCGGCGCTGGTGCCCTGCAGGTAAGCATTGGCCGCGACGGTTGCCGCCGGGGCTGGCGCATTGGCTCTGGTGGCCGTCAAGGCGCTCAGCGAGTCGTTGGCGAATGCCGGCGCCAGGCGGGTCGGCGCCTGATTCATCAACGCGTCGAGCTTGCCAATCTTGTTCAGGGCCTGCTTGACCTTGGTCAGTAACTGCTCGTTGGTGAACGGCTTGCTCACGTAGCCAGAGACGCCAGCCTGGATCGCCTGGACCACGTTCTCCTTGTCGCCCCGGCTGGTCACCATGATGAACGGCATGCTCCGCAGAGCGGGTTGCTCGCGGCACCAGGTGAGCAATTCCAGCCCGGACATCTCCGGCATTTCCCAATCGCACAGCACCAGGTCGAAAGCTTCACGGGCCAACAGGGCCTGGGCCTTTTTGCCGTTGACCGCGTCTTCGATGCGCATGCCCGGGAAGTAGTTGCGCAGGCACTTCTTCACCAGATCACGAATGAACGCTGCATCGTCCACGACCAACACATTGACCTTACTCATCGACCACCCCTTGTGCATGCCCCGACCAGGCATTTCGCCAATACACTTCAGTCACGCCGGGACTTTTCTCGTTCGCGGGCGCCAAAAATCCAATCGCACAAACGAAAACGCCCGGCCAAAAGGCCGGGCGCTTCAATTGGGCAATCTTACTTATCGTCCGTTTCGCCCGGAACATTAGCGGATTCACCGCTGGTGCCCTCAACTTCTTCCTTCATGCGCTTGAGGCCCATGTGCCGGACATCGGTGCCGCGCACCAGATAGATGACCAATTCGGAGATGTTGCGCGCGTGGTCGCCGATACGCTCCAGGGAACGCAGGACCCAGATGATGCTCAATACCCGCGAGATCGAGCGCGGATCTTCCATCATGTAGGTGGCCAGCTCGCGCAGCGCAGTCTTGTACTCGCGGTCGATGATTTTGTCGTACTGGGCCACGGACAACGCCAGGTCGGCGTCGAAACGGGCAAACGCGTCCAGCGCATCGCGGACCATGTTGCGCACCTGGTCACCGATATGCCGCACTTCGACGTAGCCACGCGGGGCTTCGCCTTCTTCACACAACTGGATAGCACGGCGGGCGATCTTGGTCGCTTCATCACCGATGCGCTCCAGGTCGATCACCGACTTGGAAATGCTGATGATCAGACGCAGGTCGGATGCAGCCGGCTGGCGCCGGGCGAGAATGCGCAGGCATTCTTCGTCGATGTTGCGCTCCATCTGGTTGATCTGGTCATCGATCTCGCGCACTTGCTGAGCCAGGCCGGAATCCGCCTCGATCAGCGCGGTGACCGCGTCATTGACCTGCTTCTCCACCAACCCACCCATCGCCAGCAAATGGCTGCGTACTTCTTCCAGCTCAGCGTTGAACTGCGCGGAAATGTGGTGGGTTAAACCTTCCTTCGAAATCATGGTTTTGCTCCGCAAAAGCTGTGAGCTGCAAGCGCCAAGCTGCAAGCTGATAGATGTCGTTACGCTGAACCGCTGTTACTTGCCGCTTGAAGCTCGCGACGTGAAGCCGCGATTAGCCATATCGCCCGGTGATGTAGTCTTCGGTCTGCTTCTTCGCCGGGTTGGTGAACAGCGTGTCGGTATCGCCGAATTCCACCAGTTTGCCCATGTACATGAACGCCGTGTAGTCGGAAACTCGCGCCGCCTGCTGCATGTTGTGGGTCACGATGACAATGGTGAACTTGGATTTCAGCTCGTAGATCAGCTCTTCGACTTTCAGCGTCGAGATTGGGTCGAGTGCCGAGCATGGCTCATCGAGCAGCAGCACTTCCGGCTCGACGGCGATGGTACGGGCGATCACCAGACGCTGCTGCTGACCACCGGACAGGCCCAGTGCCGACTCATGCAGGCGATCCTTGACCTCATCCCACAGAGCTGCGCCCTTCAGTGCCCACTCGACCGCTTCGTCGAGCACGCGTTTTTTGTTGATCCCCTGGATACGCAGGCCGTAAACCACGTTTTCATAGATGGTCTTGGGGAATGGGTTGGGCTTCTGGAACACCATGCCGACACGGCGACGCAGCTCGGCGACATCCTCGCCCTTGCGGTAGATGTTGTTGCCGTAGAGATTGATCGCGCCCTCGACCCGGCAACCGTCCACCAGATCGTTCATCCGGTTGAAAGTGCGCAGCAGGGTCGACTTGCCACAGCCGGACGGGCCGATGAAGGCGGTCACGCGCTGTTTCGGGATATTCATGCTGACGTCGAACAGCGCTTGTTTCTCGCCGTAGAACAGGCTCAGGCCCGGCACTTCGATGGCCACGGTTTCCTGCTCGAGGTTCAGGCTCTGCTTGTCGCGACCCAGGGCCGACATGTTGATGCCGTGGGTATGGGTTTCGTGTTGCATGGGAGGCTCCCTGTGCTAACAAATTCGGTTCGGTTTTTGTAGGAGCCAGCCTGCTGGCGATCCGGGCAGTGCGGATTATCTGTAAGTCCGCGGTGATGCCATCGCGAGCAGGCTCGCTCCCACATTAGAAATCAGCTATCCAGTGCTTTGTATTTTTCACGCAGGTGGTTACGGATCCACACCGCCGACAGGTTCAAGGTGGCGATCACCAGCACCAGCAGCAAGGCCGTGGCGTACACCAGCGGTCGTGCGGCTTCGACGTTCGGGCTCTGGAAGCCGACGTCATAGATATGGAAGCCCAGGTGCATGATTTTCTGGTCCAGGTGCAGGTACGGGTAGTTGCCGTCCAGCGGCAGCGAAGGTGCGAGCTTGACCACACCCACCAGCATCAAGGGCGCCACTTCACCGGCGGCACGGGCCACCGCGAGGATCATGCCGGTCATCATCGCCGGGCTGGCCATCGGCAGGACGATCTTCCACAGCGTTTCCGCCTTGGTCGCGCCCAGCGCCAACGAGCCTTCACGCACCGTGCGGGGAATCCGCGCCAGGCCTTCTTCGGTGGCCACAATCACCACCGGCACCGCCAGCAGCGCCAGGGTCAGCGAGGCCCAAAGCAGGCCCGGGGTACCGAAGGTCGGCGCCGGCAAGGCTTCAGGGAAGAACAGGCGGTCAACCGAGCCGCCCAGTACGTAGACGAAGAAGCCCAGGCCGAACACGCCATAGACGATCGCTGGAACGCCCGCCAGGTTGTTCACCGCGATGCGGATCACCCGGGTCAGGGTGTTCTGTTTGGCGTATTCACGCAGGTACACCGCTGCCAGCACGCCGAACGGGGTGACGATCATCGCCATGATCAGGGTCATCATCACGGTGCCGAAAATCGCCGGGAAGATCCCGCCTTCGGTGTTGGCTTCGCGTGGGTCATCGCTGAGGAATTCCCAGACCTTGCTGAAGTAGAAACCGACCTTGGTGAAAGTGCCCATGGCATTCGGCTGGAAGGCATGCACCACCTTGCCCAGTTCGATTTCGACTTCCTTGCCGTTGCCATCGCGGGCGGTCAGGCTGTCGCGGTTGAACTGTGCGTGCAGCTCGCCGAGGCGCTTCTCGATGTCCTGGTAGCGGGCATTCAACTCGGCGCGCTCGGACTCCATGTCGGCCTGGGCCGCGGCGTCCAGCTTGCCGTTGAGTTCCAGTTTGCGGCCGTGCAGGCGGATACGCTCCAGACCGGCGTTGATCGCGCCGATGTCGGACTTTTCCAGGGTCTTGAGTTCGGCCGACAACGTGCTGACCCGCTCGATCCGCGCTTGCAGCTCAGGCCAGGCAGCTTCGCCTTCGGCGACGATCTTGCCGTCCTGCTTGACGTTGACCAGGTAACCGTAGAAGTTGCCCCACTCGCGACGCTCCAGCGCCATCAACTCCGGCGGCGTGGTCTGGTCAGTCAGCCACTCGCCGACGATCCAGGTGAAGTCGTTGCCGTTCAGGTCGCGGTTGCCGACCTTGATCAGCTCACGCGTCATGAACTCCGGGCCTTCGTTCGGCACCGGCAAGCCAGCACTTTTCAGGCGCTCACGAGGCACCTGCTCTTTCTGCACCACTTCGCCGATGACCACCTGGCTGCCCTGGCCCGGCACTGCGTACTGGGCATGCACCAGGTCGGCGGGCCAAAAGTGGCCCAGGCCGCGCACGGCAATCACCGCCAGCAGGCCAATGGTCATGATGACCGCGATGGCGACCGCGCCACCGCTGATCCAGACACCGGGGGCGCCGCTCTTGAACCATCCATTCAGGGAGTTCTGTTTCACAGACTTCTACCTTTATTAAAGCGACGAGTATTTCTTGCGCAGACGCTGACGAATCAGTTCCGCGAGGGTGTTCATGACGAAGGTGAACAGCAGCAGGACCAGGGCCGAGAGGAACAGCACCCGGTAGTGGCTGCCGCCGACTTCCGACTCCGGCATTTCCACCGCGACGTTGGCTGCCAGGGTGCGCAGGCCTTCGAACAGGTTCATTTCCATGACCGGGGTGTTGCCGGTGGCCATCAACACGATCATGGTTTCGCCGACTGCACGGCCCATGCCGATCATCAGCGCCGAGAAAATCCCCGGGCTGGCGGTGAGAATTACCACGCGGGTCATGGTCTGCCAGGGCGTGGCACCCAGCGCCAGCGAGCCCAGGGTCAGGCCGCGCGGCACGCTGAATACGGCGTCTTCAGCGATCGAGTAGATGTTCGGAATCACCGCGAAGCCCATGGCCAGGCCGACCACCAGGGCGTTGCGCTGGTCGTAGGTAATGCCCAGGTCGTGGGAGATCCACATGCGCATATCGCCGCCGAAGAACCAGGTTTCCAGGTACGGACTCATGTACAGCGAGAGCCAGCCGACGAAGAGGATCACCGGGATCAGCATCGCGCTCTCCCAGCCATCCGGCACTTTCAGGCGAATCGACTCAGGCAGGCGGCTGAAGGTGAAACCGGCGACCAGGATGCCGATCGGCAGCAACATCAGCAGGCTGAAGATGCCCGGCAGATGCCCTTCCACGTAAGGTGCGAGGAACAGGCCGGCAAAGAAACCGAGGATCACCGTCGGCATCGCTTCCATCAGCTCGATCACCGGCTTGACCTTGCGGCGCATGCCCGGGGCCATGAAGTAGGCGGTGTAGATCGCTGCGGCGACGGCCAGCGGTGCCGCCAGCAACATGGCGTAGAACGCGGCCTTGAGGGTACCGAAGGTCAGTGGCGAGAGGCTCAGCTTGGGTTCGAAGTCGCTGTTGGCCGCGGTCGATTGCCAGACGTATTTAGGCTCGTCGTAGTTTTCGTACCAGACCTTGCTCCACAGCGCGCTCCAGGACACTTCCGGATGCGGGTTGTCGAGCAGCAGCGGTTGCAAGGCGCCGCCCTGCTCCACAATCACCCGGTTGGCTCGCGGCGACATGCCGAACAGGCCCTGGCCTTCGACCACTTGATCCACCAGCAAGGTACGGTGCGCGGTGCTGTGGAATACCCCGAACTTGCCCGATGCATCCAGGGCAACGAAGCCCTTGCGACGTTCTTCGGCAGTGATTTCAACGATCGGCGCGGTGCCCATCTGGAAGGAGCGAATCAGCTTCAGGCGCTGCTCGCCATCCGGGTCGCGGGCCATGAACCACTGGGACAAGGCACCCTTGGAGTTACCGATGATCAGCGAGATACCGCCCACCAGCTGGGCGGCGGCGGTGACTTGGGCTTCGCCGTCTTCCAGCAGTTTGTAGCGACCGTTGAGGCTCTTCTCGCGCAGGCTGAACACGTCGGCCTGGGCGCGCCCGTTGATCACGTAGAGCCACTGCTGGCGCGGGTCGATGAAGATGTTCTTCACCGGCTCGGTCATCTGCGGCAGGTCGATGCGCTGCTGATCACTGGTGACTTCACCGGTCATCATGTTTTCTTCTTTGGTCAGCGCCAGCACATGCAGGTGAGCACCATTGGAGCCGGCGACCATCAGCGTCGAGTCGCTGGCATTCAGGCTGACGTGCTCCAGCGGGTCGCCCTCCTCGTCCAGGGCAATCGGCGCTTCGCCGTAGGGGTACTCGATGGCCGGCGAAATGGTTTTCTTGCCGTCCGGGTAGCTGACTTTATAGGTGTGGCGGAACACCAGGGCCTGACCATTGGACAGGCCGACGATCACCAGCGGAGTGCCCGGCTGGTCTTTGCTGATCGAGGTTACGCGGGTGCCTGCCGGAATTGGCAGATCGACACGACGCAGCTCGGCGCCACTGTCGAGGTCAAAAAACAGTGCCTGGCCCTTGTCGGAAACCCGCATCGCGACCTGGTTCTGCTCTTCAAGGGCAATCATCAGCGGTTTGCCGGCGTCCTGCATCCAGGCCGGCGTGAGCTTGTCCTTGGCGGTCAGCTCGGCACCCTGAAACAGCGGGGCAACAACGTAGGCGAGAAAGAAGAAGATCAGGGTGATCGCGCCAAGCACGGCGAGGCCGCCGATCAGCACGTACCAGCGGGTCAGCCGGTCCTTGAGCGCCCGCAGACGACGCTTGCGTTGCAATTCAGGCGTATTGAAGTCAATTCGCTTGGGAGGGGAAGTCGTAGTCATTGGGGAATTGGCCAGATCATTCATGCGCACACCCTAGCGATCCTGTATGACAGAAAGATGACAATCAAGTGACGCAACAAAGCCACCGCCAGTGGGGACTGGCAGTGGGTAAGGAATTTGTCGGTAGGAGCGGGCTTTCGCCTGGGCTGGCTGGCGATGCGGGCAACGCGGTCCGACAGGTGATCCGCGTTGATGCATTCGCCAGCAAGCTGGCTCCTACAGAGTCCGGGGCGAGCCCGGGCTCAATTTATTACTTCTTTGCGACGTTTTCGCCGCCTTCCGACAGACCCAGGTCAGCCAGTGCTTTTGCAGCTACCTTGGCCGGCAGCGGGATGTAGCCGTCTTTCACCACGACTTCCTGACCCTGTTTGGACAGAACCAGCTTCACGAACTCGGCTTCCAGCGGGGCCAGAGGCTTGTTCGGGGCTTTGTTGACGTAAACGTAGAGGAAACGTGACAGCGGGTATTTGCCATTCAGGGCGTTTTCTTCGGTGTCTTCGATGAAGTCGGTGCTGCCTTTCTTGGCCAGGGCCACGGTCTTCACGCTGGCGGTCTTGTAGCCGATGCCCGAGTAGCCGATGCCGTTCAGCGAAGAGCTGATCGATTGCACGACCGAAGCCGAGCCAGGCTGTTCGTTGACGTTCGGCTTGAAGTCGCCTTTGCACAGGGCTTCTTCCTTGAAGTAGCCATAGGTGCCGGATACCGAGTTACGGCCGAACAATTGCACTGGCTTGTTCGCCAGGTCGCCGGTCACACCCAAATCGCCCCAGGTTTTCACGTCGGCCTTGCCACCGCACAGACGAGTCGACGAGAACACCGCGTCAACCTGTTCCATGGTCAGGTGCTTGATCGGGTTGTCTTTGTGCACGAACACCGCCAGGGCATCGACAGCCACTGGAATGGCGGTTGGCTTGTAGCCGTATTTGGTTTCGAATGCCTGCAGTTCGTTGTCCTTCATCTTGCGGCTCATCGGGCCCAGGTTAGCGGTGCCTTCAGTCAACGCAGGTGGCGCGGTGGAAGAACCGGCGGCCTGAATCTGGATATTTACGTTCGGGTATTCTTTTTTGTAGTTCTCAGCCCACAGGGTCATGAGGTTGGCCAGGGTATCGGAACCGACGCTGGACAAGTTGCCCGACACACCAGTGGTCTTGGTGTAGCTCGGGATAGCAGGGTCAACAGCGGCCACTGCGTTGGCAGTCGCGACGCCAGCAGCGACAAAGGTCATTGCCGCCATCAAACGCTTCAGTTTCATGCCTTACTCCAGGAAATAGGGGGGACTTGAGTCGGGGCCAAGTATCGGCAGGTCGTATGAACACTCTATGACTGGATTGTGACAATTAGATGAAAGGCCAGCATCCGCGAAGAATGCTGGCCTTCATAGAGAGACAGGCTGGAACTGCGGTTTTCAGCGCCTCAACGGCCCTTTTTCCACAGGTAGCCACCGACGACGATGCCCACGCCGCAAATGATCGCGACATAGTAGGCCGGGCCCATCTGGCTTTCCTTGAGCAACAGGGTCACGACCATTGGCGTCAGGCCACCGAAGATTGCGTACGCCAGGTTGTAGGAGAACGACAGGCCGCTGAAACGCACCACCGCCGGGAAGGCCTTGACCATGACATAAGGCACGGCACCGATGGTGCCGACCAGCAGGCCGGTCAGCGAATACATCGGGAACAGCCAGTCCGGATGGTTGAACAGGCTGTGATAGAAGGTCCATGAGCTCAGCAGCAACAAGGCGCTGCCGACCACGAACACCCGACCGGCACCAAAGCGGTCAGCCAGTGCACCGGAGATCACGCAACCCAGGCTGAGGAACACGATCGCCAGGCTGTTGGCCTGCAACGCGGTGGTGGCCGGGAAGTGGTAGACGGTCTGCAGCACGGTCGGGGTCATCAGGATGACCACGATGATCCCAGCCGACAGTAGCCAGGTCAGCAGCATCGAGATCGCAATCGCCCCGCGATGGTCACGCAGCACCGCACGCAGCGGCACTTCTTCGGCCAGGGCCTTGCGCTGTTGCAGTTCGGCGAATACCGGGGTTTCGTGCAGCCAGCGGCGCAGGTAGACCGAGAACAGGCCAAACACGCCACCCAGCAGGAACGGGATCCGCCAAGCGTAGTCGGACACCTGCTCCGGGGTATAGATGCTGTTGATCGCGGTGGCGACCAGCGAGCCCAGGAGAATCCCGGCGGTCAGCCCGGAGGTCAATGTGCCGCAGGCATAGCCAATATGTCGCTGCGGGACGTGCTCGGACACGAATACCCAGGCGCCCGGCACTTCACCGCCGATGGCAGCACCTTGGATCACCCGCATCAGCAGCAGCAGGATCGGTGCCCACATGCCGATCTGCGCGTAAGTCGGCAGCAGACCCATGATCAACGTCGGCACGGCCATCATGAAAATGCTCAGGGTGAACATTTTCTTGCGTCCCAGCAGGTCGCCGAAGTGCGCCATGACGATGCCGCCCAACGGTCGCGCGAGGTAGCCGGCAGCGAAGATGCCGAAGGTCTGCATCAGCCGCAGCCACTCGGGCATGTCGGCCGGGAAGAACAGCTTGCCGACCACCGTGGCGAAGAACACGAAGATAATAAAGTCGTAGAACTCCAGCGCACCGCCCAGGGCGGACAGCGACAGAGTCTTGTAGTCATTGCGGGTCAAGGGTCGTGCGGGCTGCGCGGGTGACGCTATGCTCGATGGCGCTGTGGTCATGGCAAGGGCTTCTCTTATAGTCGGATCTGCAACCCCAACAACGCTGGCTGGAGCTTGGGCAGGTTTGGCACGATAACAAATTGTTTGAAAAAGCACAGGATGCGCGTATTTGACAGGCAAAATGAGAACCGGACGGTCGTCGCGCGGTCTACCGCTCGATATACTCGCAGCCTGCAATATGCTGCAAGGGTTGCTGTGCGAAGACGCTGCTGGTGCAACCAGTCGATTTCGCAGAGTTTCCCTTTAGCACGCCTTATGGAAAACACGACGAACGCAGTGTGTTCGGGCTGAATCGTTTTTCGAAAGACGGCTATTCACCTGAAATACCAATGAGAGTCACGGGTAAGAGGCACCCCCGGCATGATAGAACTCGAACAAGACGATCCGATCCCGCAAGGCGATCTGGCCCTGCAAATCACTGCGCTTCCTCGCGAAACCAACGGCTTTGGCGATATTTTCGGCGGCTGGCTGGTGTCCCAGATGGATCTGGCCGGCACCGCCATGGCCAGCAAGATCGCCGGTGGCCGCGTTGCCACGGTAGCGATCGACCGCATGGCCTTCCTGGTCCCGGTAGCCGTTGGCGCCCAGTTGTCGTTCTACACCCAGGCCCAGGAAATTGGTCGTACCTCGATCAAGATGCTGGTCGAGGTCTGGAGCGACGATCCGCTGTCCAGCGAGTGGCGCAAAGTCACGGAAGCGGCTTTCGTCTTCGTCGCCATCGATGGCAGTGGCCGCACCCGTTCGCTGCCACCGCGCGCCTGATATCGTCCCTGTTGCTGATCGAGAGTTGCCCCATGAGCACGCCCGTCGTCGAAACCGTCAAACTGGATCAACTGAACTGCTGGCGGATTCGCCACGGCCAGGCCGAACTGCTGGTCGCCCAGCAAGGCGCGCACATCCTCAGCTATCAACTGGATGGGCAGCCGCCAGTGATCTGGCTCAACGATGAAGCGGTGTTCAAGACCGGTAAAAGCATTCGCGCCGGCGTGCCGGTGTGCTGGCCCTGGTTTGGCAATCTCCAGCGCAACCCGGCCAGCGTCCAGGCGATGCGTGTCAGCAACGAACCCGCCCCTGCTCACGGGCTGGTGCGGGCGCTGGATTGGGAGTTGGGCGAGATCGGCACCACCGACGGCGGCCTGAATGTCGAGTTCATCCTGCCGGTGTCGGAAAACGGCCTGCCAGGTTGGCCGCATCAGGTTGATCTGCGCCTGAGCATTCGGCTCGACGAACAACTGCACATTCACCTGACCAGCCACAACCGCGGCACCGACAGCGTCAGCATCAGCCAGGCGTTGCACAGCTATTTCGCGGTCAGCGATGTGCGCAACGTGCAGGTTGAAGGTGTAGACGGGTTGAGCTACATCGAAACCCTGGATGATTGGAACATCGCCAAACAACAAGGCGACCTGCACGTCACCGGCGAAACCGACCGGATCTACCTCAATACGCCTGCCAAATTGAGCATCGTCGACCCAACCTGGGAACGACGCATCGAGCTGACCGCCACCGGTTCGCGCAGTGCCGTCATCTGGAACCCCTGGATCGACCGCGCGGCAGCGTTCAGCGACATGGCCAACGACGGTTGGCAGCGCATGCTGTGCATCGAAACCGCGAACGTGATGGACGACATCGTCCAACTGGCAGCGGGTGCCAGCCATACCTTGGGCGTGAGCATCGCCAGCAAGCCGCTCTGAGCCTTCGGGCTCCCCGCTACAGATCCGACTCCTGCACGACCCGCACCTGCGCCGCATCCAGCGCGTAGGCGGCGTCGGCCAGGTCATTGTTGACCGTCTCGACCTTCAGCGTCCCAGTCACCCACAACGGCGTGTAGATATCGTCCAGCTTCAAACCCTTCGGATAGCGCACCAGCACCAGTTGGTTCGGCGGAGGTGGCGGCACGTGGATACAGGCGCCCGGGTATGGAACCAGGAAGAACAGGGTGCTGCGGCCCTTGCCATCGGTTTCCAGCGGCACCGGGTAACCACCGATGCGTATGTGTTTGCCGTTCATCGCGGCGACGGTCTTGGTCGAATACATCACCGCCGGCAAGCCTTTGCTCTGCTTCAGGCCACCCTTGTCAGTAAAGGTGCCGTTGGCTTCCGGAGAGTTGTGGTCGATTTCCGGCATGGCTTCCAGCGCCTTCTGGTCCGACTTGGGCATCAGTTCCAGCCAATCGGTTTCCGGCAGGTCGCCAGCGTGAGCCAGGCCAGAGCCCAGCAAGATAAGAGTTAACAGAAGACGGCGCATGAAGGTGCTCGGCAGGAAGGGACTATAAGACGCCGGGCATTCTAGCCCTCTGCGCGTCAATCGCGCAGAGGGCTTGGTCGCTTGAATCAGTTCTTTTTGACCATACCGTAGATCACCAGCAAGACCACGGCGCCCACCAGCGCACCGATGAAGCCGGCGCCTTGACCCGCCTGGTAGATACCCAGTGCCTGACCGCCGTAGGTGGCGGCCAGCGAACCACCGATACCGAGCAGAATCGTCATGATCCAGCCCATGCTGTCGTCACCCGGTTTCAGGAAACGAGCCAGCAGGCCCACGATCAGTCCGATGAAGATGGTTCCGATAATTCCCATGGCGTTTCCCTCTGAGTGAAGTAGCTATGCCACAGCCTAGACAGACTTTGGCATCCTGCCATCAGAGAACGCCGGGACCCGAAGGTTCCCGGCGGACCATAGCCTTATTGCTCGGCGATGAGCGCTTCGACCTTGAGGATCTGCCGCTCCAGCGTGGCCTTGTCGGCGCAGCGCAGGTTGGCGTGACCGACCTTGCGCCCGACCTTGAAGGCCTTGCCATAGTGATGCAGGTGGCAATCTTCGATGGCGATGACCTGCTCCACCGGCGGCACCACGCCGATGAAGTTGAGCATGGCGCTCTCACCGACCTTGGCCGTCGAACCCAGTGGCAGGCCGGCAACGGCACGCAAGTGGTTTTCGAATTGGCTGCACTCGGCGCCTTCGGTTGTCCAGTGCCCGGAATTGTGTACACGCGGGGCGATTTCGTTGGCCTTGAGGCCGCCGTCGACTTCAAAGAACTCGAAGGCCATCACGCCGACATAATCCAGCTGCTTGAGCACACGGCTGGAGTAATCCTCCGCCAGGGCTTGCAATGGATGCTCGGTGCTGGCCACGGACAGCTTGAGAATGCCGCTGTCGTGGGTGTTGTGCACCAGCGGGTAGAAGCGAGTTTCGCCATCGCGGGCACGCACGGCGATCAACGACACTTCACCGGTAAAGGGCACGAAGCCTTCCAGCAGGCACGCCACGCTGCCCAGCTCGGCGAAGGTACCTACCACATCGTCAGCCGTGCGCAGGACTTTCTGGCCCTTGCCGTCGTAACCCAGGGTGCGGGTCTTGAGGACGGCTGGCAGGCCAATGGCACTGACTGCGGCGTCAAGGTCGGCTTGCGACTGGATATCGGCGAACGCCGGGGTCGGGATCCCCAGGTCCTTGAACATGCTCTTCTCGAACCAACGATCACGAGCAATGCGCAGCGCTTCGGCACTCGGATAGACCGGGACGAACTGCGACAGGAAGGCTACGGTTTCCGCCGGAACGCTTTCGAACTCGAAGGTCACCAGGTCGACTTCGTCGGCCAATTGACGCAAGTGATCCTGATCGCCGTAATCGGCGCGCAAGTGCTCACCCAGTGCCGCGGCACAGGCATCCGGCGCCGGATCGAGGAAAGCAAAGTTCATCCCCAGCGGAGTGCCCGCCAAGGCCAGCATGCGACCCAACTGGCCGCCACCGATTACACCGATCTTCATCGTCAACAACCTCAGGCGATGCGTGGGTCTGGATTTTCCAGGACGCTGTCTGTTTGCTCAGCACGGAAGGTTTTCAGCACCGCGTGGAACTGCGGGTGCTTGGCGCCAAGGATACTCGCCGACAGCAGGGCTGCGTTGATCGCGCCGGCCTTGCCGATTGCCAGTGTAGCGACCGGAATACCCGCAGGCATCTGCACGATGGAGAGCAGCGAGTCGACACCCGACAACATAGCCGATTGCACGGGCACGCCCAGTACCGGCAAATGAGTCTTGGCCGCACACATGCCCGGCAAGTGCGCCGCGCCACCGGCACCCGCGATGATCACCTCGATGCCACGCGCCTCGGCTTCTTCAGCGTACTGGAACAGCAGGTCCGGGGTGCGGTGGGCGGAGACCACTTTAACCTCGTAGGGAATGCCGAGCTTTTCCAGCATATCGGCGGTGTGGCTAAGGGTGGACCAATCGGACTTGGAGCCCATGATCACGCCAACCAGTGCACTCATCGTCGCGCCTCTTCTCTCTGGGCGCCCGCAGGCGCGTCAAAAAACAACAAGCCACGCAGAATGCGTGGCTTGATTGTACAAATTTTGGCCAGGCATGCCGGCCGAAGGCCGCGCAGTATACCGCAATACTGCCGATAAACAGCCCCTGCGATGACCATCTGTCACATGGCCCCGTACAGCAATTTTATTGACTTGAAAATCAAGAATTTTGCCGACGCCTGAATGAAAAATCCGATGATTATGGCAATGACGCCCTTCACAAGTATCTGTTATTGACCCGCGACAGAATCAATACCCCCGGTTTGTTTGGTAACGCCTCGACAGAGTTGAAGATAACGGTATCCCACGAAATCGGGCACATGCTGGACGCCCGCCATGAAGACAGTGCTTATCGAAATGAAACTTACACGGGGACTGATCCTTCCAGATCATTCATGACTGCGGATAAAGGCAAGCAGGTATTCATTTTCAGCAATAAAAATGTAGAAACCATTCGCAACTACCTCAACCGATTCGATAGAGCCTAAAGTACGTTGCGTAAGCCCAAAATGTAAAACCGTTAAATCTTGATTGAATTTTAGACACCCATACGTAAAGGATTACGGTATGAGCAGCGAAACGCCAAGAAAAAACAGCATTACCATCTTCGTCGTCATCCATGATGATGTGCCATCCTCTAAAAGAACAACCATTTACCAGGACTACTTTCTCCACCTGAAAACCGAACTGGAAAGTTTTATTGAACGTGACGTTCACATTATCTTCGGCAGCGGCAAACCGTATAGCAGCTTTGACTACAAAAATGAGGATGGTCTAAAAGTATTAATCAGATGGGGAAAAGAAGGCGTCAAATACCTGGATGAGGCTAGAAAAGAAGGATTCGTTACAAACCCATTAACCAAGGTTGTTTTGGTGACCAATGAGCCAATCAATGAAAAACTAAGTGGTATCGCACTAATTGATCGAGTGACGAATGCAGGCAGCTTTGCCATCGCATCATTAACCAATTACTTGATACCTGCCCATGAAGTCGGCCACTTGCTGGGTGCAAAGCATGAAGACTTCGAAGTCCAATATGATGGCTGGTGGGGTGAAACCTACATGACACCACAGCCCCACCCGCTCAGATCCAACATTTATCATTTCAGCTCAGCCAATCGACTAAACATCAAAAATCATCTGGCTAACAAAGCTTGACCGCTCAACCTAATATCCACAGAGCCGTTCGAGCAACGGCTCTGCCTGCCTGACCCTATTGATTCGTGCTTGCCGCCCCTCCCTCCAACTTGCGCCAAAGCAATCGCACGTTAGCCTTGCGCACCAACGCGCAGCGATACAAGCGAATCTCCAGCGGCACATGCCATTGCGCCCCACCGCAAACCACCAGCTCACCACGCGCCAGTTCGGCGCGCACGCTCAACTGCGGCACCCAGGCGATACCCAGCCCTTCCAGGGCCATGCTTTTGAGGCTGTCGGCCATTGCCGTTTCATACACCGTGGTAAAGCGCAGCGCCCGCTGGCGCAGCAACATGTTGACCGAGCGTCCGAGAAAAGCCCCGGCGCTATACGCCAACAACGGCACGCTGGCTTCGCCTTCGAGGTCAAACAAAGGTTTGCCGTCGGCATCGGCTGCACATACCGGGAGCATTTCGGTCTGACCAAGGTGCAGCGAAGGAAAAATTTCCGAATCCATCTGCATTGCCGCATCAGGATCGTAAAAGGCCAGCATCAGATCGCAGCCGCCCTCGCGCAAAGCATGCACGGCATCGCCAACGTTGGTGGCCACCAGCCGCGTAGCGATATTCAGGCCTTCGTTGCGCAATTGCGCAATCCAGCGTGGGAAAAACCCCAGCGCCAAGGAGTGCGCTGCCGCGACCTGCATCACTTCACCCTGCCCACCTTCGAGGTGATGCAGGTGGCGCAACACTTCACCCAACTGTTCGACCACCGTCCGCGCGGTCACCAGAAACAGCTGTCCGGCCGCCGTCAGTTCGATGGGTGTGCGCGAGCGGTTGACCAGTGTCAGCCCCAGCGCCGCTTCCAGGCTGCGAATGCGCCGGCTGAATGCCGGCTGCGTCACGAAGCGCCGCTCGGCCGCTTGGGAAAAGCTGCGGGTCGCGGCCAGGGCACTGAAGTCCTCCAGCCATTTGCTTTCCAGATTCATCACATCCTCCCGGACACGCACCAAATTAGGTCACACGCTCGCCGTGTACACGGCGTCACATCGGCATTATGCCGAATGTGCATAGGCTAGTGTTTAACAGCATTGGCTCAAAATTCTCCACAAGCCTAGCATTCACAGCGTTCCGGCACAGACCGGGTCCATATTGAGATGATTTCTATCATGTCCTCCGCTGCATCATTCCGCACAGAAAACGACCTGCTTGGCACTCTCGAAGTCCCTGCTCAAGCGTATTACGGCATCCAGACCCTGCGAGCGGTGAATAACTTCCGCCTCTCGGGCGTTCCGATTTCGCATTACCCAAAACTGGTTGTCGGTCTGGCCATGGTCAAACAGGCCGCTGCTGACGCCAACCGTGAGCTGGGTCACCTGACCGAAGCCAAGCACGCTGCCATCAGCGAAGCCTGTGCACGTTTGATCCGCGGCGATTTCCACGAAGAGTTCGTGGTGGACATGATTCAAGGCGGCGCTGGCACTTCGACCAACATGAATGCCAACGAAGTGATCGCCAACATCGCGCTGGAAGCCATGGGCCACCAGAAAGGCGAGTACCAGTACCTGCACCCGAACGACGACGTGAACATGGCGCAGTCGACCAACGACGCCTACCCAACGGCCATTCGTCTGGGCCTGCTGTTGGGTCACGACGCCCTGCTCGCCAGCCTCGACAGCCTGATTCAGGCGTTCGCGGCCAAGGGTGAAGAATTCAACCACGTCCTGAAGATGGGTCGTACCCAACTGCAAGACGCCGTGCCGATGACCCTGGGTCAGGAATTCCGTGCGTTCGCCACCACCATGGGCGAAGACCTGGCACGCCTGAAAACCCTGGCGCCAGAGCTATTGACTGAAGTGAACCTGGGTGGCACCGCGATCGGCACCGGCATCAACGCCGACCCACGCTACCAGGCCCTGGCCGTAGAGCGTCTGGCACTAATCAGCGGTCAACCGCTGGTTCCAGCCGCCGACCTGATCGAAGCCACTTCCGACATGGGCGCCTTCGTGCTGTTCTCCGGCATGCTCAAGCGCACCGCGGTCAAGCTGTCGAAGATCTGCAACGACCTGCGCCTGCTGTCCAGCGGCCCGCGTACCGGCATCAACGAGATCAACCTGCCAGCGCGTCAGCCAGGCAGCTCGATCATGCCTGGCAAGGTCAACCCGGTAATCCCGGAGGCCGTCAACCAGGTAGCGTTCCAGGTGATCGGTAACGACCTGGCCCTGACCATGGCGGCCGAAGGCGGCCAGTTGCAACTGAACGTGATGGAGCCGCTGATCGCCTTCAAGATCCTCGACTCGATCCGCCTGCTGCAACGCGCCATGGACATGCTGCGCGAGCACTGCATCGTCGGCATCACCGCCAACGAAGCCCGCTGCCGCGAACTGGTCGAACACTCGATCGGCCTGGTCACCGCACTGAACCCGTACATCGGCTACAAAAACGCCACCCGCATCGCCCGTATCGCGCTGGAAACCGGCCGTGGCGTGCTGGAACTGGTACGTGAAGAAGGCCTGCTCGACGATGCCATGCTCGCCGACATCCTGCGTCCGGAAAATATGATTGCCCCGCGTCTGGTGCCTTTGAAGGCCTGATGCTGTAGCACCGCTCACCAGGTCGAGGGACTAGACACCTCTCACCTTTTGAGGGCCTGGAGATGAATCTCCAGGCCCTTTTTTTAACCTTAACAAATGTAGAACCTGTGGGTGCGAGCCTGCTCGCGAGAGCGTCCAGTCAGTCGCCACCTGCATTGAAAGTTCTACCGTAAACGCGAGCAGGCTCGCTCCCACAGGAAAGCATCGGTATAGTGCCGCCCCTCTTCGCATGAGCGGTCGTCGGTAGCGAGACCCCAACTCATGCGAAACCCGAACTAATAACAAACCCGCGATATGAACCCGGGACGAACATCGAACCGCCTGTTGAGCCGTGCGCCCACAGACGTAACAAGATGTGTCCACCAGGTCAGCATCTGCCTACACAAAAAACAGCGAGGAATAATCCATGCTCGAAGTCATTAACGACTTCCTCTCAGGGAAAGTACTGATCGTGCTCATTGTCGGGCTCGGTGGTTACTTCACGATCCGCTCGCGTTTCGTTCAACTGCGTCACTTCTTCCACATGTTCGCGGTGTTCCGTGACAGTCTGCGCAGCAGCGCCGGCCAACTCAGCTCATTCCAGGCGCTGATGCTCAGCCTCGCCGGGCGCGTCGGTGCCGGCAACATCGCCGGGGTTGGCATTGCCGTAACCCTGGGCGGCCCGGGCGCCGTGTTCTGGATGTGGATGACCGCACTGGTCGGCATGTCCAGCAGCTTCTTCGAGTGCTCCCTCGGTCAGCTCTACAAGCGCTGCGATTCCGAAGGTCAGTACCGTGGCGGCCCGTCCTACTACATCGAGCACGGCCTGAAAAAACGCTGGCTGGGGATGATCATGGCGTTCCTGCTGCTGATCACCTTCGGTTTTGCCTTCAATGGCCTGCAAGCCCACGCCGTGACCCACTCGCTGAACAACGCCTTCGGTCTCGACACCACCTACACCGGTCTCGCCCTGGCAGTGCTGCTGGGCCTGGTGTTCATCGGCGGGATCAAGCGGATTGCCGCGATTGCCGACCTGCTGGTGCCGGTCAAGACCCTGGTTTACATCGCCGTGACCATCTACGTGATCGTGCTGCAGTTCGACCAAGTGCCGGGCATGCTGATGACCATCGTCAAGAGCGCCTTCGGCCTGGACCAGGCCTTCGGTGGCCTGGTGGGCAGCGCCATCATCATGGGCGTGAAGCGTGGCGTATTCGCCAACGAAGCCGGCCTGGGCAGTGCGCCCAACGTCGCTGCTGTAGCCTCGGTCGAGCACCCGGTCGCGCAAGGCGTGGTGCAAGCGTTCAGCGTGTTCCTCGACACCTTCATCATCTGCACCTGCACCGCACTGCTGATCCTGCTGTCGGGCTTCTATACCCCGGGCTTCGAAGGTGACGGCATCGCCCTGACCCAGAACTCCCTGGCGGCCGTCGTCGGCGAATGGGGCCGGATGTTCATCTCGGTGGCGCTGGCGCTGTTTGTGTTCACCTCGATTCTCTACAACTACTACCTGGGCGAGAGCAACCTGCGCTACCTGATCGGTGACAACCGCAAGGCCCTTATCGGCTACCGCGCACTGGTACTGGTGTTGATTTTCTGGGGCGCCATCGAAAACCTCGGCACCGTGTTCGCCTTTGCCGACATCACCATGACCATGCTCGCATTCGTCAACCTGATCGCGCTGTTCCTGCTGTTCAAGATCGGCATGCGCATCCTGCGTGACTACGACGACCAACGCGCGGCCGGCATCAAGACGCCAGTCTTCGACTCGAGCAAGTTCTCCGATCTGGACCTGGATCTGCAAGCCTGGCCGGCCAACCCGCCTGCCGTAGCGACCAAGACTGATACCGCCATTGACGGCGTCACCGCAGCGCAACGCTGACCGGTAAAAAACGGGCGCACCCCCTGCGCCCGACGTGACACATCGTGCGACCGGCGTCATGCTCGGTCGCACGCCGTCATCCCTTCAGGAGACCTCACATGACCCCTGCAACCTACCCCGCCGCCCAGCACATCATGGTGCTCTACACCGGTGGCACCATCGGCATGCAAGCCAGCGCCAATGGCCTCGCACCGGCCTCCGGCTTCGAGGCGCGGATGCGCGACTACCTGCACAGCCAGCCGCAACTCGTGGTGCCGCAGTGGCGTTTTCGCGAGATGAACCCGCTGATCGACAGCGCCAACATGACGCCCGACTACTGGCAGCGTTTGCGTGAGGCGGTGGTTGAGGCGGTCGACGTCGATGGCTGTGACAGTGTGCTCATTCTGCATGGCACCGATACCCTGGCCTACAGCGCCGCGGCCATGAGCTTCCAACTGCTGGGCCTGCAGGCCCGCGTGGTGTTTACCGGTTCGATGCTGCCCGCCGGGGTCACCGACAGCGATGCCTGGGAAAACCTCGGCGGTGCGCTGACTGCCCTTGGTCAGGGTCTGGCGCCAGGGGTGCACCTGTACTTCCATGGCGAACTGCTGGACCCGACGCGTTGCGCGAAAATCCGCAGTTTCGGTCGCCATCCCTTCGCCCGCCTGCAACGCCAGGGTGGCGGTATGAAGGCCGCATCGATCCCGCAAGCCTTGCAGTATCAGCAGCCCAAACAACTGGCCCGGGTCGGCGTACTGCCGCTATTCCCCGGCATCGGTGCCGAACAACTCGACGGCATGCTCGACAGCGGTATCCAGGGCCTGGTGCTGGAGTGTTTCGGCAGCGGTACCGGACCGAGTGACAACCCGCAGTTCCTGACCAGCCTTGAGCGAGCCCGTGCGCTTGGCGTGGTGGTAGTGGCGATTACTCAGTGTCACGAGGGCGGCGTCGAACTGGATATCTACGAAGCCGGCAGCCGTTTGCGTGGCGTTGGCGTGCTGTCGGGTGGCGGCATGACCCGTGAGGCGGCATTCGGCAAGCTGCATGCATTGCTCGGCGCTGGACTGGCGAGTGATGAAGTGCGTCGCCTGACCGAACTGGACCTGTGTGGCGAGTTGAGCTGAAATGCCCGAAAGCTGGGCGATTGGCGCAGCGTGATCGGCCTTGATCTGGCCCGGCGAGTGTTTTCGGAGTGCTTGAGCACGCAGGGGTGGCGGATCACGGCACGCTACTTGCTCTTCTCCCAGCAAACCTCGACGGGAACCTTCCATGCTGCACTCCCACCTCACTACGCTTAACGCGGTTTCGCTGGTGCTCGACGCCTTCCGGGCCGACGGCCTGTCCAGCGAAGCACTGCTGGCCGGCAGCGGGATTAGCCCGGCGGACCTGAACCGTGCCGATACACGCATCACCACCAACCAGGAGATGCAGGTATGCGCCAATGCCGTCGCCCTCAAGCACGACATCGGCCTGGAGCTGGGGCGGCGTATGCACGTTTCCTGCTATGGCATGCTCGGTTACGCCCTGCTCACCTGTGCCACCTTCGGTGACGCCTTGCGCCTGGCAATTCGCTATCCGGCGCTGTTGGGAACACTTTTCGAGCTGAGCCTGGAGGACGATGGCGAACAGGTGTGGCTGGTCGCCGCCGATTACCGCGAGAGTCCGGCGATGGCCGTGTTCAACGCCGAGTTCTGCCTGGTGTCGTTACGAGTCACCTGCGACGACCTGCTCGGGCACCCACTGCCCTTGCTCAGTGCCCGCTTCGAGCATCCTGCACCCGATTACGAAACCACCTACGCTCAACACTTCAATTGCCCGCGACATTTCGGCGCGCGGGACAACGCCTTCGCCTTCGACAAGCGCTGGCTCGACCAGCCTCTGCCACTGGCCGACGTCATTACCCACCAGGCCATGGCCGAACGCTGTCGCAAGCAGAACGTCGAGTTCACCGGGCGCCAGGCGTGGCTGGGACGCATCCGCCAGTTACTCAGCGCCCAGTTGAACGCGGCACCGGGGCTCGAAGGCCTCGCCGAACAAATGAACTGTTCGGCCCGCACGCTGCGTCGCCACCTCAAGGACCTTGGCTGCAGTTATCAGGAACTGCTCGACGAGTTGCGCTTCGAGCAGGCCAAGCAAATGCTCTGCGAGGATCAGCTGCCGATCTACCAGATCGCTGAGGCCCTGGGCTTCAGCGAAACCGCCAGCTTTCGTCACGCATTCGTGCGCTGGAGCGGGGTTGCACCCAGTCAATTTCGGCCGTTGGGGTTGCGCTGAGGAGTAAACCCCTGCCGGCCAGGGGCGAATTTCGGTCATTTTTATTGGCCGTATCGATCCCCTTTTGGCCTTTCCTGCCGTTCTCCCAAATCCCGCACCGGGCAAAACTGTGGCTAACCGAATCAGCCCTGCGGAGAACAACAACATGCTGACCATCTACTCGGACGACCACCATTTGCACCACGGTCGCTGTGAACTGATCGACGGCCAACTCAAGCCCTGTTTCGAAATGCCTTCGCGCGCCGACCACGTGCTGGCCCGGGTGCAGAACCAGAACCTCGGCCCCGTCGAAGCCCCCAAGGACTTCGGCCTTGAGCCGATTGCGCGGATCCACAGCCACGACTATCTGGAGTTCTTCAAAGGCGCCTGGGCGCGCTGGACCGAGTTCAATACCGACGGTGATCTGCTGCCCTACACATGGCCGGCCCGCACCCTGCGTCAGGTCAAACCTACCAGCCTGCATGGCCAACTCGGCTATTACAGCTTCGACGGCGGTGCACCGATTACCGCCGGCACCTGGCAAGCGGCCTACAGCGCAGCGCAAGTGGCGCTTACCGCACAGGCTGAAATTCAGCGCGGCGCCCACAGCGCCTTCGCCCTGTGCCGTCCGCCGGGACACCACGCCGCCGGTGACTTGATGGGTGGCTATTGCTACCTCAACAACGCCGCGATTGCCGCCCAGGCCTTCCTCGATCAGGGGCACAAAAAGGTCGCGATCCTCGACGTCGACTATCACCACGGCAACGGCACTCAATCGATTTTCTATGAGCGCAGCGACGTGCTGTTCACCTCGATTCATGGTCATCCGGAAGCCGAATTTCCGTTCTTCCTGGGCTACGACGACGAACTCGGCGAAGGCGCCGGCGAAGGCTTCAATTTCAACTATCCATTGGCTGCGGGCAGTGGCTGGGAGACCTGGAGTGCAGCCCTGGAACAGGCCTGTGCAGAGATCGACAACTACGGCGCCGACATCATTGTCGTCTCCCTCGGCGTGGACACCTTCAAGGACGACCCGATCTCGCAATTCAAACTCGACAGCCCGGACTACCTGGCCATGGGCAAGCGCATTGCCGGCCTCGGCAAGCCGACCCTGTTCGTCATGGAAGGCGGCTACGCGGTAGAAGAAATCGGCATCAACGCCGTGAACGTTCTACAGGGTTTCGAAAACGCTTAACGAGGGTGCACCCGCATGAACAGTCTCAAGCGCTTCATCCTGCCAGCCCTGTGCGCCTCGCTGCTCAGCGTGGCGGCCCACGCCGAAGAACGAACGTTGCGCGTCTACAACTGGTTCGACTACATCACCCCCAAGGCCCTGGAGGACTTCAAGGCGCAGAACAGCCAGGTCAAGCTGATCTACGACATCTTCGACACCAACGAAGCCCTGGAAGCCAAGCTGTTGACCGGCAACTCCGGCTACGACGTGGTGGTCCCCTCCAATGTGTTTCTGGCCAAGCAGATCGATGCGGGGGTGTTCCAGCCACTGGATCGCAGCAAGCTGCCGAACTGGAGCCACCTCGACCCCAAGTTGATGAAGCTGATCGAAGCCAACGATCCGGGTAACCAGTTCGCCGTGCCCTACATGTACGGCACCATCCTGATCGGCTTCAACCCGGCCAGGATCAAGGCGGCCCTCGGCGATAACGCCCCCGTGGACAGCTGGGATCTGATCTTCAAGGAAGAAAACATCAGCAAGCTCAAGCAATGCGGCGTGGCTTTGCTCGACTCGCCGTCAGAGATCCTGCCGCTGGCCCTGCAACACCTGGGCCTGGACCCCAACAGCAAAAAGCCTGCGGATTACGCCCAGGCCGAAGCGCTGCTGATGAAGATCCGTCCTTACGTCACCTACTTCCATTCGTCCAAGTACATGGCCGATATCGCCAACGGTGACATCTGCGTCGCGGTCGGCTATTCCGGCAGTTTTTCCCAGGCCGCCAACCGCGCCAAGGAAGCCAAAAATGGTGTAGTCGTCGACATGCGTCTACCCAAGGAAGGCGCGCCGATCTGGTTCGACATGCTGGCCATTCCAAAGGGCGCAAAGAACCCCGACGATGCCTACACCTTTATCAACTACCTGCTGCAACCCCAAGTGATTGCACCGGTCAGCGACTTCGTGGGTTACCCGAATCCGAACAAGGACGCCACGGACAAGGTCGACCCGGCGATCCGCAACAACCCCAACCTGTACCCCACCGACGCCGCCATGAGCACGCTGTACACCCTGCAACCGCTGCCAAGGGATGCCGAACGCGCACGGACTCGTGCCTGGACCAAGATCAAGTCCGGCACCTGACGCTCGCCAGGCTTACGCTGTGATCGAGACCTGCGCCTGCGCAGGTCTTTTTTATCCTGGATATTTGTTTACCACCCTCGCCACGCCCGCTCTCACTACCTTGCCACGGACCGCGCAACGAGCCCCCATCGCTGCCCGTCTCCCACACACAGGAAGTGACCATGCCCGACCCTGACACCTCAGCCATACCTACCCTTGCCCCTGATCGCGAGGCCCTGCTCACCCAACTGGTTGCAGGCCCCTCGATCACGGAGGTCGCCACACGCGCCTTGCAGCCGTCTCTGGATAAGCTCTACCCGCACTTGAAGATCGATCCGCGCCTGGCAGTGGTGGTGACACCGACCAGGATGGTCCAGGGCCCGCAGCTTTTACCCGGAACCCATAATTTCGAATCCTTGACCGATGCCCTGGTGCGCCATGGTGTGACTGGCACGAGCGCGGTTTATCTGGATGGCGAAAACTTTCTGACGCTTCAACCTGAAGACCTGGTGCCGCCACAATTACCCGTCAGCATCGACGCCATCGCACGCCTGATCAACGAATTGGCGCCGCTGTTGTTTGTCGCCTTTCAGGAGCAGCAGGTCGACTACTGGAACCAGTTCAGCCGAAGCTCGGTTGCACGCTGGAAAACCCTGTCCAACTCGTTGAGCGAGTTCTGGAACCTGCAGACAAACCCTGGCTGGGACAGCGAGCAGACCGCCATGGCGCGCAATCTGTACCTGTTCCCGGTGAAAAGCGCGCGAACCTTGCTTGATCCGTACCGTTCCCGCGCCTGCCTGATTGACCTGGACTCAATGCACGGGGATGTCTCGACCCACGGCAACATCCTCGATGTCGCCGTGCTGATCGGCTCGCTGGAAAATCGCACCCTGATCCTGACGCATAACATCACCCTGGGTTTCCAGGCCTACGACTCACTGCAGGAGTTGGGTGATTCCTTGTTGAACTCCGTCGGTGGGATCAAGCCCGGCGCGACCCTGCACTGGCGCTTGATCGAACCCGACGGCAATTATTTCGACCATCTGGCGTGCAACCTGATCGCCCTGCAGGCCGACGCAATTGGCGCCCTAAAGGACGACAGGAATACCGCGATTCCGGACCTGGCACCCCACATCAGCCGCACGCAGAGCCAACTGGACCCCACCGATAAAAAAGCGCCGTCGCGTTTCAATCAGGTCGAACAAGCGCTGCCGGAATGGTTGGTCAGCGCCTCATCCGGCGACCTCACCGCCTACAGCCGTCACCTCATGGACCTCGCCACCGTACAGCAGCAAAACGCCGAAAAGTCCTTCCTGGACGGGATCCAACCGATTCGTGAATACGCTGAGGACGTCTTGCACCAAGCCATGATCGAACAGCATGCCGATGCCGCTACGCTGGACCTTACTGACATCGAAGTGGTGGTCGAGAGCGTGGTGGTGTGGGGCAGCTTCGTACCGCTGGTGGAGCCCGAACGCACCACCTTGAGCCTGGTCGACCTGGCACTGCAAAACCTGATTGCCCTGCCCACGGGTAACAAATCCGTGCGCAGCCGCCGCGGCACGTTACTCCCGCAATGGATGACCTCGGCCTACCTGGAAGCATTGATCACCAAGGTCAACATCGGCCAGGTCTACCCGGAACTGATCAAAAGCACGCTGCTCGGCACCCCGCTGGAGAGCTTGCAGCGCCAGAACCTGTTCACCAGCCATTTGCGGGTCGAATTGCCATTGCGCGCCCTGCAGCAAAAAATTCGCCGGCAGGCCGGGATCGACGAACTGGGTTATCGCTATGTCGCCGCCGTGGTCCAGGTGGTGGATGCCAAGCGCTGGGTCGATGGCCAGGAAATTGTCATTCGTCCGCTGGCCTTCAAGCCGGGCTGGCGACCGGGAGACTCAACCGACGAAGTGACCAATATGTTCGTGATCGGTCCCAGGCAGATGGACCAGGGTCCGTGCCTGCTCTACCGCCCGCTACTCGATCAGCCGCTGAGCCAATACCCCACACCGGCCAACCTCATTTACGCGATCAAGCACGTTCCGGGACTGCGCCAGTCGGTGCTGGCCTGGTTGCCGGATGCATCGCGTGCCAACTACACCAACTACGTGTTCACCGGTGACCGACCCAGCGCCTGGTCGCTCTCGCAACTGCTCGCCGACCCTCTGGGCTCGCTGCAACTGAGCGGACCGCTGACTCTGGGCTCCCAGGTCATCGCCGGTGGCTATCTGCCCCATCTGTATAAATCCAACGTCAACGCGTTGGTGGAAATGGCACAACGGCAATCGCTGTCCAATGCGCAAAATCGCTGGAACACCTTCAAGCGCGCGTCCTGGATGCTGCTCAATGCGGCGCTGCCTTTTCTTGGACGCACCGTGGGCACCGCCGCCTGGATCTGGCAGGTACTCGATGACGTGCAACAAACCCTCGACGCCAGCGAGACCGGTGACCGCGAGCGCCAGAAAACCGCGATGACCGACCTGTTGCTGACCCTGGCCATGGTCCTCGCCCACCATGCCGGCAGCCGCAAACCCGTGAACCGCTTGCTTGAGGAAAAGCCACCCGCGCCACCTGTAAAAGGAACAACGGAAAAAGCCCCGGCGCTGACGCCTACCCTGGTACAGCAGCCCGATGTCATCGGCGAACATCCGGCCCAACATCGCCTGTCGATCAACACTGACGCCGCGCTGAACCTGAACGCAACCCTGGAGCGGTTCTCGATCACCCCGCCCGAACCCTTCCCCTCGCCCGCCAATGGCAGTGGAATCCATCATCATCTTCATCAACACGGGCAACGCTACTACGCAGCGGTCGGTGAGCGCTGGTTCGAGGTCTCGGTCGAGGACTCGGGGGAGGTCGCGATCATCGACTCACGGCAGCAACCTGCGCGCCGCGGACCACGCTTGATCCGCAATAAAACGGGCAACTGGTTTGTCGATACCCGACTGCGCTTGCGCGGTGGCGGATTGCCGAGCCGCCGCAAGGTTTTACAACAGCAAAACAAAGCGCGTATTGCCGAACTCAAACAGCAATTGCTCGATTTTGAACGTCAGCGCGATCAAGCGCGCATAGACCTGACCGAGGCGCATAACGCCACGAAAAACACCCTCGACGACACGGCACTGCAGGCCGCGCAATCGCAATTTTTGCAGAAGCTCGAGCACGGCTCCCACGAATACACCGCCCCCATCGAACAATTGAAGTCGCTGAACCTGCTCGACACGGTTCCCAACTACCGCACCGCCATGGTCGAAATGCTCGGCACTCAACTGTTTCTCAACCAGACTTGGCTGGATCAGCGCAATGCCATCTTCGGCCAGACCTTGGGCGACACACTGGAGTTGCTTGACGCGGATAAACCCGTGTCGAGCCCCGACGAGCGCGCAACGTTTCGCAAAATGGTCGACCTGTGCGAGGAGACCATCGGCAAACTCGAGTTTGCCCACTCACGTTTCCAGGAGCTCAGTCGGTTGGGTAAAACCGCTGCCGAGGTTGCAAGCACTTATCAGGCGCGCCTGCCGAATTACGAGCCCCGCACCCTCAAAGCACTGCAGGTATCACTCGGTCGTGAGACCTGCCTGAAGGAAAACACCAGCACCACGCCCACTGAAGCGGAGAACTCACTCGACGGTCTGCTGGACTCCACCGACCTGGTGATTCAGACCTCGCAGGAACTGATGCAGGACAAAGGCGCCTGGAAAATCGACGAACGCCTCGAGGGTCTCAACGCTCTGCTTGAGCAGTTCGCCACGATCGACCAGTCGCTCGAGGATTTCGCCCTCAGCCACAAGGATGAGGTGCTGGAGCAACCCTTCCAGCACCTGAGGATGCGGATTAATGAGTTCCAGAGCGAGACCGAGGGCTATTTGGGGCAGCTACTGCGCGAACAGCTGTCGCTCGAACCCCGACCCGGCCCTTCCAGGCCCGCACAGCAGGCACAAAAAAGAGTGATCAAGACGCGCTTCAAGGGCACGCTGGTCGGAGAGATGCGCCCTCAGGTGGCAGGCCAGCCAACGCTGCTGGATGTGAAAGCGCCCCTGACTGGCGCGGTAATTGCCACCTTTCATGAGAAAACCCCAGGGGTCTGGCTGGAGCGCTTGAGCCCTGGGTCGCGCCGGCCAGCCGCTAAGCTGCCCGATCTCTCCACGCAACTGGTTCAAGCGCGCACGCTGTTGAGTGGCGTGGATGGCTTCATTCGACAGACAGAATCGAGCGCGAACAAACCTGGCCGTATCCCGGTGGAAATCGAGGAGCAGTTCCAGCAAAAAGCCGACCAGCTCCACGAGGCCGCCAAAAATCTGCAGCGGACCCCGTCGCAAACCAACACCACCGCCGACCCTGCGCCCCTCATCAAAGCGCTGGATGAAGCTCGCGAGCGACTTAATGCCGAGGGCTACCGGATACGGGTCGACATGCTTAAACGCCAGCCGCCCACCGCCGCGCGGATCGAATGGCTGAAGGGCAAAAATGAAATCGATATCGTAGCGCTCGGTGAACGGCGCCGGCTCAAGGGGACACGCAAGGACTTCCTCCAGGAGTACGAAATTCGTGAGCGACGCAGCGGGCAACCGTTGTGGTATGCGCATTTTCACTACGCCAGCCTGGATGCCGCGCGCGAAGCCTTTACAGCCGCCCATCTCAAGTTCAGCGATCAACGTCTGCTGGCCGGCCCCTTTGACGTACGCACCGCCACCAGCGCGCAAATGATCGCGGTCTATCGGAGTGCGATCAGCCCACAACTGGCCAGCTCGCTGTTTTTTGCCTGAGCCCCAAACGTCAAAAAGGATCATGACGATGACAGAAACCCTGGTGAATACCGACACCCCCAACCTGCTGAAAAAGAGTCAGGTCATTCAACAAATCAGTCGCGGCCCGACGATCGAAGAAGTCGCCGCCCAACTGCTGCGCCAAGCCCTGAAGGCGATCTATCCCGACCGTGATATCGATCCGGATCGAGCGATGATCGGCACGCCTCAATGGCGCTTGGTGGACGACTCTCTTGCGCCGATGCCGACCCGGTTCGAGTCGCTGACAAAAACGCTGATACGGCAGTTTTTCACTTCCAGCAGGGCCAATTACCTGGAGGGCGAACACTTCCTGACAATGGACCCGCTGACTCACCCGGTGGTGCACCTGGATATCAGCATCGAAGCCATTGCCACGCTCCTGAATGACTACACACCGCTGCTCTACGTAGCTTTCGGGGAGTTCCAACTGGAGTACTGGAACCATAAAGGTCGACATGCCGTGCATTGGCTTGAGCTGTCCGCGGCCTTGCGCAAAACCCTGGATGTGCAACAGGTCAAGGGCTGGGATCATGTCCAGTGCCAAGTGGCTCGGGCCGTCGCACGCGACCCTGATAAAAAGGAACGGCAGCGCCATGATCCCGCGCTTTCGGCAATCAGTGCGTGTCTGATCGATGTCGATACGGTCGATGCCCAAGGCATCACACGCCACCAGCTGCTGGCGGGTGCAGCCGTGCTCAAAGGGCGATATCAGGACCGCGATCTGCTGATGATGTACACGGTCGAAGACGGGTACGAAACGTTCGACAGCCTGGCACAGCTGGGTGCTTCGCTGCCGGAACGCATCAAGACGCTGGCGCCGGGACAGAAGCTTGTGTGGCAGTTGTATGAGCCAGAAGGCAACTTCTTCGATCACATGGCCTGGGCCCTGGTCACAAGCCAATTGGATGCCATCCGCGCAATTACCCAGGAGGGGCCTGCCGGCAAATCGGACAGTCCCCCCGGCTCAGCCGATCTGATCGAAAAGGCTGGTCTTGAGGAGAAGAACACCCTCGTCAGCCTGGACAGCGCCATACCCGACTGGCTGTTCGACGCCTCAGCGACCGACCTCGACCACTACAGCCAGGCAATCGACGCACTGGGAAAACTGCACAAACACAGTGACAAGAAGCTGTTGCGGATCTCTCCCATCGACACCTACGCCCAGCAACGCATGCGCGAGGCGATCATTGCCGAGAGGCCATCCGCCGCCAAGCTGGCGCTCGACAACCTGCGCATCACCATTACCAATAGTTTTGAGTCCGGCGGGCTGACCTTGCCCAACCCGCTCGACGTGCACACCGAAACCCTGGGCGAATATGCCCTGCAGAACAATGCACCGTATCAAGCCACGCTGCGCTTCGAACCACCGCAGCCCGTCCCCGCATGGCTCGACGCGGCTTACCTGACGACCATCGCCAGCCAGGTTGATATCGGCGAAGCCTACCCGCGCCTGATCCGTGACAAACTGCTCGATGACCCGGAGCAGGCGCCGTTGCAGCGCGATTTCTATATCAACCAGATACGCACCCTGCTGCCGTTGATTGCGCTGGAGTGCAAGATCCGCCGCATCGGCGGCATTGATGAACTGGGCTACCGCTACATCCGCGAATGGCTCAATCCACCACCAGCCCACTCACACCCGGTGCTGATACGTCCGCTGACCTTCGTCCGCTCCGGGACCACCGAGGGTGACACCGTTGCCAACATGTTCATCATTGCCCCGCAGCACCCTGCAGGCGGCCCCTGCCTGCTCTATCGACCGCTGTTCGAACAACCGTTGCTGCAGTTTCCGTCAACGCAAAACCTGCTGTATGCCCTGCACCAACCGGGCGAGTTAAGGGATTCGGTGCTGGCATGGCTGCCCGACTCGAACATCACCTTCAAATACGCCCAATATACTTTCCCCGTCGGCCTGCCCAGCCCTTGGCTCAGCACTCAGCTATTGTCCGAACCCTGGACCTCCGTGAGCTGGGCCGGACCCGTCGAGCTCTCAGCCAAGGCGCTGACAGGCGATGTCTTTCCTACCCTGTTCAACACCCATGCCCTGGCCATGGCCGAACTCGCCGACCGCCAGTCGCTGTCCAATACTCAACGTCGCTGGGCCATGCTCCAGGACAGTGGATGGGCACTCTTCAACGTCGCGGCGAATTTTCTCGGGGGTACGGCCGGCGCTGCGATTTGGATCTGGCAAAGCCTCGCTCAACTTGAACAGGTGCAGCGCGCCTGGCAACGCGGCGATACCCATGCCCAATGGAGCGCCATCGGCGACATGCTGCTGAATCTGGGGATGATCCTTGCCCATCACGCCGCCAGTCGACGCAAGACCGGTCCGCGCACAACCCGGCAGCTAGACCAGGAAGCGTGGCTCAAGAGCACCGATATTGTTGTCACCCAGCCCGCCGCCACTCCGGACGTGACGCTGCGAGCCGACATGCTGACGGGGGAACTGCCCTCCAACCATCTGTCCTCGCTTGAGCCTAATGGCTCGGTGCCCCACCGCTCGCCCACGGCATTGGCTCACTACCTCGATAGCCTGGCAGTGAGGACCCTCGATATCACCAAGCCGGAGGTGCAGACCTTGCTGCGCGACAAAGCCTCGTTATACCAACTGGACTCACGGGTCTATGCACAGGTCGGCGAACGCTGGTTCCAGGTTCAGGAAAACGAAGATCAGCACGTGCAAATCGTGTATCCACACTCACCCTCGAAGACTGGTCCGCTGTTGATTCACAACCAACAGGGACAATGGTTTGTCGACACCCGGCTGCGTTTGCGTGGAGGGGCTGGCGGCACCAGTCTGCGCAATGCACTCAGGGCACAGCGCCAGGCCAAGGAGCAGGAAAGGAACCAGTTGGGTGCCACACTGGAAACCTTCAAGCGTCAGGAACCAGCCAACAACGCCGCATTGAAAAAAGCTCAGTCCGACATGGAGGCCACAACCGGAGCCGAGCACGAACAGGCAACCGCGCGGTATTTGGGTCAAGTGGAAAAGCTTATCGGCGAGTACGACCAAGCTTTGCAAACCCTCGTGCAATGGCGCCTGAAAGGCGGCACAGAAGGCTACCTGAATGACATGCAGCGCCTGTCGATCGAGCTGCAAAAGAACCTTGCGCTGTGGTTCGCACTCAAGCGCACCCGCTATACAAAACTCACCCAAATGCTGGCCGATGACGCCGAGCTGGAATCCACCAGCCTGTTCCAGACATACGTCGAAGGCGTCAGGCAGACCATGGCATTGAGCCATGAACTCATTGCCCGCCTGGAGCTTTCCCAGAAATCTCTTGCAGTCCTTGAGGCCACCGGCAGCGCGGGCATGACCACGGCACAAAGCCTGCGCAAATTGCTTCCGGCGTTTAACCAATGGGACTTGAAGTCCAACGAAATCGGTATGTCCCATGAAATCTGTTTGCGCGGTACTGCCACCGTAAACGTTGAGCCGGCTCGCGAAGCGGTGGGATCCCTGATTCTCGAGGCCGCCACCGCTGCCCACCATCATTCGGCCATGCTCAGATCGCCCCTGGACGCCGAATCCAGCGCCCAGCGGATCGAACATCTGACCCGCCTGATCGACGTCTATGCCGACGCGAATCAACGACTGACCGACCTGCCTGGCGAATACCCCGATAAAATTGAAGCCACTGAGGTTGCACGGGTCGGCGCCTTGATTGATGAGTTCAAGCAGTTGGCCCAAGAGCAACTGGATACTCTCCTGCCGGATGGGGAGCGTATCGAGCCGCCGACGCCCCAACCACCGAGTGCAGGGCCATCTCGGCCCGTGGGCAAGGTCACCAAGACTCGGCCGCGCAATGCACCACCCGCAAAAACCTCACCAGCGGCCGAATTGCCTCTGGCCGAGTTTCTGCCTGCCAAGCCCAAGGCCAATGCGCCACCCCTGGTTGACGACATCGATATTCTCGACGACGCGCTGGCACTCAATGAAGGCGTCCAGGACTTTATCGAGCGAACCCGTAAAGACGCCTTCAGGCCCAATCGAATTCCGGCGGACATGCAGGACGTGTTCGATCAACAGGCGCAACGACTGGAGCAAGCCGCAGTCAATGTCGAGCCAGCGCTGGAACGCCTGCGCGCTTCAGGAAAAAACCGGCCTCCTGTCGGCAATCTGAGCCAACAACTCAACAACGCGGCCCTTCAATTGCGTAAACAAGGCATCAGTGTCCGCGCCGCTCTGCTGAAGAGTCGTCAACCTCGTCAGGCGTACGTGCAGTGGCTGCTGGACAACAATCAGGTGCGCATCGTCAGGAACGAACAAGGTCGAATCAAGACCAAAAAGCGCCAGGATTACTTTCAGGAGTATCGGATTCTCGACAGCAGCCATAACGACCAGGTTCTGTGGCTGGCGCACTTTCACTATGACTCGCTTGCCGCGCCCGCCCATCAATTCAGTGTTGCTCACCTGAAGATTGCCGACCCGCAGTTGCAACAGTTGAGTAAAGAGCAGCGCCTGGCGCTCACTACCCTGGCACCCATCGACTACGTGCTGCGACGCATCAGCGACCCATCCCTGTTTCTGAAACTCGAACAGCAGTCCTGAGGCCAGCGGACGGGGTGCGAGCCCGTCCGCTTCACCCCACGCCCCACGCCTTGCGTAAACGCTCGAGTGCCGCCGCTATCGCCGCTTCGGGCACGGCGGCAAACCCCAACACCAGTCCGGCACGCTGGTCTTCAGGCGTCACCGAATCTGCCAGCCAGTAACTGCTCAAACCATTAATCTCGACATCGACACTGCGCGCGAGATCGATTAATTCCCGCTCACGCGAGAGGCTGTCGACCGACACCGTCAGGTGCAGCCCGGCCGCCACGGAGGGCAGCTTGCCAATGCCGGGGACACCTGTAGGCCAGCCGTTCAATACGACATTGCGGCGGCTCAGCGCGGCCCTGCGCATACGACGGATGTGCCGCTGAAAATGGCCGGCAGCCATGAATTCGGCCATCACCGCCTGGGTGCTGACTTCAGAATGCCGCACATCCACCGCGCGGCGCCGGGCGAATGCGTCCACCAGCCCCTGCGGCAGCACCAGATATCCCAAACGCAACGCGGGGAACGCGACCTTGCCGAAGGTGCCGACGTAGAGCACCCGCCCCTGCCGATCCAGGGCCGCCAGAGGCGCCAAGGGTGCGCCGCTGTAGCGGTACTCGCCATCGTAATCGTCCTCGATAATCCATCCGTTGCTGCGTTCGGCCCAGGCCAACAGCTCCAGGCGCCGTGCCAGGCTCATGATGACCCCAGTGGGGTATTGATGGGAGGGCGTGACATAGGCCAACCGGCAATCGGCCAATGCATTCAGTTCGGCGCAACTGATGCCTTCGCTATCCACTGATACACCGTGTAAACGCGCGCCGGCGACCGCGAAAGCATGCCCCGCCGCGCGATAGCCGGGGTTTTCCACAGCCACGCCATCCCCCGACGCCACCAGCAGCTGTGCACAAAGGCTGATTCCCTGCTGCGCGCCACTGGTGATCACAATTTGTTCAGCGCTGCATTGCATACCCCGTGAGCTGCGCAGATAGGCGGCAATCATCCCGCGCAGACGTGCATCGCCTTCAGGAGCGCCATAACACAACTGCTGCAAATCCGGTTTGCGCCAGAAAGCCGCGTTGAGCTTGGCCCAGACCTCGAATGGGAACAGATCGAAAGCCGGTACGCCGACCCGAAATGCCCGTGGCGGCCCGCTGGGCGGCCGGGGTAAATGGTGCTTTTCGACGCGCGCCAAGGCGTCGCTGTGGATAACTTTGCTGGATAAATCAACAGGTGAATCCAGCCAATTTGTGGATAAGGCTGTGGGTAAGCCTGTCGATAACCCTGTGGATACTTTTGTGGATAGTTTTCCGGGTGGTAAGGCATTTGCCGGTAATTGCGCCACATAGGTGCCATCGCCTACCCGTCCCTCAATGAAGCCCTCGGCATACAGTTGATCGTAGGCACGTACCACGCTGTTGCGCGATATCGCCAGGGCCGCGGCCAGATCCCGACTCGCCGGTAACCGGGTGCCGCTCGCCAGGCGGCCGTCGAGTACACGCGTGCGCAGTGCCTGATAGAGCTGACGGCTCAAACCCTGACGACGGTCGAGCGTGATGCCCGCCGGGTTGAATGACAAGGAAAGCGGCGCATCGGTCATGGCAATGGACCTATGAAATTGGTCTTTAATGGCTCTTACAACAGACCAATAGCCTGCCTAGGATGCACACATTCGCCAAGGAAATTTTCCATGTATACGCCCAAAGCCTTCGCCATCGACGATTTACCGACACTGCAACAGCACATGCTCGACACCCGGCTGGCGATTGTTGTAACCCAGGACGAACAGGGCCTGCAGGCCAGTCATCTGCCATTGCTGCTGGATACCGCACAAGGCCCGAATGGCACCCTATACGGGCACTTTGCCAAGGCCAATCCGCAATGGCGGGCATTGCAGGAGGGTGCCGAGGTGCTGGTGATTTTCCCCGGTGCCGACGCCTACGTGAGCCCCGGGTTTTATCCGTCCAAGGCCGAACACGGCAAAGTCGTGCCGACCTGGAACTATGTGGCTGTCCACGCGTACGGCAGCGCCGAGGTGTTCACCGATGCCGAGCGTTTGCTCACGCTGGTCAGCGCGTTAACTGATCGGCATGAGGCGGGCCGCGTCCAGCCCTGGAAAGTCGTCGATGCCCCCGCCGACTACATCGACAGCATGCTCAAGGCCATCGTCGGCTTTGCCCTGCCGATCCAGCGCCTGGAAGGCAAGCGCAAACTCAGTCAGAACCGCAACACCACAGACATCGCCGGCGTACGCGAAGGGCTGAGCGCCAGCCCCGACCTCCACGACCAGGCCCTCGCCCACTTGATGCCCAAGGAATGAACATGAGTCAGATCGAGATTCGCCGAGTCACCGCCGCCGACCACGCCGCCTGGCTGCCGCTGTGGCAAACCTACCTGCGCTTCTACAACACCGAACTGCCGGACGCGGTCAGCGAAAACACCTGGCAACGCCTGCTCGACCCCAGCGAACCGACCCACGCCGCGCTCGCCTGGGCCGACGACAAAGCCGTCGGCATGGTGCATTTCATCTACCATCGCTCGAACTGGAGCATTGAAAACTCCTGCTACCTGCAAGACTTGCTGGTCGCACCTGAAACCCGTGGCACCGGTGTCGGCCGCCAGTTGATCGAGTTCGTCTACAGTACCGCCAAGGCCGACGGTTGCTGCAAGGTGCACTGGCTGACCCACGAAACCAACGCCACCGCGATCCAGCTCTATGAGCGCATTGCCGAGCGTCCCGGTTTCATCCAATTTCGCAAAACCCTTTGAGAGGCCAGGAGAAACACATGACGATTTCACTCGCAGACTGGAAAGGCGTCCCGCCGCCGTCGGTGCAATTGATCGAAGGACGCTTCATACGCCTCGAAAAACTCGACCCGGCGCGCCATGCCGAAGGTCTTTTCAACGCATTTCAGGGCCCCGGCGCCGACCCGAAACTCTGGGATTACCTGCCTTACGGCCCCTTCACCGAGCGCAGCGTTTTCAATGACTGGCTGAACAACCACGCCGCTCACAGCGACCCGTATTTCTTCACCGTCATCGACCGTGTCAGTGGCGATATTCAGGGCATCCTCAGCCTGATGTCGATCGTCCCGGCTCAGGGCCGCATCGAAATCGGCCACGTCACCTTCGGCGCACCGATGCAGCGTTCGCCGAAAAGCACCGAGGCGGTCTACCTGTTGGCCAAACACGCTTTCGAACTCGGCTACCGTCGCCTGGAGTGGAAGTGCAACAACGGCAACGCCCGCTCCAAGTACGCTGCCGAACGTCTGGGCTTCAGCTTCGAAGGCGTGTTCCGCCAGCACATGGTGGTCAAGGGGCAGAATCGTGATACCGCCTGGTATTCGATCCTCGATGGGGAATGGCCAACGATCCGCGCTGGGTTCGAGCAGTGGCTGGCGGACGACAATCAGACCGCGACCGGTCAGGTGAAGACGCTGGTGGAGTGCCGCGGCTGATGGGTCAAAGGGGTGACGCCTGATTGATCGCCCGGCGAATTTTCACCACGCCCATTTGCATGCCAAATGGGCGCAATACGGCGTTAAGCGACTTCAGCGTCTGATTGCCTTCCCCGTGCTCAATGTGGACCAGGGTGCGCACCGAAATTTTGCACATCCTGGCGAACTGACTCTGGTGCAAACCAGTGACCTCAACCCGCAAGCGGCGCACGGCGTCACCGATGCTCAAGCTGTCCTCGGCCAGGCCTTGCTGAATACCTTCAATCAGCAGCGTCCGCTCTGCCACGCTCATGCTCATTGCAAACCCCACTCCTTTAAACGTTGCTCAAGATGCCGAAGCCCTATGCGCGGATGATTCATTGTCACCTCTGGCAAACCGCTAGCGGTCAATAGATCCGGGAGCGCAAGCAGGCGCGCAGCCTCATTGCGCAACCGCTCGAAGATCACGGGAGAATCGACGATCCCCGTCAGAGCCTCACACACGCCACGCCAATCGACATCCCCTGCTATCTCCAACTCCCGTGACCATTTGGTGGTGCGGGTAATGCCTTCGTCGTCCATCACCATGGGTGCCAAATCGTAAATGGGCGCCAGTTCGAATGAATCGGCGTGGCGAATGATTGCGGTATTACGACCGTGGTTATCGGAATTGCCGAGGATTTTATTGAGCAGGTCACGACGCAGGTAATCCAGCACCAGATCCTCGACCTGCGCGTCTTGGCCAGCAGATTGCCAGAGACCAGCGAGCAGCCAGATCACGTCGAGGTGACTCATGGCACTCCCAGGCAATCGGAGCGGGGGCGCTCACGGCACCCGCGAAAGGGCTGGGGATATTTTCAATATGCTCAACCAGATAGCTGGTTTCGTAACCAAAGCTGCAGCGGCTGTCGAAACCTCGTTCGGGTTCATCAAACGTCACGGTCATGGCGTCCTGCCAATTTCCGACGTTATAAATCTGCAGTGTCAATGCCAGCATCGTTTGCTCCTGCATTTTAATGCACGTTGATTCATCAGGCGTTTACTGTAGATGCAATATAGTGCATTCAACAACGATGAGCAGCACTGATAGATGCATTAAAATGCAGTTTTATTGAAATCATGATCCGCTATACGCATTAAAATGCATTTAGCCTAATAGGTGCATATAAACCGCACAAAAAAAGGGGAGCATGTGCTCCCCCGAGGTAAAACGTTGCAGATGAAGGCGTTTGATCAGCCTTCGATCTCGATCAGGATTTCACCCGGATTGACACGGTCGCCCTTGGCTACGTGAATCGCGGTGACCTTGCCGGCGATGGCCGATTGCACTTCGGTTTCCATCTTCATCGCTTCGGTGATCAGTACGGCCTGGCCGGCTTTGACGGTGTCGCCTTCCTTGACCAGCACGTCGACGATGTTGCCCGGCATGGTGGTGCTGACGTGACCCGGTGCAGTGGCTTGCTTGCGCTTGCTGCTGCCGCCGCCGACGAATTCGTTGAGCGGTTCGAACACCACTTCTTCCGGCATGCCGTCAATGGACAGGTAGAAGTGACGCTTGCCTTCGGCCTTGACGCCCACACCAGTGATGTCGACGCGGTAGGTTTCGCCGTGCACGTCGATGACGAACTCAGTCGGTACCCCTTCGCCGCCCGCCGAGGCCACGCCGCCTGCTTCAGGAATCGGCAGCAGGACTTCCGGAACCAGGGTGCCGGCTTCGCGCTCCTCGAGGAACTTGCGCCCGATATCCGGGAACATGGCGTAAGTCAGCACGTCTTCTTCAGACTTGGCCAGTGCGCCGATGTCGTTGCGCAGCTTGGTCATCTCCGGCTTCAGCAGGTCCGCTGGGCGCACGTCGATCACTTCCTCGTTGCCGATTGCCTGGCGACGCAGATTCTCGTCAACCTGGCCTGGCGCCTTGCCGTAACCGCCTTGCAGGTACAGCTTCACTTCATTGGTGATGGTCTTGTAGCGCTCGCCAGCCAGCACGTTGAAGAACGCCTGGGTGCCGACGATCTGCGACGTCGGGGTGACCAGCGGTGGGTAGCCAAGGTCGTGACGCACCCGCGGAATCTCCGCCAGCACTTCGCTCATGCGGTTCAGAGCGCCCTGCTCTTTCAACTGGTTGGCCAGGTTGGAAATCATCCCGCCCGGTACCTGGTTGACTTGCACACGGGTGTCGACCGCAGTGAATTCGCTTTCGAACTGGTGGTATTTCTTGCGCACGGCATAGAAGTACAGGCCGATCTCTTGCAGCAATTCCAGGTCGAGGCCGGTATCGAACTCGGTGCCTTTAAGCGCGGCGACCATCGATTCGGTGCCCGGGTGGCTGGTGCCCGAGGCGAAGCTGGAGATCGCGGTGTCGATGTGATCGGCACCGTTTTCGATCGCCTTGAGTTGGCACATCGCGGCCAGGCCGGCGGTGTCGTGGGAGTGGATGAACACCGGCAGCGATTGCTCGCTCTTCAGTGCCTTGACCAGCTCGCCGGTAGCGTACGGGGTCAGCAGGCCAGCCATGTCCTTGATCGCCACCGAGTCGCAACCCATGGCTTCCATCTGCTTGGCCTGGTTCACGAAGGCGTCGATGGTGTGCACCGGGCTGGTGGTGTAGGCGATGGTGCCCTGGGCATGTTTGCCGGCGGCTTTCACCGCTTCGATCGCCACACGCAGGTTACGCACGTCGTTCATCGCGTCGAAGATGCGGAACACGTCGATACCGTTGACTGCCGCCTTGGCCACGAAGGCCTTGACCACGTCGTCGCTGTAGTGACGGTAGCCCAGCAGGTTCTGGCCGCGCAGGAGCATTTGCAGACGGGTGTTGGGCAGTGCCGCGCGCAGTTTGCGCAGACGCTCCCACGGGTCTTCCTTGAGGAAGCGCACGCAGGCATCGAAGGTCGCGCCGCCCCAGCATTCCAGCGACCAGTAGCCGACTTTGTCGAGCTTGTCGCAAATCGGCAGCATGTCTTCGGTGCGCATGCGGGTGGCGAGCAGCGACTGATGGGCGTCGCGCAGGATGGTGTCGGTAACGTGGATCTTGGACATTGTTATATTCCTCACAGGCCTGCGTGGGCGGCGATGGCGGCGGCGATGGCCAGGGCCAGCTCTTCGGGTTTGCGCTTGATCGAGTAGTTGGTCAGTTCAGGGTGGCTTTCGACGAAGCTGGTATTGAACTGGCCGCTACGGAATTCCGGGTTACGCAGGATTTCCTGGTAGTACGCGGCAGTGGTCTTGACCCCTTGCAGACGCATGTCATCCAGCGCGCGCAGGCCACGATCCATCGCCTCTTCCCAGGTCAACGCCCAGACCACCAGTTTCAGACACATCGAGTCGTAGAACGGTGGAATGGTGTAGCCGGTGTAGATCGCTGTGTCGGTACGTACGCCGGGACCGCCGGGTGCGTAGTAACGAGTGATCTTGCCGAAGCTGGGCAGGAAGTTGTTTTTCGGGTCTTCGGCGTTGATCCGGAACTGCAGGGCGAAACCGCGGTGCTGGATATCTTCCTGTTTCACCGACAGCGGCAGGCCGGACGCAATGCGGATCTGCTCACGGACGATGTCGATCCCGGTGATTTCCTCGGTGATGGTGTGTTCCACCTGCACCCGGGTGTTCATCTCCATGAAGTACACCTCGCCCTCGGCGAGCAGGAACTCCACGGTGCCGGCGTTCTCGTAACCCACGGCCTTGGCCGCACGTACCGACAGGTCGCCGATGTAGGCGCGCTGCTCGGGCGTCAGTTGCGGGCTCGGGGCGATCTCGATGAGTTTCTGGTTGCGGCGCTGGATCGAGCAGTCACGCTCGAACAGGTGCACCACGTTGCCAAAGCTGTCGCCGAGGATCTGCGCTTCGATGTGCTTGGGATTGACGATGCACTTTTCCAGGAACACTTCCGCCGAACCGAAGGCCTTGGTGGCTTCGGAAATGACTCGCGGGAAGTTCTGTTCGAGTTCTTCACGGCTGTTGCAGCGACGAATACCGCGGCCGCCACCACCGGAAGTGGCCTTGAGCATCACTGGGTAGCCGATACGGTCGCCTTCGGCCAACGCTTCCTCGATGCCCGAGACGTTGCCTTCGGTGCCCGGGGTTACCGGCACGCCCGCCTTGATCATGCTGCGGCGCGCTTCGGTCTTGTCGCCCATGCGACGAATGACTTCCGCCGACGGGCCGATGAACTTGATCCCGCGCTCGGCGCAGATATCCGCCAGTTCAGCGTTTTCCGACAGGAAGCCGTAGCCTGGGTGCAACGCATCGCAACCGGTTTCCACCGCCAGGTTCACCAGCTTGCGCGGGTTCAGGTAGCCGGCCAGCGGCTCGGCACCAATGCTGTGAGCCTCGTCGGCACGCTTGACGTGCAAGGCATGGCGATCGGCATCGGAATAGATCGCGACCGAGCGAATGCCCATCTCGGCGCAGGCACGTACGATTCGTACGGCAATCTCACCACGGTTGGCGATCAGGATCTTTGTTATCACTTGGAGTTTCCCTTGAGCCGGTTGCTACCCACGACCCGCTAGACTGGGGTCGGCGCGTGACTAAATGTTTCAAGTCAGTCGCAGGCCCACACTATCCCGCTCAAGGAATTAACAAAAATCAATAATAATTGGGTTAGTCATAAGTAAAGACTTATAGTTAAACCATCGACTGCCGGCCGGAGCCTCTATAAGATGCGTAAGTCATTGATGCGTATGACATTACGTCAGCTTCAGATCTTTAACGAGGTCTGCGATTTGCGTTCCTACAGTCGCGCAGCTGAAGAAATGTCTCTCACTCAGCCGGCCGTCAGCCTACAAATTCGTCAGCTTGAAGAGCTGATTGGTCAACCTTTGTTCGATTATGTCGGCAAAAAGCTCTACATGACCGAGGCCGCTGAAGCGTTACAGCGAGCCAGTCGAGACATTTTCGGCCGCCTGGAAAACCTCGATATGCAGCTGTCCGACATGCAAGGATCGCTGCAGGGACAACTCAAACTGGCGGTGGAATCCAGCGCCAAATACTTCGTCCCGCACCTGTTCGCCGCCTTCAAGCGCCAGCATCCGGAGGTCAATCTGCAGCTGACGGTAGTCAACCGCGGCCAGGTCATCCGACGCCTCTCGGACAACCGCGATGACCTGGTGATCATGTCCATGGTGCCCCAGGACATGGGCCTGGAGTTTCTGCCCTTCCTCAATAACCCCATCGTCGCAGTGGCCCCACCGGATCACCCGCTGTGCCACATGGGGCCATTGCGCCTGCAGGACCTGGAGCCCTATACCTTGTTGCTGCGCGAGCCGGGCTCAGGGACGAGGCTGGCCTGTGAGGAGTATTTCAAGGAAAAGCGCGTGCACTTCAACCAGACCCAGGAGGTCTCGTCGGCCGAAGCGCAGCGTGAATGCGTGGCGGCGGGTCTGGGCATAGCGCTGTTGACGCGGCACGCCCTGAACCTGGAGTTGGCAACCGGCGGTCTCAAAGAGCTGCCCGTCGAAGAGTTGCCGTTGTTCCGCAGCTGGTGCCTGGTGCAAGCCAAGGCGAAGCGCCTGTCACCGGTGGCACATGCATTTCTTGGATTTATCCGCAGCGAACGCGTGCAGATCAGCGCGCTGGTTGAGCGCTTCGGCGGGAAGTTGCCGACGCCGCCTGCCAGTAATTGAGTTCCAGACTGTCGGGAAAATCGCCTATTTCAGCGAGAAGTTGCCGCTGCTCGCAGCGATCTTCAATCGCACGACGGAACGCCATGCGGCGTTGATCTTCTTGCTGACGGCGGGTTTTGACAGCGCTGTTGCGTTCTTCGTAGGGCTGGGCCATTTCGAGTCTCCCAAGGCGTGTACGGGAGTTTCACGATAGGGCTCGGGGATGACGGTTTGGCGGCGCGAGGGTTACAGACAGATGAATGTTGACCTCATCCGGGCTTAGTCATCCAGCGCTTTCACCGACTTGGGCGATAGCCGCAGGCTGCGAAGGCTGCGTTTGACGCTCTTGAGGTGATTGACCAGGCTCGGTCCGCGCGCCATGGCAACTCCCATGGCCAGGACATCGATCACCACCAGGTGGGCGATCCGCGAGGTCAGTGGCGTATAGATTTCGGTATCTTCATGCACGTCGATCGCCAGATTGACAGTCGACAGCTCAGCCAATGGCGTCTGGCTCGGGCAGAGAGTGATCAAAGACGCGCCGCTTTCACGCACCAGGTTGGCGGTAATCAACAAGTCCTTGGAGCGGCCCGACTGGGAGATACAGATCGCCACGTCACTGGGCTTGAGCGTCACCGCCGACATCGCCTGCATATGCGGGTCGGAATAGGCCGCGGCCGTGAGCAGCAAGCGGAAGAACTTATGCTGGGCGTCCGCCGCCACGGCACCCGAGGCACCAAAACCGTAGAACTCGACACGCTGGGCCTGGGACATCAAGGATACAGCCCGCTGCAGCTCCACAGGATCGAGCTTCTCGCGAACCTCCATCAGCGTGTGCAGGGTGGTGTCGAAAATTTTCAGGCTGTAATCGGCGACCGAGTCGTCTTCGTGAATAGCGAACTGTCCAAAACTCGCGCCGGCCGCCAGGCTCTGCGCCAGTTTCAACTTGAGATCCTGGAAGCCGGAACAACCGATGGCGCGACAGAAACGCACGATAGTCGGTTCGCTGATGCCCACACTATGGGCAAGATCCGCCATGGAGCTGTGCATCACCGCCGCAGGGTCAAGCAGCACGTGATCGGCAACCTTGAGCTCCGATTTGCGTAACAGGTGGCGAGACTGGGCGATATGTTGCAACAGGTTCAAAGGGCAGGACTCGTCGGTAGGGGCTGGCGCCGGGGAGGTAGTACGCTTGTAGTTATACTACAAGAATCCGCTTTTTGCCTGCCCAATGCGTAACCGCGTCCCTCGATTTCAGCTGGGCGCACCTCATGTAGCACTGTCAGGCGGGCGCGTTATCCGCTGCCACCCCTCGAACCAGGCTTCCTGACCAGTTATTCAGGCACTCAACCCAGTTGCGCAAGCCAAATATGTAACCTTACAAACACACTAATTAAATACCGCGAAAATCAGAAGTGCCTTGGTTAAATCCCATGCGCAGGAAGCAATTAATCTTTAATCATGGAGCATTAACCAATGAATGTTAAAAGCAAAAACTGGACTGCACAAATCGATCGCATGCCCGGCACAAAGCCTAATTTCCGTGTCTACGGAACCGTCACCGTTGCCCACCCGGGCATCACGCCGAAGCTGGTCAAGAGCCCGGTACAGGACACGCCATATCTACCACTGGAGCTGATTCTGGAAAGCAACGATGGAATCAACATTCAGGTCGAGACAGACAAGTTTGTCGAATACAAAGTTGAAGGCGACTACCCTGTAAGCGCCGTTGGAATCCACTATAAAGGCCAACTAATCCAGCACATCGATGAAGTGCTGGTCACCCAGTAAATCCTCATTAACCTCCCGACAGTGCACCTATGACTTTCGGGAGGCTCACTGACGTTTCAAGACTTGAACGGCATCCCGCTCACGCAGCAGACACCCAAGCCCCTCGGCCTCCATCGGCCTGCTGATCAAATAACCCTGCACTTCGTCACAGTGTTCGGCCTTGAGGAACTCGAGCTGCTCGACTCGCTCGACCCCTTCAGCCACCACCTTGAGCGACAGGCCATGGGCCATGGCGATGATTGCTCGGGTAATGGCCACGTCGGCATCGCCCTCGCCAAGCCCGCGAATGAAGGCCTGATCGATTTTCACGTAATCCACCGGAATGCGTTTGAGGTAGCTCAACGACGAATATCCAGTGCCAAAATCGTCGATAGCCAGCTTTACCCCCAGATCGCGCAATTGCCGAAAGGTCACGATGATGTGCTCAACACTGTCGAGTAACTGGCTTTCGGTCAGCTCCAGCTCCAGGTAGTGCGGCGCTAGTCCGGTTTCATCAAGGACCTGGCGCACCAGACTGACCAACTTGCCCTGGCGCAATTGATGGACCGATAGATTGACCGACACCCGGATCGGCTCCAGCCCCTGACGCTGCCACTCACACGCCTGCCAACAGGCCTGGCGCAATACAAACTCGCCAATCGAGCCGATCAGCCCGGTCTCCTCGGCCAGGCCGATAAAGTCCCCCGGCGGCACCCGCCCCATCGTTGGGTGATCCCAGCGCACCAATGCCTCAGCGGCGTTCAGGCGACCTGTGGCCAGGCACAGCTTGGGCTGGTAATAGACTTTAAGCTGCTGCTCCTCGATGGCCTTGCGCAACTGGTTTTCCAATTGCAATCGCTCAAGGGTACTGGCCTGAAGGCTGTCGGTATAAAACTGGAAGTTGTTACCTCCCAAATGCTTTGCATGCTGCATGGCCATATTCGATTGGCTGACCAGCGTCGAAATTTGCCGGGCATTGTCCGGCAACATGCTGATACCCATCGACGCACTCACGACCAGCTCATGCCCTTCGATGGTCATTGGCACGCGCAGCTTATTCGCCAGTCGGGTCGCCACCCGCGCCAGGCTCGACAAACTGCCATAGGCATCGAAAAGCACGGCAAACTCATCGCTGGACAGGCGAGCGATGGTGTCCGCTTCCGGCAGCGCATTGACCAGGCGTCGAGCCATCTTCTGCAACAGTTGGTCGGCCACATCATGACCAAGGCTGTCATTGAGTAACTTGAAACGGTCGAGGTTGATATGCAGCAACGCCAGACTGCGACCTCCCTGCTGCACGCGTTGATGGGCTTCATGCAGGCGCTCACGGAACAACGAACGATTCGCCAGGCCCGTCAGGTCGTCATAGTGGGTCAGGTAGCGCATTCGTTCTTCAGCGGCGCGGCGCGCCGAAAGATCGGCGAAGAACCCTACTATATGACTGACGTTTCCTCGGCGATCGCGCACTACGCTTAGTTGCAGCCATTGCGGATACAGCTCACCGTTTTTACGGGCCTCGACCAGTTCTCCCTGCCAATGACCCGACTGCTCCAGGGCTTTCTGGATCGATGGAAAGTGCCGACGCGCATCACGACTGCAGGGTAGCTCGACCACATTGCGCCCCAGCAGATCCTCCATCTGATAACCGCTGACCCGGCTGAACGCCTGATTGACGGCAATCAGTATGTAGTTCGGGTCGAGGATCACGATGCCTTCACTGGCCGCTTCAAACACCGTCGCCGCTAACTGGCGTTGCTCCTCCAGATCTTTGCTGACGCTGATGTCGCGGCGCGTCCCGACCATGCGCAACACCCGCCCTGCCGGGCTGCGCTGCACGGCGCGCCCCCGATCTTCGATCCACACCCAATGTCCGTCGCCATGGCGCACCCGATATTCGATCTGATAGTCCTCACTGCGCCCCTTCAGATGCTCCACCAACGCCCGCCGCAGCGGCGGTAAGTCCTCAGGATGCAAGCGCGGTTTCAATTGACTGGGCATCCCGGTGACGAAAGCCGGCTCAATACCGAGCAACTCTTCAAGCTGGGTGTGGTGCACTTCATCGGTTTGGAGATTCCAGTCCCACAAGCCCAATTCACTGGCCTTCAGCGCCAACGCCAGACGGGCTTCGCTTTTGCTCAAAGCCTGATTGGCGTCGTCCAGTTCAAGACTGCTTTGCGCCACCCGGCCTTGCAGCTCTACCTGTGCGGCGCGCAATAGCGCTTCCGCCTCGCGGCGCTGCTCGACTTCCCGCGCCAGGGCCTGGTTAAGCTGATCACTATCACTTTGCGCCTGCTGCAGGTGCTCGATCAGCGCCTGATTCTGGAAGCGGCGCAATAACCGTCCATGGATCAAGCGATTGACCTGCCATGCCACCACACTCAGGGCGCCCAGCAGGATCAAACCAAGCCAGCCCCATCCCTGCTGTTGTTCGTTCGCTCCCCAAAACAGATAACCAACGGCTGGCAGCAGACAAGGCAGGGTAAACGACAGAAAAGCCGGCGCGCTGACCGCATACGCCACACTGGCCGAGAGTGTTGCCGCACCGATCAGGCCGAACACCCAGGCTTGCTGAAGGAAATTGTCGGTGGGCGCAAGGGCGATGCCGGCTGCGGCCAGGGTCAGGCCGCTGACGGCGGATCCCAAGAGAAACATGCGTCGCCAGATTGGCTGGGCTTGACGGCTGGGCATCGCCGAATCGAAGGCCGCCACTTGAATGACCCGCAATGCCACCAGTAATAACAGCCACACCAGCCAGACACTGATCAGCCAAGAGCGCGGCGGGCTCCAGAGCAGGCCGGCGCATACCAGGCCGTTGAGTAACATGAACAACGTCGGCAGCAGCGAGCCCTGATAAAGCAGCCGTGTGCGCTCAACCGCCAGCTCCATGGCGTATTGCTTGCGGATAACCTGCGGCTCGACAAAGGCGCCAGCCAGGCTGGAGTTGGGGGTCATAGGCAAGGATCTTGTTCTTATAAGAAGTGGCCACGCTGGGCCGAAACATCACCGGAGCATACACAAGCAATGGTCCTGACCAAACCGCCACGGCGGATAAAAACCAGGCAACCGATGGGCTGCACTTTGCCCCGAAACTGCCGGGGGCACGGCCTGTGAGGGCTGGCGAGAAATGACCGAGCGGTCGCTCTCGGCAATTCTTTCATCGGTAAATGCAAAGCTCGGTTTGCCCGGTTTGACGCGGCACCCTAGAATGCCCCGATGCGCGATGATCTCTCCCTTTTGCTGAATTCCCTCAACGATGCCCAACGGCAGGCTGTAGCGGCCTCCGTGGGGCGTCAGTTGGTCCTGGCCGGTGCTGGCTCCGGTAAAACCCGAGTGCTGGTGCACCGTATCGCCTGGTTGATCCAGGTCGAAAACGCCTCGCCCCACTCCATCCTGTCGGTGACGTTCACCAACAAGGCCGCTGCGGAGATGCGCCATCGCATCGAGCAGTTGATGGGTATCAACCCGGCCGGTATGTGGGTCGGCACCTTCCACGGTCTGGCGCACCGCCTGTTACGGGCACACTGGCAGGAAGCCGGCCTGAGCCAGACCTTCCAGATCCTCGACAGCGACGACCAGCAACGCCTGGTCAAGCGCGTGATCCGCGAGCTGGGTCTGGACGAACAGCGCTGGCCCGCGCGCCAGGCGCAGTGGTTTATCAACGGACAGAAAGATGAAGGCCTGCGCCCTCAACACATCCAGGCCAGCGGCGATCTGTTCCTGGGCACCATGCGCAGTATCTACGAAGCCTATGAGGCTGCTTGCCTGCGCGCCGGCGTCATCGACTTCTCCGAACTGCTGCTGCGCGCCCTCGATCTGTGGCGCGACCATCCGGGCCTGTTGGCGCACTATCAGAAACGCTTCCGCCATGTGCTGGTGGACGAGTTCCAGGACACCAACGCCGTGCAGTACGCCTGGTTGCGACTGCTGGCCAAGGGCGGCGACAGCCTGATGGTAGTGGGCGATGACGACCAGTCGATCTACGGCTGGCGCGGCGCGAAAATCGAAAATATCCATCAGTATTCAGCCGATTTCCCTGACGCTGAAGTGATTCGCCTGGAGCAGAACTATCGCTCCACGGCCGGCATTCTCAAGGCGGCAAACGCCTTGATTGCCAATAACACCGGGCGCCTGGGCAAAGAGTTGTGGACCGACGGCGGTGACGGCGAAGCCATCAACCTCTACGCTGCGTTCAACGAACACGATGAAGCGCGTTATGTTGTCGAAACCATCGAGAGCGCGCTGAAAACCGGCATGGCCCGCAGCGATATCGCGATTTTGTACCGCTCCAACGCCCAATCGCGGGTATTGGAAGAAGCCCTGTTGCGCGAACGCATTCCGTATCGCATCTATGGCGGCCAGCGCTTCTTCGAGCGTGCCGAAATCAAGAACGCCATGGCCTACCTGCGCTTGCTCGAAGGTCGTGGCAATGACGCGGCACTGGAGCGGGTGATCAACGTTCCGGCCCGGGGCATTGGCGAAAAGACCGTCGAAGCCATCCGCGACCACGCCCGCCACAGTGATGTGTCGATGTGGGAAGCCATGCGCCAGCTAGTCGCCAATAAAGGCCTGACCGGTCGTGCGGCGGGCGCCTTGGGCGCGTTCATCGAGTTGATCGAGAACCTGGCGGCGAAAACCGTCGAAATGCCACTGCACCTGATGACCCAGACGGTCATCGAGCAGTCCGGCCTGATCGCCTATCACGAAGCGGAAAAAGGCGAAAAAGGCCAGGCGCGGGTAGAAAACCTTGAGGAACTGGTCAGCGCCGCGCGCAACTTCGAAAACAGCGAAGAAGACGAAGACCTGACCCCCTTGGCCGCGTTCCTCGGCCATGCCTCACTGGAAGCCGGTGACACCCAGGCCGACGAGCACGAAGACAGCATTCAGTTGATGACCTTGCACAGCGCCAAGGGCCTGGAATTTCCCTACGTGTTCCTGGTGGGCATGGAAGAGGGCCTGTTCCCGCACAAGATGAGCCTGGAAGAACCCGGCCGCCTTGAAGAGGAACGTCGCCTAGCGTACGTCGGCATCACCCGCGCCATGCAGAACCTGGTAATGACCTATGCTGAAACCCGGCGCCTGTACGGCAGCGAAACCTACAACAAAGTGTCGCGCTTCGTTCGCGAAGTGCCCAAGGGTCTGATCCAGGAAGTGCGCCTGTCCAACAGCGTCAGTCGTCCTTTCAGCGGCCAGAAGCAGAGTACCAGCAGCATGTTCGCTGGCGCAGAGATCCCGGAAACCGCTTTCAGCCTGGGTCAGCAAGTGCAACATGCGGTCTTCGGCGAAGGGGTGATCCTCAACTTCGAAGGTTCGGGCGCCCAGGCGCGCGTGCAAGTGAACTTCAGCGAAGGCAGCAAATGGCTGATGCTCGGCTACGCCAAGCTCGAGGCCATCTGAGGAAATCATCGACATGGGCTCGGGTTTCTTTTCCTCCTGGACATTCTGGGCCCTGATGTCGGCAGCTTTCGCGGCCCTGACCGCGATCTTTGCCAAGGTCGGCATTGAAAACGTCAATTCCGACTTCGCGACGCTACTGCGTACGATCGTGGTGCTGGTCAGCCTGGCCTTGATTTTGTACGCAACGGGCCAATATCAATCCCTGGGATCGATCTCCGGCAAAAGCTATTTGTTCCTGCTGTTATCAGGGCTGGCGACCGGCGCCTCGTGGATCTGCTACTTCCGTGCGCTCAAGCTCGGACCGGCCTCGCTGGTCGCCCCGGTGGACAAGCTCAGCGTGGTGCTGGTGGCAGTACTGGGGGTGATCCTGCTGGGGGAGAGACTCGACCTGCGGCAATGGGCTGGGATCGGCCTGATATCAGCGGGCGTAGTTCTATTGGCACTACGCCGCTAAACGACTTTTCTACTGAACCAAGCACCCCGTCCTACAGACAAAAGAACATAGCCCTACACGTACCGACTGAGCTGAACGCAGCCTGTCAGGCAAAAGCCCGAAACACTCTGCCGCTAGCCAGTAACACTTCACCTGTGCAACATGGCGCGCGTGCCATCCACAAATGGGAATTCCCTTTATGAAACGTTTTCTTAGCATCGCCATGGCGTTGTGCATCGGCCTGACGATGAGCCTGGACGCCAACGCCAAGCGCTTTGGTGGCGGCAAAAGCTCCGGCGCTGCGCCGTCGCACCAGACCAGCCAAATGGCTCCTTCCTCTCCAGGCATGGGCGGCGCAGCTGCGACCGCCGGTGCTGCCGGTGCTGCTGGCGCTGCCGCCAAGGCCGGCGGTGCTTCGCGCTGGCTCGGCCCTCTGGCAGGTATCGCTGCCGGTGGCCTGCTGGCCTCCATGTTCATGGGCGACGGCTTCCAGGGCATGCAGATCTTCGACATGCTGATCATGGCGGTCATCGCCTTCGTGATCTTCCGCTTCATCGCTTCGCGTCGTCGCAAGCAGCAGGAGCACCTGGCACCTGCCGGTCACGCACCTATGCAACGTGAAGCCTTCGAGCAGAAGCCGGCCATGGGCTCGATCTTCGGTGGCTCGGCTGCACCCGCTGCCGCTCGTCCGGTGATCAACGCACCAGCCTGGTTCAATGAACAGCGCTTCATCGAAGCTGCGCGCAACCACTTCCAGTCCCTGCAACAGCACTGGGACGCCAACGAAATGGACAAGATCGCCGAGTTCGTGACCCCGCAACTGCTTGAGTTCCTCAAGCGCGAACGTGCCGACCTGGGCGACGGCTTCCAGTCGACCTACATCGACAACCTGACCGTGCAACTGGACGGCGTGGACGATCGCGCAGACAAGACCATCGCCACTCTGACCTTCAGCGGCGTGTCGAAGACCTCGCGCTTCGACCAGGGCGAAGTGTTCAGCGAAAGCTGGAACATGGAACGTCCGCAAGGCGAGAACCAGCCTTGGCTGGTCGCCGGTATCCGCCAGAACGGCTAATACCCTGCAGTTTTGCATGCAGTAAAAAAAACCCCAGCCTCGGCTGGGGTTTTCTATTTCGCGGTTGCATCTATAGCAAGCTACTGTATAAACCGCCCCAACCAAACCGCGCCATTGAGCAAGAGGATCCCGGACGTGGAAGAAATCATCGAACAACTGCGAGAAGCCAACGAACCGGTACCGGTGCCCTTGGAGCTGCCCGACGAAGACCTGCTGGTGGAAATCGAGGAACAGCTGTTCATCGACATCCCGTTTGTCTTCCGCGAATTCCTGCTGACCGTCAGCGATGTCGTCTACGGCAGCCTGGAGCCGGTGACTGTCACCGACCCACAATCCCACACCTACCTGCCAGACGTTGCCGCCAACGCATGGGATGCCGGCGTCGACCGCAGCCTGATCCCGATCTGCCAGGACGGTGACGACTACTACTGCGTCGAGGAAGACGGCACTGTGGTGCTGTGGTCGGCCGAAGAAGAACTGGTCACCGAAGAGACCTGGGAATCGGTATGGCACTGGGCGCGGGACGTCTGGCTGGAAAGCTGATGGGCCAGACGCCCGGCCGGGTCAATGCCCGGATGACTCCTTGTGGTTATCCAGGGTTTCCAGCAGGGCCACTTGCATCCGCGTGTGCACGCGGATGAACCAACGCCAAAGCAATGCCGCCACGGCAGCAGTGACCACGGCAATCAGCAGCAGTAACTTGTTGGTCGGCAAAATGCTGGCCGACAAGGCTGCCAGCAACAGGAAAATCACCAACAGCGAGAGAATCGGGATCACCTCGGCGATCACTCGACGCACGCGCTGTGTATGGCGCCCGGCCATCTCCGGCTTGACGCCCATCTCTGCCAGCAGCATCGACAGTGCCTTGAGCTTGCGATAAGCCGCAATCAGGAACGGCAACGACACCAGCAACGCCCCACCCCAGATCAACGCTTTCTGCCAACTCGGGTCACTGATCCAGTCTTGCAGGTAGGCAGACATGCGCTCGGCAAAGAACGCCCCCGAGAAAAAGATCGCCACCACCAGCGCCAGGTTGACCCCGACCTGCAACAGAATCCGCCGGATCATCGAGGCCAGCATCGCGCCCTCACCCTGCGGCTGAATACTGCGCAGCCATTCGCCATACATCCCCAACACCCGACCCAGCCGGGTCGGGATCACATTGGCGAGCTTGATCGACAACGGATCGGCGGCACGGATCAGGTATGGCGTCAGCAGGGTGGTGATCACCGAAACCGCCACGGCCACCGGGTAAAGGAAATTACTGGTGACCTGCAGGGTCATGCCCAGCGCTGCGATGATGAAAGAAAATTCGCCAATCTGCGACAACCCCATCCCTACCCGCAGTGAGGTACGTCCATCATTGCCGGCAATGAATGCCCCGAGCCCGCACGAGAACATTTTCCCCAGCACCACCGCCACGGTAATCACTGCAATCGGCCAGGCGTATTGCAACAGGATCATCGGGTCGAGCATCAGGCCGATGGCGACGAAGAAGATCGCACTGAACAGGTCGCGAACCGGTTCGATCAAACGCTCAATTTTCAGCAACTGCCGGGACTCGGCCATGATTGCGCCAATCAGGAACGCTCCCAGCACCATGCTGTACTCCAGCTTGACCACCAGCAGGCAGAAACCGAAACACAGGCCCAGCACGGTGATCAGTAGCATTTCATTGCTTTCGAATTTGGCCACGTAGGCCAACAGTCTGGGCACCAGCAGGATGCCCACCACCAGGGCGACGATCATGAACAGCGACAGTTTGCCGACGGTGGAGAACACCTCGCCGGAACTCACGGTGCCACTGACGGCGATGCTCGAGAGCAAGGCAATGATGCCGATGCCCAGAATGTCCTCGACGATCAGCACGCCAAAAATCAGCTGGGCAAAGCGCTCGTTTTTCATCTTCAAGTCATTCAGAGCCTTGACGATGATGGTGGTCGAGGAAATGGCCAGGATTGCGCCAAGGAACAGCGAATCCATGGTGTTCCAGTCGAACCAGCGGCCGATTTCGTAGCCGATCCAGATCATCAGCACGATTTCCAGGAACGCCGCGATAAAGGCCGTCGCGCCGACCTTGAACAGCTTGCGCAGGCTGAACTCCAGACCGAGACAGAACATCAGGAAGATCACCCCCAACTCCGCCAGGGTCTTGATGGTCTGTTCGTCGTGAATCAGCCCGAATGGTGGCGTGTGCGGACCGATGATGAAGCCGGCGACGATGTAACCGAGGACCACCGGTTGTTTCATCCGGTGAAACAATACGGTCACTACCCCGGCCACCATCATGATCACTGCCAAATCCTGAATGAAACTGATGGCATGCATGGCGAAGGCTCCTTGACGTGGGGTACGGGCGGCGGCATCCGATCAACGGGCACGAGAAAAGGCCACGCAAAAGGACTTTCGCAGGGTAACACCGCGACTTAAGGCAGAAACGCGGTGCAATATATGGAAACAGATGGATACAAGCGTGACGACCGCGCCGGGCGTGGCGTCCCGTAAAGGATGGTTTTAAAAACTGATCAAGTGCCCGCAGAGGCGCTCCCCGAATTGCTGCCTACCACCGTGAGTGTGCTATGGAACCCGGAAACGCCCAGCTGTCGATGACCGTCCTGATGACCCCCGACATGGCCAACTTCTCTGGCAATGTCCACGGCGGCACCCTGCTCAAATACCTGGATGAAGTGGCCTACGCCTGCGCCAGCCGATATGCCGGCCGCTACGTAGTGACCCTGTCGGTCGACCAGGTGATCTTTCGCGAACCGATTCATGTCGGTGAACTGGTGACGTTCCTTGCGTCGGTCAACTACACCGGCAACACGTCGATGGAAGTCGGCATCAAGGTGGTCACCGAAAACATCCGCGAGCGCTCGGTGCGTCACACCAACAGTTGCTTCTTCACCATGGTCTCGCTCGACGATGAGCGCAAGCCGGCCCCCGTCCCGCCGCTGCAGCCGCAGAACAGCGAGGACCGCCGCCGCTTCATCCAGGGCAAGCAGCGCCGGCAGATCCGCCAGGAAATGGAAAAGCGTTACCAGGAACTCAAGGCCGACGTCTGATGCGCGAGCGTCAGAGGCTGATTGCCGTCGCCTCGAATTTCACCCGCGGATGAGCGATACGATCCTGGGCCCGCACCAGTTGCAGTTCGTAGCTGGCGCAGGCCTGGGTTTCCAGCAGCACTTCGTGCACCGCCGCGGCGGCGAATTCAAACGCAGCAACCAGGCTGTCACCCAGCAGGACACGCGCGAGGAACAGACCCGACGTCAGGTCGCCAACGCCGACAGGCTGACGCGGAAAGGCCAGCAGCGGTCGACGTAGATGCCAACTGCCTTCAGCCGTCACCAACAGCATCTCGAACCCGTCCGGCAACTTGCCGGGATAATCCAGATGTTTGACCAGCACTGCCTTCGGGCCACGGGCCAACAGCGCCCGGGCCATGGCCAGGCAATCGAACAGTGACTGCGGCTTGCGCCCGGAAAAGCTGTCCAGCTCCAACTGGTTCGGGCACATGAAGTCGGCCACCGACGCGGCTTCGTTCAGCAGGAAGTCGCTGACCTCGGCAGGCACGATGCAGCCTTTCTCGGCATGTCCCATCACCGGATCACAGAGGTACAAGGCATGAGGATTGACCGCCTTGATTCGCGCCACGCCACTGAGGATCGCCCGGCCCTGATCGGCACTGCCCAGATAACCCGATAGCACTGCATCGCAGTTACCCAGTTCGCCAATCGCCGCAATTCCCTCCACCAGCGCCGGAATCTGCTGCGGCGCCAGTACCTCGCCCGCCCACTGGCCGTACTGAGTGTGGTTGGAAAACTGCACCGTGTTCAGCGGCCAGACATTTACCCCGACCCGCTGCATCGGGAAAACCGCGGCGCTGTTGCCGGCATGACCGAAAACCACGTGAGACTGGATGGCGAGCAGATGAGGTGTACGTTTCATGCGGGATGTCCGTAAAACCATTGAAATTCGAGCCGAGCAGTATGCGACTAAACGCAGCCTGTACGACAGGCCAATGTCGCAGTTAAGCTGCGGCTAATTAGTTGGAGTGTTGTGGATGCTGACCCTGGGAAACATCTTTGTCCTGATGCTGCTGGCCACCGGTGCGGCGTGGCTGTGGCACAACCACGGCTTGCGCGAGCGGGCGCTGGAGAGGGTCAAGCGGCATTGCGCCAAACTCGATATCGAACTGCTCGACGGTAACGTGGCGCTGAAAAAAATCGGCTTGGTCAAAGACGCCAATGGACGCCGGCGCCTGGCGCGGATCTACAACTTTGAGTTCACCGTGACCGGCGAACCCCGCCATACCGGGACTATCACCCAGTTCGGCGCCCACAGTGCGCAGATCGAACTGGCGCCCTACCCGATCCCCCACGAGGAAAAGCCCGAGGTGCAAAGCGCCGAAGTCATCGAGCTCAGCCAATGGCGCCAGGATCACAGCAAGTGGCGTCAGTGACGGCAGCGCGCAAAGTGCTCCTTTAGTTCGTCAATTGCCTGTGGTGCGTCGAAAATCAATTCCAGACGTGAGTCCTGACGCCATTCACTGGGCTGCCACTGCAAGCCGGCGTTATCCAGCGCGTTGAGCGACTCCCAGCCGTCAGGGCTGTGGATAACCGCTTTTGCCCGGCGCCAATCCAGCGTCTGCAGCCAGTCCTGCAGCCCCTGGCGATCAAACACCTGGCTCGGGTGCCAGCGCCAACCGATGCTCCAGCCGCCTTTCTGATGCTGACTGAGGCAGATTGGCAAACGTGGATCGGTCCAGATCAGCGGCGGCGAGGCCGATGCCCCGCTCACGTTATCCACAGCGGCGTTGCCGCGCTGCTCGATTCCCGGCAGCTCGCTCAAGAGTAACTGCCCCTGCTCGGTCCAAATCAGCGGAATCTGTGGCAACCGGTCGCGAATCCGTTGTCGCGCTTCGTCACCCAGATCGGCCGCCTTGTTCAACAGCAACAGGCCGGCATCCGGTATAGCTTGTTCTTGAGCGCTCGGCAGCGGTTTACCGGCGGCCAGTGCTTGCGCATCGAGCACCATGACGCAGGGCTGGATCGTCAACACGCCTCGCCAAGGCGCTTCGCTCAGTTGCCGGATTAACTGGACGGGATGGCCAAGCCCGGAAGGCTCAATGAACAGGCGGTCAGGGCGGGATTTGCGCAGAAGGCGCCCCAGACCAATCTGGAACGGAGCGCCGTTGACGCAACACAGGCAGCCGCCGGCGACTTCGCCCAAGGCGATGCCATCGGCATCGGAGGTCAGCAGCGCAGCGTCGATGCCGATTTGCCCGAACTCATTGATCAGCACGGCCCAGCGCTCATGTACTGGCCGCTGCGCCAGCAATTGCTTGAGCAAACTGGTCTTGCCAGCCCCCAGCGGGCCGGCAATCACGTGGGTGGGGATGTTGTGCAACAGACTGGAAGATTTCACAGCAGATAACGGCATCATGGAGAGGTGCCACCAATATGCCTGAGCAATGAGCGATGCACTATCACCGCCGGACTCAGGCCAGCCAGTCCAGGGTCAGGATCAACCGGCGTTCACCAGACAGCGGTTGAGGCGATCGGTGGACCAGGCCAAATCCTTCGTTACCTTGCCACTTTTCGCCCTTGAGCAGCGCCACTTCACCACAGAGCATGTGTTGACAGTCCTCGGGCTCGGCTAGCACATTGCCCAGATGCTGACGGCTCATGGCGTCTTCTCCAAGCCACTGGCTGCCGAGGCCGGCATAGGTGGTAATCAGTCGCACCGGTACGTGATCAACGTGAAAGCGCGGACACATGGCCTTATCCAGCGCTCGAACACGAACGCCAATGCGCCGCGCGCCCAACAGGCAGGCAAAAGCGCTAATCAGCCAGGACACATCGGCGATAAAGCCTTCGTATCCCTCGAGATCGCTGTAGCTGGAGGCCAATCCCTTCAAGTTCGGCGGTACTTCGTCATCCGCCAACTCCACCACCAGCGACTCGGCCAATGGCTGCTGCAACGACAGCAGCAACTCACCGAAATCGGCGATATGCAGCGGTAACTGACGCTGCCAGACGGTCAGGTTGGTATCGTCCTCGAGTATCCGGGCGAACACCTCGGGAGTCTGGCCAAGGACCTGCTTCGGCATCAGGCCGCCTCCTCGTCGATCCAGGGTCCAAAAGGATCTTCCAGCAGACGCCAGCCCTCGATACCCAGCGCCATCTCAGCATCACTCAACAGGCACTCATCAAGCTCATTAGTCAGCTGGGCGAAGTCGATGTTCTGGCCAATGAACACCAGCTCCTGGCGGCAATCACCGGTGGTTGCCGTCCAGTTCTGCAGAATCGCAGCGGTACTTTCCTGATCATCTGGCCACTGGTTTTTCGGCACGAACCGCCACCAGCGCCCGGCAAAACCATGACGCATCAAACCACCGGCCTGCGACCAACTGCCGGCGTCCTGGTGCTTGCTGGCCAGCCAGAAAAACCCTTTTGAACGCAGCAGCTTCCCGTTCACCCAGGGGCGATTGATAAAATTGAAGAAGCGCTGCGGATGAAACGGCCGACGCGCTCGATAGGCGCTTGAGGCGATGCCGTACTCGGTAGTTTCCGGCACATGCGCGCCGCGCAACTCCTGCAACCAGCCGGGGGCTTGTGAGGCTTTCTCGAAATCGAAGCGACCGGTGTTGAGAATCTGCTTGAGCGGCACCTCCCCCATGACCATCGGAATAATCCGCGCCTGGGCGTTCAAGCGCTTGAGAATCGCCACTAACTCTTCGCGCTCGGCGCTGCTGATCAAATCGATCTTGCTGATCAGCAGCACATCCGCGAATTCGATCTGCTCGATCAGCAAATCCGTGATCGACCGCTCGTCATCCTCACCCAGGGTCTCCCCGCGAGAGGCAAGACTTTCAGCGGCCTGATAGTCGAGCAGGAAGTTCATCCCGTCGACCACCGTCACCATGGTGTCCAGGCGCGCGATATCCGCCAGGCTTTGGCCCGATTCATCGCGAAAGGTGAAGGTCTCTGCTATCGGCAACGGCTCGGAAATCCCAGTGGACTCGATCAACAGATAATCGAAGCGACCGTCACGGGCCAGCGCACTGACCTCCTCCAGCAAATCCTCGCGCAGGGTGCAGCAAATGCAGCCGTTGCTCATTTCCACGAGCTTTTCCTGGGCGCGGTTGAGGGTGACATCGCGTTGCACCGCGCTGCCGTCGATGTTGATTTCACTCATGTCGTTGACGATCACCGCCACCCGCAAGTTCTCGCGGTTGCGCAGGACATGGTTGAGCAGCGTACTTTTGCCGGCACCAAGAAAACCGGACAACACGGTAACGGGGAGACGATTGGGCATCAGGGGTCCTCCATGAGGAGCGAGAAAACGGCGAATCGCAAATGTTATAGTATAACAATGCAAATAATCCACTCTGCCCTTGCCGCCCCACGACGAAGGGCGTAATCCTGAGCGCGCCCCTACTGTGAGAATCCCATGCACATCGCCTTGAAATGCACGCTTTTCGGCCTGTCGCTGATGGTCATGACTGACGCTAATGCTTTACCGCCAGGCCAGACAACCTGCACCCGCAGCGCCAATCTGCTGGCTTGCGTGGATCCGCAAGGCAATGCCTATAGCATTGCCACCGCAGGCGATACCACCTACACGCGCGGCTATGAACAGCTCGGCAAACGCTATTGGGCGCAGACCAGCAGCCGTTACGGCCAACTGACCTTCTTCACCGGCCTGGCCTCCGACGGCGAAGCCTGGGTCGGCTACAGCCGGCGCGTTGGTTGGACCACCCTCAACCGTTTTTCCAGTTCGGGAGGCTCAAGTGCCAGGTTCACTTGTAGCCGCTTGACCGGCTGCTAAAACCGCTTTAACCGCGCATCAAAAAAACTCTCGCCGGACGTATTGTTACGATATAACATCTTTCAAAATTTCACCGACGGACCTATTCATGAATGCCCTGACTTTGCCGGATATAGCCGCGCAGGCTTCACGCCAATCTTTGCTTCTGGATTGGGTGGGCATGTGCGGGATCGCTGTTCCTGTAATCCTGGATGACCAGCGTGTAAGTGCGATCGCTGACGCGGGTGTCAGCCTGGATAACGCAGAGGCCCGGGGCATTCATATGTCGCGGTTGTACCTGGCGTTGGAAATGCTGGAGTTGGGGAACTTGAGTCCCGCCCTGCTACGCCGCGTACTGCAATCATTCCTCGATAGCCACAACGGTTTGTCCCAAGCCGCCTACCTGCGCATTCATACGGCCTTGCTGTTGAAACGACCGGCATTGGTCAGTCCGTTGGCGGGATGGAAAAGCTATCCACTGATCGTTGATGCGCGCCTGCAGTGCGAAATGTTCCACGTGGAACTGAAGTTAGAGGTGCCTTACTCATCCACCTGCCCGTGCTCAGCCGCGCTCTCCAGACAGCTGATTCAACAGCAATTCGTCGACGACTTTGCCAACAAGCCTTTGCATCACGCAGACGTCCTGACCTGGCTTGGCTCAGCGAATGGCATCACGGCAACGCCTCATAGCCAGCGCAGCACCGCTCATCTGAACCTGCATCTGGATAACAGCGTGGACGACCTACCCTTGGTTGCCGCCATCAACGCCGCCGAAGCAGCGCTGGGAACCGCCGTGCAAACCGCAGTCAAGCGCGTGGACGAGCAGGCCTTCGCCTTGGCCAACGGGCAGAACCTGATGTTCTGTGAAGATGCGGCGCGACGCCTGCACCTGGCGTTAAGACGCTTTCCCGGCCTCCAGGGATTTGACCTGCGCGTGGTCCACGCCGAGAGCTTGCACGCTCATGACGCCGTGGCCGAAAGCCGCTGGAAGCGGGAGGCCGCATGATCCGCAAGAATCCTTCCGGCGATTTGCCCGTCATTGCCGAGTCCGCCTACATCGATAAAACCGCAATCATCTGCGGCAAGGTGATCATTGGCGAAAACGTTTTTGTCGGGCCCTACGCCGTCATCCGTGCCGATGAAGTCGATGCGTCAGGCAGCATGCAGCCGATCACCATTGGCGCCAATTCGAACATTCAGGACGGCGTGGTCATCCACTCCAAATCAGGTGCTGCCGTGACCATTGGCGAGTTCAGCTCAATCGCTCATCGCTCCATCGTCCATGGCCCCTGCACCGTCGGTGATCGGGTGTTCATCGGTTTCAATAGCGTGCTGTTCAATTGCGCCGTAGGTGACGGCTGTGTGGTGCGGCATAACTCGGTGGTCGACGGCCGGGATCTGCCTCCGGCTTTTTACGTACCCTCGACCACACGGATCGGCCCCGCAACCGACCTGTCCCAATTCCCGCCGGTCAGCGTCAGCGCCTCGGAGTTTTCCGAAGATGTCGCGCGTACCAACGTCGACCTGGTGCGCGGGTATAAAGCCCTGCAGAACGAGTTCTGAGATGAATAGCGTGCTGATTCGCAACGCGCGTCTGGTCAATGAGGGGCAGCAGTTCGATGCGGATCTGCTGGTAGATCACGGCCGGATCGTCAAAATCGCCAGTAGCATCGAGGGCGAAAATGCGGCATTGGAAATCGACGCAAATGGCCAATGGTTGTTGCCAGGGATGATCGACGACCAAGTGCACTTTCGTGAGCCTGGCGCGCCAGACAAAGGCAGCTTCTACACAGAATCGCGGGCTGCCGTGGTGGGTGGCATCACCAGTTTTATGGACATGCCCAACACTCAGCCCGCGACGTTGACGCTGGCCGCACTGGAGGACAAAAAACGTCGAGCTGCACTCAGTTCCGTGGCCAACTATGGCTTCCACTTCGGGGTCAGCAACGACAACCTCGATACGGTCGCGGCGCTCAACCCAAGCGCCGTGGCCGGCGTCAAAGTGTTCATGGGCGCCTCGACCGGCAACATGCTGGTGGATGACCCGCAGGTACTGGAGCGTCTATTTGCCGAAGTACCCACCGTGCTCCTGGCACACTGCGAGCACACGCCGAGCATTCAGGAAAACCAGCAGCGTTTCGCCGAGCGCTATGGCGACAATATTCCAGCCGGCGCTCACCCCCTGATTCGCGACGCTCAGGCATGCTTTCGCTCCTCGTCACTGGCGGTGGAATTGGCCAAGCGCTTTGGCACCCGATTACACGTCCTGCACCTGACCACCGCGCAGGAGCTGACCCTGTTCGAGGACAAACCCCTGGCGCAGAAACAGATTACTGCCGAGGTTTGTCTGCATCATTTGTTGTTCGATGACCGTGACTATCCGCGCCTGGGCAACTTGATCAAATGCAATCCGGCAATCAAGACCCAGGCCGATCGTGACGCCCTGCGCCTGGCATTGTTGGGCAATCGACTGGACGTTATCGGCAGTGACCATGCCCCGCATACCTGGGCAGAGAAACAGCGCCCCTACCCACTGGCCCCAGCCGGTCTACCCTTGGTACAACATGCCCTGCCCGCATTGCTGGAACTGGTGGCCGACCACGTACTGCCGTTGACCACGCTGGTCGCCAAGACCAGTCATCGCGTGGCCGACCTGTTCGCCATTCCTGACCGCGGATACTTACGCGAAGGCTACTGGGCCGACCTGGTGCTGATTCGCCCAGAGCCCGAGGGTCGGGCGGTATCCCGCCAGCCGATTTTGGCGCAATGTGGCTGGACGCCCTTTGCCGAGCGGCGGTTTCGCCACAGCGTATCTACCACTTTAGTGTCGGGTCAGATCGCCTGGCACGCCGAAAGTCTTAATGACAGCTGCAAGGGTTTGCCCTTACGGTTCAACCGTTGAATCCGGTTACCTGTATGACTACCGGGGGTCACTGAGCATGCTCCAGATCACTCTGCCAGACGGCACACTGCGTGAGTTCGACCAACCCCTCTCCGTCTCCGAGCTGGCGTCGAGTATTGGCCTGGGCCTGGCCAGGGCCGCCGTCGCCGGTCGGGTCAACGGTACCCTGGTCGATTGCGCCTTCGTTATCCGCCATAACGCCCGCGTGGGTATTGTGACCGCCCGCGAACCTGAAGGCCTGGAAATCCTTCGACGCTCCTGCGCCCTCCTGCTGGCAATGGCGATCAAGCAACTGCACGCTCGCGCCAGCATCCTCGCCGGCTCAGTGGTCGGTGACGGCTTCTATTGCGAGTTCTCCCACAGCCGAACCTTGCACCCCGATGATCTGCGCCTGATCGAAGCGAGGATGTACGCCCTGGCGCTGGCCAATCACTCCATCCGGCATGTCCTGGCCTTGTATCAGTTGGCGCACTGCGCCACGGTCGGCGCAGGTCCCCACGCCCCGTCCACCAATGTATTGCGCGCCTTCAGCCTGGCGCATGTGAATGGCAGCGCACGGCAGCGGATCTACGGGGTGTGCTGGACCGATCAGCAAGAGCTCGACGCATGGCGAGCACCACAGCAGGCGATGGTGGTGAGCGTCGATGAGCGCCAGATCGAATACACCCAGTCGGTGACCGACGCCCTGCGCCGAGCCGGAGTACGAGCCAACTCCGACGTGCGCAACGAGAAAATCGCCGACAAAATCCGTCAGCACCGCTCACAAGCGGTGCCTTATCTATTAGTGGTGGGCGAGCGGGAAATGGCCGGCGACTTCGTCAGCCTGCGCAGCGGCGAGGGTGAGAATTTGGGTCAGATGAATATTGCCGCGGCCTGCGAGCGATTGCGTGGCGGGACGCTCGCTCGCGAGGGCGCAGCACCGTAAGTGCAGACTTCAGGCGCGCGGTTTGACCGTGCCGCAATCCTGCCCCAGCCATACGGCGCGGGTGTCCATGCTGCCCGCTTGCTGAATGCCGGTGGCATTGAAGGTGCCGTTGACCGAAGCATTGAACTCGCGGTCGCTGAGGAAAGTGGCGACGCCTGTGCCCTGGGCTTTCGGGCAACTGAAGCGGAACTTCCACTGATTACCACTGCGGTCGGTGACCTCTTGCTTGCAGCCCGATTGCGGGTCTTGCAGCGGGATATCGTCCGTCTTCACTTGCTCCGGGGTCAGGCACACACGAATCCCCTTGCCGCCCATATTGATCCCCTGCTTCTCCAGCGCGGCTTTCTGCGCCGGAGTGATTTGATTGCCCAATTGGCTGAGGATCAATTGCAGGTCCGGCAGGTTCTGGTTATCGACCTTCATATTGCTCGAGGTCAGTTCCCACAACCCCGGTTGTAGCATCTGCGCCTGCGCGGCGACAGGAACCGACAAGCCAACAGCCATGAGCCAACCCAGCAGACGTACGTTCATCAAGTAACTCCCAGTCAGTAATGGCCGTTAGACGTCGCCAATCTACTTCGGTTGCATGGCGAATTAAATAGCGACATTGCGCCTGGAACATGGTCTGTTAGGCATTGAATTCTCCGGAGCAAGGTTGCCCCATGGATTTTTTCGGACCTCATCTTTTTGCCTACCTGATTGCGCTCATTCATTCCCTGGGCTCGATTGCGGCCATCCATGCCGTTCTCACCGTGCGCACCGCACAAGGCTCAATCGCCTGGGCACTGTCGCTGGTCTTCATCCCCTACCTGACCCTGATTCCTTATCTGGTGTTCGGCCGCAGTACTTTCGATGCCTACATCAAGGCCCGACGCCAGGCCAACGAACAGATGCGCCGGGCCATCGCCGACTTGAACTGGCGGCCGTGGGTCGAAGAAGCGCTGACCGCCCGTGCTTCAGCCGCCTACGCCTCTCTGCGCGCCATGCCCAAGCTGGGGCGGATGCCCTGCCTGGCAAATAATCAGGTGCGGCTGTTGATCAACGGTCATGCCACCTTCGACGCAATCTTCGACGCCATCGAGCAGGCACGCGAAGCGATATTGATCCAGTTTTTCATCGTCCATGACGACGAACTCGGGCGCCGCCTGCAAAGCCTGCTGCTGGAAAAAGCTGCGCAAGGGGTCGCGGTGTATTTGCTCTATGACCGCATTGGCAGCCATTCCCTGCCCCACAGCTATGTGCAGACCCTGCGCGACGCCGGCGTGCAGGTCAAAGCCTTCGCCACCCGCAGCGGCTGGCTCAATCGCTTCCAGGTGAATTTTCGCAATCACCGCAAGATCGTCGTGGTCGACGGCCTGCAGGGTTTTGTCGGCGGGCATAACGTCGGCGATGAGTACCTGGGCGCCAAGCCGCCACTGTCGCCGTGGCGCGACACCCACGTGGCGGTCAGCGGGCCGGTGGTGGCCTGCATGCAAGAGTCGTTCGCTGAAGACTGGTTCTGGGCAGCACGGGAGTTGCCACCGCTGATCCTGCCGCAAAGCTATCCGGATGACGGCGTTCTCTGCCAACTGCTGGCCAGTGGGCCGGCGGACCCTTATGAAACCTGCTCGCTGTTTTTTGTCGAGGCCATCCACGCGGCGACCGAACGAGTGTGGATCACCAGCCCCTACTTCGTCCCCGATGAAGCAGTATTCGCCGCCCTGCGCCTGGCCGTCCTGCGCGGCGTCGACGTGCGCCTGCTGTTGCCGTCGCGACCGGACCACCGCATCGTTTACGCCGCCTCCAGCCTCTATGCGTTCGAAGCTGTGCGCGCCGGCGTTCGGGTGTTTCGCTATCAGCCCGGTTTCCTGCACCAGAAGGTGGTGTTGATCGACGGTGAAATCAGCGCCATTGGCAGCGCCAACCTCGACAACCGTTCCTTCAGGCTCAACTTCGAGGTGATGCTGCTCACCGTGGACAGCGTCTTCGCTGGCGAAGTGGAGCGCATGCTTGAACAGGACTTTGCCCTGTCGCAAGAACTGAACAAGGATGCAGGCCGGCAAACCCACCGCCTGCAACAGCTCGGCATGCGGGTCGCCCGGCTGATTTCGCCGATTCTCTAGGGGTGGTAGATATCGTCGCGGGTCCAGGGCAACTCGTGACTGCCATCGGCGTGGGCTTTGACTGCGAGAATCTGGTGCAGGTTGATCCAGCCCCGCGCAAAGGCATAAGCGCAGCCAGCCAGGTATAAGCGCCAGATACGCAGCGCTTGCTGCGGAACCTCTTTGGCCGCGGCATCTAAGTTGTCTTCGAGCCGCTCGCTCCAGTGATCCAGGGTGCGCGCATAGTGCAGGCGCAGGCTTTCGACATCGACGATCTCCAGTCCGGCCTCACTGATCTCGGCGGAGATCATCGACAGATGGGGCAACTCACCATTGGGGAACACATAGCGCTCGATAAAATCACCCGCGCCCCGCCCCACCGGACGCCCATCGATCGATTTGGCGGTAATCCCGTGGTTCATCACCAGGCCGCCTTCACGTACCGCACCAAATAATGTCCGGCAATATTCGGCCAGGTTGGCATGGCCGACGTGTTCGAACATGCCGACACTCACCACCTTATCGAAACGGCCATCCTGCGGCAGGTCGCGATAGTCGAGCAGCTGCAATTCGACCTGATCCTGCAGCCCCTCTTCGTTCACCCGCTCCCGCGCCAGAGCCAACTGCTCCTTGCTTAAGGTAATGCCGAACACCTTGACCCCGAATTCCCGCGCGGCATAGCGCGCCAGCCCGCCCCAACCGCAGCCCACGTCCAGCAGGTATTCCCCCGGTTGCAACCGGAGCTTGCGGCACAGGTGACGGAATTTCGCCTGCTGCGCCTGCTCGAGGGTTTCGCTGCCGGTCTCGAAATAGGCGCAGGAGTACGCCATGTCGCTGTCGAGCCACAGCTGATAGAACGCATTGGACAGGTCGTAATGATAGGAGATCGCCGCCGCGTCGGTGGCTTTGTCGTGGGCGGTGCGTACCGGCTGGCTGTCATCGTCTTCGTTGAGCAGCGCCTGGCTCCACTCGTCACACACCCGGATCACATCGCTGATCGAGCCTTCCAGCTCCAGCTTGCCTTCAACAAAGGCTGCGCCGAGCAGGTCGAGGCTGGGGTGGGTGAACTGCGAGACCATCTGCGGATCCTTGACCACGATAGTGACACTGGGCGCCGGGCCCAGGTTGAATTCGTGGCCGTCCCACAGTCGCAAACGCAGTGGCAAATGCAGGTTCTGCAAAGCCGGTGGAAGTTGAGCGAGCATGAAAACCCCCTGTTCCAGACGTCTGTCATGAGGGTAGACCATAGTAGAAAATTAGCAGGCTATCGAAATATACGCCTTTTTCCATCGGTCATAGCGCACAGAACGCTGTCGTTAAACCTGTCCTTCAGGCAGAAGAACGCCTGCACAGGCACGCCCTCACTGCGGTTGACTGTCAATTTTCGGCGCAGTTCGAATAATCATGACGGCTTGACTTTGAATCTGCGCAGCGCAAATATTACAAGCATAATATTATCTGATCGCTACGTTTAATCTCCATCGCACACCGACACAGGAGTAATGCCATGAGCACCTACGACATCGTGATTCTGGGAGGCGGCCCCGGCGGCTACAACGCGGCGATCCGCGCCGGCCAACTGGGGCTCAAGGCCGCCTGTGTCGAAGGCCGAGCGACGCTGGGCGGCACCTGCCTTAATGTGGGCTGCATGCCGTCCAAGGCACTGCTGCACGCGTCCGAACTCTATGAAGCGGCGATGGGAACGGAATTTGCCCACCTGGGGATCGAGGTCAAGCCGACGCTCAATTTGGCGCAGATGATGAAACAGAAAGCAGAAAGCGTTGCTGGCCTGACCAAGGGCATCGAATTCCTGTTTCGCAAGAACAAGGTCGAGTGGATCAAAGGCTGGGGTCATATCGATGGCCCGGGCAAGGTCAGCGTCACCGACGTCGAGGGCAATAAAACAGAACTGCTGGCCAAGGACATCATTATCGCCACAGGCTCTGAACCGACGCCGCTGCCTGGCGTCACCATCGACAACCAGCGCATTCTCGACTCCACGGGCGCCCTGTCCCTCAGCGAAGTGCCCAGGCATTTGGTGGTCATCGGGGCCGGGGTGATCGGCCTCGAACTTGGCTCGGTCTGGCGTCGTCTCGGAGCGCAGGTCACGGTGGTTGAATACCTCGACCGCATCTGCCCGGGCACCGACCTGGAAGCGGGTAAAACCCTGCAACGCGCCCTCGGCAAACAGGGCATCAATTTCAAGCTGGGCACCAAAGTGACTGCAGCAACCCCCTCCCCCACAGGCGTGCAACTGAGCCTGGAAGCGGCGGCGGGCGGCAGTGCCGAATCACTCGAGGCGGATTATGTGCTGGTGGCTATCGGACGCCGGCCGTTCACCCAGGGCCTTGGCCTCGAAAACGTAGGCCTGACCACTGATTCACGCGGCATGCTGAGCAACCGTGGTCATCGCACCGAAGTGCCCGGGTTCTGGGTGATCGGTGATGTCACCTCGGGACCGATGCTCGCCCACAAGGCCGAAGACGAAGCCATGGCCTGCGTCGAGCAAATCGTCGGCAAGGCTGGCGAAGTAAACTACGAGTTGATCCCCAGCGTGATCTATACCCGGCCGGAACTGGCCAGTGTCGGCAAGACCGAAGAGCAACTCAAGGCTGAGGGACACGCCTACAAGGTCGGCAAATTTCCGTTCAGCGCCAACAGCCGGGCCAAGATCAACCATGAAACTGAAGGCTTTGCCAAAGTCCTCGCCGACGAGCGCACCGACGAGGTCCTGGGCGTGCATCTGGTCGGACCGAATGTCAGCGAGATGATTGGCGAGTATTGCGTGGCCATGGAGTTCTCGGCCTCGGCCGAGGATATCGCGCTGACCTGCCACCCACACCCGACACGCTCCGAGGCCTTGCGTCAGGCCGCGATGAATGTCGAGGGGATGGCGACCCAGATGTAACCACCTTTTCTTAACGCGCCCGGCGCCGGCGCAGCATCAGCAAGCCGGCGCCAACCACCAGGAGGATCGCAGTCACCTGTAGCGCACGTTTGTAGGGGCGCAAGCCCGTACGCAGACCGTCCAGCGACTGGGTCACGTAACGTTTGTTGGCCGCAGTGAAATCGGGTTGCTGGCATTGCTGCCCGAAGTTCTCCGCCCAAGGCACGTACGGCCCTTGTTCGACATAGCGCCGGTATAACGCGCTCTGGTCGGCAAGGCTGGTGCCCCAACCCGAAGCCTGGCAAAGCACCGCGGCGAATGCCTGGCTGCTGTGGGGCAACAGATCGGCCGCTTGGCTCACCAACCCAGTGGCGACGTAGCGGTAATGGAAACGCAGATCGGGTTGCGCGGCGCTGGCTTGTTGGCGCTGTACCTCGGCATCGGAAATCAGCGGTGCAGGCTTGATCTCAGGGATGTCCAGGCTGAAATTACCCTCGAAGGTGGCGTAGTCCGGCGCCATCTCGTAACCGAGCAACTCCATGCCATGCTCACGGGCCAAACGGCCGGCGTCGTAGAAAGCTTGCGCGCGTTTGGTCGGCCACCATCCCGATTGCGCCTGCTCGCGTAAGTCACCGTATTCCTTGGCCAGCCCCTGCAATTGCGGGTTTTCGAAGTACGCCGGCGCTTGCTCGAAGCGCTGTTCACGCAATAAGCGACGCCCCAGCAGATCACGCAATCGCGCGGCTACCGGGATCGGCTCGTAGTTGTCGCGCTGCGCCTGAGTCAGGGGGGCCGGAGCCGGAACCTGTTGATCGACGAACTGCTTGAGTTCATCGACCGTCAGTACGCGTTCCGCCACCTGCGCCGCATCCTGCCAATACAGGTCCTGGCTGCGATAGAGCTGCTCGAAGGCTTGCAGGTAGTCACCGCGCTCCAGGGCCAGTAAGGCACTTTCGCCCTCGACCCGGCAACCCGGCTTGAGGGTTTCGAAGTCGCCACTCGCCGTGTCGCGATAGCCCCAGTCCTCGTCCTGCGGAAAGGCTTTCGCCGCTTTTGCGTAAGCGCTCACGGCCGAGGCTTTGTCGCCATCGCGCAGGGCAATTTTCGCCCGCAACCACCACGCCAGGCCGCCGTCGCCGGCATGCTCCAGCAAGGTTTTGCTGGTGGCGTAATCACCCACCTGATAGTTCAGCGCCGCCAGGCGATCGGCATTGTCGAGGCTGCCGGCGGTGTTATGCAGCAGCGCCTTGATCATTTTTTGCTCAGTCGGCGGCTGTTCGCCAAACGACCAGCCGACATGGCTGATCAGCGCCGCCGTGACCAACTGCTGCACCGCCTTGCCCTCGAGCAAGCGATTGAGTTGGGCCTCAGGTAGCGCATTGAGTTCCTGCACCAACTGCTTGAGCGAGCTATAACCCACCGGCGACCCCAGCGAACTCTGGCTGGCATACAACTCGACAGCCGTGTTCCAGTCACCGGCTTGACGCACCACTCGCGCCTCTTCACCCAGGCTGGCAATGCCCAGGTCCAATGGGTCGCTGAAGCCGTCGATGCTCAGTTGCCGGGCCTGGGAAAAGGCCTCGCGCGCCTGTTGCAAAAGGTCGTGGCGCTCGGCGTCATCCAGCTCGCTGGCCTGCTGACTGACAGCGACCAACGCCCGGCCCAGCGAATACGCCGCCCAGGTGCTGCGCAACCCACGCTGATCGGCCGGCAACGCCAGCACTTGGCGGAAATACTCCGCCGCCAGCGCCGCGTCGCCGGCATTGAAAGCGACCGCGCCGGCCGTGTACAGGCTCAGTTCGGCGGCCAGGCCGGCGCTCTCCGCTTGCACTCGCTGAGCAGTGCTCAAGGTTCGCAACTGCGCCACCAGCGTGCGCTGAGCGTCGTTCAAGCCCACTTGCTCCGCCGCAGTCCGCGCCTTCAGGTAGGGATCTTCGTCACTGCCATAGTCATAACGGGGAACCGTGGCCGTCGCCGGCTTGAGCCCGGTAATCGCCTTGCCCAGTCGATTGACCTCGAACTGGAAACTGCCTTCCGGCAACTCGCCGAGGGTCTGTGCCCGATCGCCCAGCAGGCGCAGTGGGAAATCCGGTCCGCAGGCCAGCGCCGTGCCCAGCGGCACACTCAGGCTAATGGCCAACAACAGCCGCGACCCGTTACGGGAAAACATGTGAACCTCCTTGATCGATGGTTGTGCAGCGTGCCCAGCCCAACGTGCGCTGGGCACCGGCAGGCAGGCGGCCGTCCTTGAGACGGCTGAATTCGAGTTTCCCTGGTGTCTGTTGCAACGCGTAGCCGTTGAGCCCGTCTGCCGCCTCACACTGGGTCGCCGCCAGCGTCAGCCGTGCCGGCAAGGCGCTGTCGAGGTTGCCATCATTGCGCAGGACGATGTCGTAGAGACCGTCGTTACCGGAAAGGTTCAGTGCCAAACCGCTGCGCAGCGGATTGCCCTGGGCCACAGCGCGCAAAGTGGTCAGGCTCCAGGCGCGTCGATCACCCGCAAGTGGCAGGCGAAACCAGATCAGGCCGGCGAGATGAGCTGGCGGTGCATGACGCAATTGAGCGGCCAAGGTCGACAGTTGTTGCGGGTCAGCCATCAGTTCACGGCGCTGCCCACCCTGCTCGATGGGTACCTCGCTTTCCACCAGCGGCGCCCCGCCATCGCCCGGCAGCACGGCGATACCGTAGGCCGGTAATGCCAGGTAGAACGGTTTGTCAGTCGCCCGGCTCCAGCGCTCGGCCCACTGCTTGGCCTGCACCGGATCGAACAAACCCCGTTTGGGATCGCTGACGGCGTGTACTTGCAACACGCTGCTGTCGACTTGCGCCAGAAGACCGGGCAGCTGCGGGCTGTCGAGCCAGGCCGGCAATGCGGTGATGCTCAATTTCAAGGAAACCGGCAGCGCATTACGCAACGTCTCGAGAAACTGCCGATAGGCCGGCAGCCGCGCGGTCCCGGCGTCGTGGTCGATTTCCACACCCGCCAGCGTCAGGCTCTGGGCCTGCCAATCGGCGGCTACCTGAAGGATTTGTTTGATGGTTTCGCTAGCGTCCAGCTGCTTGAGCTGCCCATCTAGCCGCACCACCGCAATCAATGGGCGCGCGTCGATTTTCAACAGGGCGCTATCGATCTGCGCCCGGCGCCAGCCAGCGTGTGGATGATTTTGCAGCGCCAACACTCGCAGGGTTGAAAACCCGTCACGCGATTGCGCCAGGGCCTCGGCATGGGCCGGGGTCCATTGCCGTTGCCAGATGTAGAGTTGTTGATCGAGGGACGGCGTACTTGATTGCCCGCAACCGCCCAGGAGCGCGAGGCTGCACAGCAGTGCACAACGCAGGAAATGAATCGTCGACATAACTGGCCTGTGGCTGCTAAGGCACTGCCTTTGTAGGAGCGAGCCTGCTCGCGAAGGTCTTCAACGATGACGTTGTTAACCTGACACCCTGCGGCGAACTCAGGTTCTTCGCGAGCAGGCTCGCTCCTACAAGGGGCAGTGCTCGTGCAAATCACGCCAGCCTACGCAGCCTCCGGCTTGCGGGCAATGATCACCTGACTTTTCGCCACCACCCCATCCAGCGCCTGTTTGATCTGCGCCCCGCGCGGTGATTCCAGTACTGCATTCCAGGTCTCGGCCCAGTGATTGAGTAACGGGTGATCGGGATTGCTGAACTCGACCTTGGCTTCCCAGAACAACAGCATCCACAGCGACCAGTAAAAGCCGTATTGGCTATGACTGATCACTTCCAACCCGGCATCGCCGACCATCTGCTTGAACTGCGCCTCGCTGATGATGCGGATATGGTTGGGCTTCTGGAAATACTCGTCGGCCGCGATGCCCTTTTGCAGGTCTTCGGAACTCGGGTGCGGCACGCTCAGCAGATACAACGCACCGGGTTTGCCGACGCGCACCAGTTCGCAGAGGAACTGCGCCGGGTCGTCGACGTGTTCGATAACTTCGGTGGACACCACGCGGGTCGCCGTTGCGTCGGCAATCGGTAGCGGCGCGCAATCGGTGACATGGCATTCGACGCTTTGCGCAATGGTATCGCCCAGGCGCTGGCGAGTGGCTTCGACCTTGGCCGCGTCAATATCAGCAATGATGATGTGCGCGCCACGGGTGGCACAAAAATGCACATTGCCACCGTCGCCGCAGCCGACATCCAGCAGCGTGTCGTCAGCGGTCACCGGGAAACCGGTAAACAGTTCGCCGGTCTGCTGGTTGAACCAGCCACTGAGCACCGCATCGCGCAAGCCCAGCATGTAAGGATCGACTTTATTCATGGGTGCGCTGACCGGCGCAGCCTCAGGTTGCACAGGTGCAGGGGCAGCAGCGCCCGCGGTCAGCTTCTTCAGCAGGCTCAGCATGAGGTAACTCCAGGTGATGGCAGGGGGTTGCGGGACGCACTCAAGCGTTTCACCAGCGCCGCGCCGCGATTACGCATGGGCATTTCGATCAAGCGATAGTTCAGCTCGCTCAACAGCACGATCAGCCCGAATGCCAGCACCAGCGTGACGACGGGATGCCCGGCCGGGCTCGGCAGCGAGGCCGCCTGAAGATGAAAGGTCAGCTCCCGCACCAGCGAGTAGGCCGGGATGTGAATCAGGTAAATGCCGTAGGAGCGGCTGCCGATCCAGGTCATCAGGGTCTTGAACAAGCCCGTCGGCATCAGGTAATCGCGGTTGTAGGACGCCAGCCAGACCGGCACCGCACTGAGCACAGCAATGGCACCGATGCGGTAATTCGTGAAGGTAAAACGATCGGTCGCCAGGAAGCTCATGAGCAACGCGATCGCCAGCAACAGCGATACCCCCGCCCAAGACCGACGTAGAAAAGTCGGCTCCCAACGCCAGTAACTCGACTGCGCACTCCACATCGCAAGCAATACGCCGAGCGCCAGGGCGTCGGTGCGGATCACCATCAGGATCGGTGTGCGCAGGGTCAACAGTTGCACCGCCACCAGCGCTAGCAGCGCCCACACCAGGTACTTGCGGCACAGCAGGATCAGCAGCGGGAATAACAGATAGAACTGCTCCTCCAGCGACAGGCTCCAGTACACAAAACTGATGCCATATTCGTAGTGGAAGAAACTGTCGGCGAAACGAAAGTTGGCGTATTGCAACACCCCGGCCAGCGTCGCCTGCAGGTTGGCGCTCACGCTGCCAAAGGCGCCGGAGCGGTTGAGAAACAGGCAGGCCAGCAGCATCAGCGCCAACCACAGCCAGGCCGATGGCAACAGGCGAAAGGCGCGGCGCAGCCAGAAATTGCGTGTCTGCTGCCAGTACTCCTGACGCGTGGTGCAGCCTTGCAAGGCGGGAATCAGGCTGCGGGCAATGACAAAACCGGAGATCGCGAAGAACAGATCGACGCCCCACCAGGGTTGCCCAAGCGCATGGATCGCATCCAACAGTGGCACCGGCGTGGCAAACAAACTGCCTTGCAAATGATGAAACAGCACCCCGAGCACGGCGATACCGCGCAACAGTTCGATGTCCATGATCCGCGTGTTGCTCATGCCTGGTCCTCGGCTTTCGGTTTGCGGGCAATGATCACCTGGCTCTTGGGCATGAACTGATCCAGCACCCGCTTGATCGCCAGCCCGTCGGGTTGCATCAGCAGGTCACGCCAGGTACGCGCCCAGCCTTCCATCAGCGGCGGGTACGGTGCCTGGATCCGGTCACGCACCGCCCCGCCCATGTCCTTGCCAGCCGCGCGTTCGCTGGCCCAGAAGAAGATCATGCCCATGACCCAGAAAAAGCCGGTGGCCTGGCGGTGCTCGATGATCAGCCCGGCGTCTTCGACCAATGCGCCGAAACGTTCGTGGGAGAAAATCTGCACATGGTTCGGTGCCTGGAAATAACCGGCCGGGGCTATCCCCTGCTGCAGGTGTTCACCCACCGGTGCCGGCACGCTGAGCAAATACTGGGCGCCCGGGCGCCCCATGCGCACCAGCTCGGCCATGAACCGCTCGGGTTCGTCGACGTGCTCCAGCACCTCCATGCACACCACTTTGCTCGCGCAGCCATCTGCCAGGGGTAACGGCAGGCTATTGCTGACCAGGCCCAGGGACGGAGCCTGACTCTGTGCCTCGACCAATCGAGCGAGGTCGCGGACCTTATCCTGTTCGCTGTCGGTAAAAATTACCGACGCGCCCTGGCGCACGGCAAACAAGGTCGCCGCCCCTTCGCCGCAGCCGACATCCAGCAGCGTATCGTCGGCGCTGATGGCAAAGCCCTTGAGCAACTCGCCGCTGGCACCGAGAAACCAGCCATCGAGCACCGCATCGGTGAAGCCGCAATCACGCGGCGACACCGCAGTTTCAGGTTCCACCACCGGTGCAGGCGCAGGGCGCAGCCAATCGAGCAGGCGCCCGATCACACCGTTTTCGCCTGTGCCGCCACGTCCGCAAGGAACATGCGCAGTCGCTGCTCGGCGACCGCCTGGCTGCAGAACCCTTGCAGCCGGTTGACGGCATGGGCGGCCATGCGCGCATAACGCACCTGATCGTGTTTGGCTACGGCGTAGCTGGCTTGATACGCCGAGCACAACGAGTCCCAATTGGTCACATAACGCAGCGTGCGGTAAGCCGCGCGCGGGTCGTGGGGCCAGGCGGTGAGTTCGTCAGTGGAGTCGACGATGAAGGCGTTATCGGCGTCGATATAGTCCGCCATCGCCGTGTTGAACGGTGCAACAGCCGGCTTGCCGCAGGACATGAACTCCATCAGCGGCAGGCACTGGCCCTCGCCGAACGAACTGTTGACCACAAAACTGGTGGCCTCCACCAGGCGCTCATAATCCGCGTCGGCCAGGAAGCCGTGGATCAGTACCACACGGCAGCGGAACGACTGATTCTTGTACAGGTGGTGGAGCATGTCGTTCAACGCATCAGAGATGTCATGGTGGGTCAGTTTCAACACCAGCGTGGCATCTGCCGTATCGCGGAAGGTCGTGCAGAACGCACTGAGCATGTCCTGCCAATTCTTGCGGCCATCGTAGGGATTGAACACCGAGGTGTAGATCACTCCGTCCAGTTCGACCTGGCAATCCCCCACCGGCCTGTCGAAAGACACCGGCTCGCCCTCGCGCAACGCAGGCGGACCATAGGGGCGCAAGTCGAGGGTACGACTGTCGAGCAACAGGCCACGCAGGTTGAGCGTCACCCGTTGCGCCAGCGCAGATTGCCCCAGAGCCTGGCCGCGATGGGCAAAGCGATCCCAGACCGGCGCCGGAATGGCACTGACGGGATAGGCCGGGCCCATGGCATCACGCACGGCCTGTACGGTGAAGCTGGAATGGGTGATAGCGGCACCGGCGGCCTCCAGCACCACGCGCCAGTCGTGGCGGGGTTCGCCGTGCCAGGTATCGGTGGGAATGGTGCTGAACTCCCAGGCGAAAACCGGAATGGTAGGACAGGCGTAGTGGATCGGCGTGCGATGAGGCGGCGAGAACGACAGGAACACACAGTCTTCGCCGCGGCTGCGGCAATCGAAATACAGGCGATCGACCAGTTCGTCCGGGTCGCTCACCTCGATCACCTGGCCGATGCGCTCCAGCACCGGGCGGAACTCTTTGAGCACAAAGTAATAGCTGTACTCGGGCCGACCGAGGTTCTGCTCGATGTTACTTTTGTTGGTTTCCGAATGAATGATGATCAGCATGATGCGGCCCCCGTCACAGCGACCTGCACCTGCGGCACATCGTCGAGAAAATCGCCAAGGCGCTGCTGTACCCCAGCGAAATTGCAGTACTCACGCATGCGTTCGTTAGCCGCCAGCGCCATCACCTGGTAGCGCTCGGGCTGCTCTTTTGCCATTTGGTAGCTGGCCAGATAAGCATTTTTCAACGACCCCCAATCCGGGCGATGGGAAACCGTGCGATACAGAATCCGCGAGTCCTGCGGCCATATCGCAGGTTGCTGACTGGAGTCGACGATGAACGCGACGCTGTCGTCGATGTAATCCAGCATCGCCGTGTGCCGAGGGGCGATCACCGGTTTGGCGCACGCCATGAACTCCATCAACGGCAGGCACAGACCTTCGCAGCGCGAAGCGTTGACATAGAAACTGGCGGCGCCGTACAGCCGGGAAAACTGTTGATCGTCCAGATAGCCATGCATGACTACCACGCGGCAACTGAAGGGCGAGAGTTGCGACAACAGCGTGAGCATGTGCACGTAATAGGTGGACAGGTCCTTCTGGGTCATTTTCAACACCAGGGTCGCGTCCTCGACATCACGCATCGCCCAGCAGAACGCGGTGATCAACTGGTGCCAGTTCTTGCGCCCGTCATCGGGGTTGAACACGCTGACGTAGATCACGCCATCGACCTGGGTTTCGACCACTGCATCGGTCGCGGGAAACTGCGCTTGTGGGTGCATCTCCTCGACCGGCGCTTCGATGACGATCACCTCCTCCACCTCCGGCTCCACCTCGACCATCGGCTCCGGCTCTGCTACTGCTTCTACCGGGCGGTTGCCACGCAACCGTGCCCGCAGGCTGTCCGGCAGCAGGTCGCTAAAGCCTTCGATGTAGGTCTGCCGCAGGTAATGCTTGGCGATGAACAGCCGGCGCCGCCAGGTCAGTGACGGCGCCTCGACGACAACGAGCGGTTCGGGTTCGGGAATCGGTTCCGGTTCCGGTTCCGGCTCTGGTTCTGGCTCAGGGATAATGGGCGCGATCAGGCCGTCAGCGGACAACCCCAAGCCCCGGCTGTCGATAATGCAACCCTGGATCTGCAGAGTGGCGCCCGGATTGACCGGGGTACTCGGAAACTGCTCACGAATCTCGGCGAATCGCTCCCACAGCGGTGTTGGCAGCACCAGCACCGGAAAGTCCTCACCCAACGCCCGGCGCACGGCTTGCGCGGTATGCGTTGACAGGGTGATCACACGGCCATGGCGCGCCAGGGTGCGACTCCAGTCCTGCTGAAAGTCGTTGTCCCAGTGTTCGGTGGGGATCGAGTCAAACTCCCAGGCCACTACGCAGAGCGTCGGGCAGCTCAGGTCGCAGGGAGTCTTGTGGGGTGGCGCGAACGACACGAACAGAGCTTCTTCACCTTCGGCGGCAAGACGCCGAAACAGCGGATCGACCTCGCCGACCGAGTCCACCACATGCACCCGGCCAAGACTCTCAAGAACCGGACGATAAGCCTTGAGCACGAAGTAGTAGCTGTATTCAGGACGGCCGAGACTCTGGCTGATCGAGCGGTCGTTCACATCCGAGTAAAGAATGAAATTCATGGCATCCCACGATGAGGGCGCCCCTTGGGCAACCTCACTCTGATGACGGCACAGCCACGGCTCGACCCGCACTTGCGGAGTTCGTCAGCGTCTGCATGCCCGTCTACGTTCTTGTTTTTTTGGTCAGTTCCAAGCGTCGAAAGACCCCTGAGCTGATCGCTGGGCAATGGTGCTGAGAGGCATTCTAAACACATCCGTTGGGGGTTCGTGAACACCGCAGGCGAATTAATACGATCGTCCCAATGAGAACTTATCAGTCACGATGAGACCTGTTGAAATTACCGCGCAATTGGCACAGATTGACGGGCAAACAACTACAACAACAACTTTGCTTACCAGAAATTCCTAATGGATTTGTAGGGCTATTCGGAATAGCAACCAGGAATTCTGGTGATGACAGAGTTGACCGACCAAGGGGACCGCTGCGTGAAAAAGCGTCTGTTCGTTACGGGCCTGAATGGATTTGTCGGCCGACATCTCCAGACGCGCCTGAACGCCGCCGACTCGCAATGGGAGTTGCTGCCAGCTGCCGCAGGCTATGACCTGCGCGAACCACAAAGCCTTGAAGGCCTGTGGCCGCAATTGCCCGACGCGGTGATTCATCTCGCCGGCCAGACCTTCATCCCCGAAGCCTTCCGCGACCCGGCCAATACCTTTCAGGTCAATCTGCTGGGCACCCTGAATCTATTGCAGGCGCTCAAGGGACGTGGCTTCCAGGGCACTTTCCTGTATGTCAGTTCCGGCGACGTCTATGGCCAGGTTGGCGAAGAAGCCTTGCCCATCGACGAGCGACAAGCGCCCTGCCCGCGTAACCCTTACGCCGTTAGCAAACTGTCGGCCGAACTGCTGAGCCTGCAGTGGGGCATGACCGAAGGCTGGCCGGTGCTGGTCGCTCGCCCGTTCAACCATATCGGCGCCGGTCAGGCTGACAGCTTTGTCGTCGCCAGCGCCGCCCGGCAGATCTGCCGAATCCGCCAGGGCCTGCAAGCGCCTGAGTTGCAAGTGGGCGATATCGACGTCACTCGCGATTTTCTCGATGTGGGCGATGTGGTCTCGGCCTACCTGGCCCTGCTCGCCAAGGGTGAACCGGGCCAGGTCTACAACATTTGCTCCGGTGTCGAGCAGAGCGTGCGTGGGCTGATCGAGCAACTGGCCGACCTGGCCCAGGTCGAGGTTCAACTGATTCAAGACCCTGCACGCATGCGCCGTGCAGAGCAGCGTCGCGTCTGCGGCAGCCATGCCAGGCTGCAGCAGGCCACAGGATGGACGCCAGAACTGACAACACAACAATCTCTGCGGGCGATCCTGTCCGACTGGGAGTCACGGGTAAGACAAGAATGACTAAAAGTGCATTGATCACGGGGATCACTGGCCAGGACGGCGCGTATCTGGCCAAGCTGTTGCTCGATAAGGGTTATGAAGTCTACGGCCTGGTTGCGCGGCGCAGCAGCGATTCGCGCTGGCGCCTGCGGGAAATGGGCGTCGAAAGTGCCATTCACTACCTTGACGGTGACATGGCCGACGCCTGTTCAGTGCAGCGTGCGGTGATCAAGGCCGCGCCCGACGAGGTATATAACCTGGCGGCGCAGAGCTTTGTCGCGGCGTCCTGGGATCAGCCGGTGACCACGGGCATTGTCGACGGCTTGGGCGTGACCCACCTGCTCGAAGCAATCCGCCAGTTCAGTCCGCACACCCGCTTTTATCAGGCCTCGACCAGCGAAATGTTCGGCCTGATCCAGGCCGCGCAACAGGACGAGAACACCCCGTTCTACCCGCGCAGTCCGTACGGCGTGGCCAAGCTTTATGGTCACTGGATCACCGTCAACTACCGTGAAAGCTTCAACCTCCACGCCAGCAGCGGCATCCTCTTCAATCACGAGTCACCGCTGCGCGGTATCGAGTTCGTGACCCGCAAGGTCACCGACGCCGCTGCCCGGATCAAACAGGGCAAACAACAGGAGCTACGCCTGGGCAACATCGACGCCAAGCGGGACTGGGGCTTTGCCGGTGACTACGTCGAAGCCATGTGGCTGATGCTGCAACAGGACAAGGCCGACGATTTCGTGGTCGCCACCGGCGTCACCACCACGGTGCGCGAGATGTGCCAGATCGCCTTCGACCATGTCGGCCTCGACTATCGTGATTACGTGAAGATCGACCCGGCGTTCTTCCGCCCGGCTGAAGTCGACGTACTGCTGGGCAATCCGGCCAAGGCACAGCGACTGCTGGGCTGGAAACCGAAAACCGATCTGCAGACCCTGATCCGCATGATGATGGATGCGGACATGAAACGAGTCGCCAAGGAGTAGGCCATGCTGATACCTGTGATTCTTTCTGGCGGTGCCGGTACACGGCTCTGGCCGGTTTCGCGTGAAGGCCATCCCAAGCCGTTCATGATGCTGCCCGATGGCGAGACGCTGCTGGGCAAGACTTACCGGCGGGCCGCTTCGCTGCTGGGCAGTCACGGCGACATCGTTACCGTGACCAATCGCGACTACTACTTCCAGAGCAAGGATCACTACCAGCAGGCTCACCTGGGTCATCATCGCGGGCACTTCATCCTCGAGCCGACCGGCCGCAACACCGCGCCAGCAATTGCTGCCGCAGCGCTCTCGCTGCAAGCGCTGCACGGCGACGACGCGATCATGGTGGTGATGCCGGCCGATCACCTGATCCGCAACGAAGAGGCGTTCCGTGCAGCGGTGAAACACGCGGTGAAGCTGGCCGAGTCCGGACACCTGGTGACTTTCGGCATCATTCCCACCGCGCCGGAGACTGGCTTCGGCTACATCGAGCGTGGTGAGCAACTGGATGAGCAAGGCGCATCCCGGGTCGCACGCTTTGTCGAAAAACCCGATCTGCAAACCGCGACCCACTACGTCGAAAGCCAGGCGTTCCTGTGGAATTCGGGAATGTTCTGCTTCGCCATCAGCACCTTACTGGCAGAACTGAAGATCCATGCCCCGGAGCTGCTGGAGCAGGCGGACTGTTGCCTGGGGGCCAGCGCCGTGGTGGAAACCGGTGGCTGCCTGCAACAGGAACTGTCAACCGCGCACTTCGCGCAAATGACCGACATTTCCATCGACTACGCCTTGATGGAGCGCTCGGAAAAAGTCGTGGTGATTCCGGCCGGATTCGACTGGAGCGACATCGGTTCCTGGGGTGCAGTCAGCGCCCTGCTGCCAGCCGACGCACAGAACAACCGCGCCAGCGGCGAAGCGCTGTTTATCGACAGTCGCGACAACTACGTGCAAAGCGACGGGCGCATGGTCGCGACCGTGGGTGTGGATAACCTGATCGTCATCGACACCGCCGACGCCGTGCTGATCGCCCATGCCGACCGCGCACAAGACGTGCGCAAGGTGGTCAAGCAGCTCAAGGACAACGACCACGAGAGCTATCGGCTGCACCGGACCGTCTGCCGTCCGTGGGGCACCTACACCGTGCTCGAGGAAGGGCCGCGCTTCAAGATCAAGCGCATCGTGGTCAAGCCCGGCGCCAAGCTGTCCCTGCAAATGCACCATCATCGCAACGAACATTGGGTGGTGGTCGAGGGCATGGCCAAGGTCACCAACAATGGTTCGGGCACACATCTGGTCGCCAAGAACGAGTCGACGTTCATCGCGGCCGGGCACAAGCATCGCCTGGAAAACCCAGGAGTGATCGACCTGGTCATCATTGAAGTGCAAAGCGGTGAGTATCTGGGAGAGGACGATATTGTCCGCTTCGAAGATCAGTACGGAAGGACGGTCTGAATGCTGCTTAACCTGTACCGCTCGATGCGCAGTTATCGTGGCTTCATCCTCGGTAGCGTCAAGCGGGAGTTTCAATCGCGGTATCGCAATTCGTTGTTCGGCGCGCTCTGGACCGTGCTCAACCCGCTGTCGATGATCGTCGTCTATACGGTGATCTTCTCGCAGATCATGCGGGCCCGCCTGCCGGGGGTGGATGACGGGTTGGCCTATAGCGTGTACCTGTGCGCAGGCCTGCTGACCTGGGGTCTGTTCTCGGAGATCACCCTGCGCAGCCAGAGCATGTTCCTGGAAAACGCCAACCTGCTGAAGAAAATCAGCTTCCCGCGAATCTGCCTGCCGGTGATCGTGCTACTCAACGCCGGGATCAACTTTGCGATCATCCTCGCCCTGTTCATCGGCTTCCTGCTGATCAGTGGCCGCCTGCCCGGCATGGCGTTGCTGGCGCTGGTGCCGCTGCTGGCGTTGCAGGTGATGTTCTCGGCGGGACTGGGGATGATTTTGGGTGTGCTCAACGTGTTTTTCCGCGACGTCGGGCAATTCTTCGGGATCCTCCTGCAGTTCTGGTTTTGGCTGACGCCCATCGTTTACCCGATGTCGATCCTGCCGGAAGACATCCAGCGCGTGCTTGCACTCAATCCGCTGACCGCCTTGATGCACAGCTACCAGAACGTATTCCTCTATAACCAATGGCCGGACTGGAGTTCGCTGACGCCACTGCTGGTGGTCGGCCTGTTGCTCTGTTTGATGGGGCTGCGGCTTTTCCGCCAGCGCGTTGGTGAAATGGTGGATGAGCTCTAATGGGACACATACGAGTCAGTGGCCTGGGCAAGGCCTACAAACAGTACCCCAATCGCTGGAGCCGCCTGCTGGAATGGCTGGTGCCTTTCTCCCGGGTTCGTCATCAACAACATTGGGTGCTGCAGGGTGTCGACTTTGAAATCCCGGCCGGTGAAGCAGTGGGGATTGTCGGGGTCAACGGCGCCGGCAAAAGCACGTTGCTGAAAATGATCACCGGCACCACCCAACCCACCTGCGGGCAGATTCACCTGCAAGGGCGGGTCGCCGCGCTGCTTGAACTGGGCATGGGCTTTCACCCGGACTTCACCGGCCGCCAGAACGTGTTCATGGCCGGCCAGTTGCTGGGCATGCAGGTCGAGGAAATCGATGCACTGATGCCAGAGATCGAAGGCTTCGCCGAAATCGGTGCAGCCATCGATCATCCGGTGCGCACCTACTCCAGCGGCATGCAGATGCGCCTGGCGTTCAGCGTCGCCACCGCGCGCCGGCCCGACATTCTGATCGTCGATGAAGCCCTGTCGGTGGGTGATGCCTACTTCCAGCACAAGAGTTTCGAGCGCATCCGCAGCTTCCGCCGTGACGGCACCACCCTGCTGATCGTGTCCCATGATCGCTCGGCGATTCAGTCGATCTGCGACACCGCGATCCTCCTGGAAAAAGGCCGCATGGCCATGCACGGCAAACCAGAAGAGGTGATGGACTACTACAACGCCATGCTCGCCGAACGCGAAGGGCAGATCGTGCGCCAGGAAATGCTCGCCAACGGCCAGGTGCAAACCATTTCCGGCACCGGCGAGGCGACCATCCACAGCGTGCGCCTGCTGGACCAACGCCAGCGTTCGATGGAGGTTGCCGAAGTCGGCCAGCCGATGGTGCTGGAAGTGCAGGTCGATGTGCGCCAGGACATCGAGCGCCTGGTCCTCGGCTTCCTGATCAAGGACCGCCTGGGCCAGGCCATGTACGGGATCAACACCCATCGCCTGGACCAGGCCCTGACCGACCTGCAGGCCGGCGAACGCGTGACCTACCGCTTCGCCTTCCCCATGCGCCTGGGCAAGGGCAATTACTCGGTGGCCTTGAGCCTGTCGCGCCTGGATTCGCACCTGGACCGCAATTTCGAATGGCGCGACTACGGCCTGGTGTTTCACGTCATCAATAACCGTCAGGAAGATTTCGTCGGCTGTTCCTGGCTGGAAGCCCAGACCAGCATCAGCCGCTCATCCATTACACCCGTGAATCCGGAGACAACTTCATGACGCGTTTGCTGGTTGAATGCACCTATGTGTTCGAATACCCGGAGGCCAATTCGGGCATCCAGCGCGTGGTGCGAAACGTCATCCGCGAGTTGCCAAAAAAAGACCCTTCATTGCAGTGCATTCCGGTAGTGATGCTCAACGACGCGTTGTATGAAGTGACCAGCCTCGCCCCGCTGGCGGTGCCCAAGCTCGACCTGATGGGCCTGCGCGTACGCCTGGAGCAAATCGCCAGCAAATTCTGGCTGCTGCACCGTAAGCTGGAGCGACGCCGGCCATTTTGCCAATCGAATTTCGCCCGACGGGTGCTATACGTGGGTTGCCGGCTCGCCGTGTTCGGCGCCTTGAGCGTGCCGATTCGCCTGCTCAATTTCTGCCTAAAGCGCCAGGAAATCCCTACTCGCTGCAAACCTTTGCAACATCAGGCGGGTGATCAACTGGTGCTGCTGGACTCGTCCTGGCAAACCAATTTTTTTCCCCTGGCCGAACAACTCAAGCGTGATGGGGTGGGCATCGTTTCGGTCGTCTATGACTTGATTCCGCTGACTCATCCTCAGTTCTGCGACGCCGGTCTGGTGCGCGTATTCAGCGACTGGTTCGACTGGATCACGAAAACCGCCGACGGCTATGTTGCGATCTCCGAAACCATTCGCGATCAGGTCCACGATGAAATGCTCCGACGAGTGGGCCCGACGCAGGTGGCGCAACGCTGGTTCGACTATTTCCACCTCGGCAGCGAACTGGATCTGTGCGACGACTCAACGCCGGTGGATCCGGCGCTCAAGCAGATGTTCAAAAGCAAGGACCCGGTGTTCCTGATGGTCAGCACCATCGAGCCGCGCAAGAACCACAGTTACCTGCTCGATGCCTTCGAAATAGCCTGGGCCAATGGTTCGCGGGCCCGGCTGTGTATTGCCGGACGGATCGGCTGGAAATGCGATGCGCTGATCGAACGCATCCGCAAACACCCCGAGCTCAATAAACGCCTGTTCATGTTCAACGACCTCAGCGATCGCAGCCTGGAGCACGCTTACTCCAACGCCACTTCGCTGGTGTTTCCCTCGCATGTCGAAGGATTCGGCCTGCCATTGGTGGAGGCCATGCAACGCGGCTTGCCGGCGATGGGCAGCGATATTCCGGTATTCCGCGAGATCGGCGGGCCGTTCATGGCGTACTTCGATCTGGACGATCCGCAGAATCTGGTGAATCTGATCAGCGAAATGGAGACCACCGGTCGCTTCCCGGCAGAACGCAACGTCAGCGAATGGCGTTGGCTCGGTTGGCGCGAGGCCAGTGCGCAGTTGATCGAGCGGGTCATGAGCCATGTGCACAAGCCTGCGGTGCGCGTCGAGAAGCAGCATGCAGATTGCTCTTAACGCGCGCATCCTCCAGGCCCCGCGTACCGGTATCGGGCATTACCTGACAGAGCTGATTCACGCTCTGAGCCAGGAATCCGACGTCGAGTTGTCGCTGTTCCACGGCTGGGGCTGGAGCCCGATGCTGCCAGCCGCCGCGCTGCCGGGTTATTCGCGGATCACCCCGGTGCTACGGCAGATTCCCGGTGCCTATCAGGCCCGGCGCTGGCTGGAACAACGGCGCTTCGACAAGGGCCGGCCACAGACGGTCGACCTGTACCACGAACCGAGCCTGTGGCCCTTGGCGTTCAAGGGCCCGACCATCGTCACCCTGCACGACCTGACCCACGTGCACTACCCCGCGACCCAACCGGCGGCGCGCCTGAAGGAAATCGAACGGCGCCTGGAACAGGGCGTGAAGCAGGCCAGTCTGATTCTCACCGACTCACAGTTCATTGCCGACGAGGCGCAGGCCTATTTCGGTCTGGGACCGGAGCGTTTCATCGTCGCCCCGCTGGGCGCCGCGCCACGTTTCCACCCGCGTACCGACGATGAATTACGCAGCGTACTGCTCAGCCACGGCGTCGAGCCCCGTGGCTATTTCCTTTGTGTCGGCACCCTGGAGCCGCGAAAAAATCTGCTGCAGGCGTTGCGGGCCCATGCCCTTCTGCCGGAGTCGATGCGCCAGCAATTTCCCTTGCTGATCGTCGGAATGGCCGGCTGGAAGACCGAACAACTCAATGAAGAACTGCGCAAGCGCATGCTTGAAGGCACGGTCTGCCTGCTCGGCTATTTGTCCGACGAGCATGTGGCTCAATTGATCGCCGGTGCCCGAGCGCTGATATTTCCTTCGTTGTATGAAGGCTTCGGCCTTCCAGTGCTGGAAGCCATGGCCAGCGGCACGCCGGTGGTCGTCACCCGGCGTTCGGCGATGCCGGAGGTCGCGGGCGCTGCCGGCAACTATATTGAACCCCATGACCTGAACGGCTTGCGCGATGCCATGAGCCGGCTGGTCGATGATCAAACGCATTGGCAAGCATGCCGAGAAGCCGGGCTGCAACAGGCGCGGCTTTTTTCCTGGAATCGTTGCGCGACGCTCACCGCTCGCGCTTATCGCCAGGCTTTGGGAGGTTGAATGCGCGTCCTTCATTTCTTCAAAACCTATCTGTCGGAAAGCGTGGGCGGCATCGAGCAGGTGATGTTCGAGCTGTGCGAAAGCGGCGTTGCGCACGGGATAGAAAGCCAAGTCCTGACTCTGAGTGCCAACCCGGTACCGGTAGTGATTCCATTCGGTCAGCACCAGGTTCATCGCGCCAAGTTGGATGTGCAGATCGCCTCCACCGGTTTTTCTTACAGCGTGCTCAAACAATTTCGTGAGCTGGCGGCTGAGGCTGACGTGGTCAACTACCACTTTCCCTGGCCGTTCATGGACCTGGTGCACTTTCTCAGCGGCATGAACAAACCCAGCGTGGTTACGTACCACTCGGACATCATTCGCCAGAAGCACTTGCTGACCCTTTATCGACCCTTGATGACGCGCTTCCTCGCCAGCGTTGACCGGATCGTCGCGGCATCGCCGAACTACCTGCAAACCAGCGATGTACTCAAGCAATTTCCGCAAAAAACCCGAGTCATTCCCTATGGACTGAACAAATCGGCTTACCCCAAATCCGACCCCGAACGCATGGCCCGATGGCGTGAGCGCCTGGGCGAGCGGTTCTTCCTATTCGTTGGCGTGATGCGTTACTACAAGGGCCTGCACATCCTCATCGAAGCGCTCAAGGACGTGGACTACCCGGTGGTGATCGTCGGTGCCGGTCCGCTGGAAAGCGAGTTGCAGGCCCAGGCTGCAGCCTTGGGTTTGCGCAACATCAAGTTCGTCGGGCGCCTCGACGACGCCGACAAGGCCGCCGTGCTGGAGTTGAGCTACGCCATGGTCTTTCCGTCGCACCTGCGATCGGAAGCCTTCGGCATCTCACTGCTGGAAGGCGCGATGTACGGCAAGCCGATGATCTCCAGCGAAATCGGTACTGGCACCAGCTTCATCAACAACCACGGCGAAACCGGCCTGGTGGTGCCGCCAAGTAATCCCCAGGCCTTCCGTCAGGCCATGCGCACTCTGTGGGATAACCCAGTGCAAGCTGCCACCATGGGCATCAAGGCCGAAGCTCGCTACCGACAGCTATTCACCGCCGAGGAAATGGGCCGCCAGTGGGCCCGCTTGTATGAGGAATTACTGGCGGAAAAAACCCTGTCGTTTGCCTGAGGCGAAGTCTTACAACTCCAGCACCAGCGGCTGCTCGCCCTTGGCCGGAATCGCACAGCAGATCAGCACCTCTCCGTCTCCCGGCAACTCCGCCGGGGGCTGTGGATAATTCACCTGTCCGCTTATCAGGCGCGTCCGGCAAGTGCCACAAGAGCCTCCCCGACAACTGAACTCCGGACGCAGCCCCTGGCTCTCCGCCAGTTCCAGCAAGCTGCCTGCCTCCGGCTGCCACCGCGCGTTGATCTGCGCGTTTTGAAAGGTCACCGTCACCGCTTCAGTGGCTGCGGCCGGTTGCTCGATGACCGGGGCCAGTGGGTCAGGTCTGCGACGCAACGTCGAGGGCCCGAAAGTCTCGGCGTGAATCCGTTGATCGTCCACATCCAGATCACGCAGCTCGTCATACAGGGCCTGAGTAAAACCGCCTGGGCCACAGAGGACGAAGTCCGCTTGATCGTAGTCCTCGATCTGCAGCACCTCCCGCACCAAGGCCAGATCGATACGCCCACGCCGATCGAAGTCCACGCCCTCTTGCGCCTCCGGCTCCGGTTGGCTGAGCACGCGCACCACCTGCACGGTACCGTCGCCGTTCTCCAGCAAGCGATCCAACTCAGCGCGAAATGGCTGGTCAGCAAGGCTGCGAGAACTCTGCAGCAGCCAACTCGGCCGGGTGTGGCGGGTGCGTTGTCCTTGGTAAACCACCTCGCGCAACATCGACAACAACGGCGTAATTCCCACGCCCGCGGCCAGCAACACCAAGGGCCGGCGCTCGTCAGCAGCGACAGTGAAATGCCCTTGGGGCGCACGCGCCTCGATCACATCACCGACCTTGATTCGCTCATGCAAGTGCGACGACACCCGCCCCTCACGCTTGACGCTGATGCGCATGAAATCATCGGATGGCGCGCTCGACAGGCTATAGGTACGGATGTGCACCTGGTCATCAAGGGTGAAACGCACCGGCAAATGCTGCCCCGCCTGGAACAACGGCAAGCCGGCATCATCCCCCGCTTCAAGGTAGATCGAGCGAATATGCTGACTCTCGCGCTCAATCCGGCTGACCCGCAGGGGCCGCCACCGATCACCCAATGCCCGCGCTTGCAAACGCGCCGCCGCCTGCTCCCAGGTCCCGGTCAGCAAACTGTTGGGGGAAACCCCATCAAAGCGCCAGCGCAACGCCAACGCCGCAGGCCGCCGGACTACCTGCTCGACATGCAGCTTCCACAGCCGCTCGGCGCCCTGAAATGCCTCCACCAACGGCCCCTCAAGGAGAATCTCGGTGCGGCCGGTGAGTTGCAGCAGGTCGCCTGTTTTGAAGTCGATAAACAGCAGGCCGGCACGCGGGTTTAGCAACAGATTGCCCAAGGTGTTGAAGTGCAGGTTGCCGGCAAAATCGGGGACTGTCAGGCAATCACCTTCGATTTTGACGAAACCCGCCTGACCGCCACGATGGGAAACATCGACCGAGCGAGCGTTATCCACATCCACGTAGCTGGCGATAAAAAAAGTGTCGGCTGACTCAATCACCGCTTTGGCAGCGTCATCCAGCCCATCCAGGTGCTGCGCCTTGCGCGTCGCCGGATCAGCCAAAGGCACCGTCTCAAACTGGCGCAGCTGGATGTATTGCGGGCAATTGCCGAAAGCCTGCTCGACTTCAACACTCAAGCCTTGATCATCGAGTGCGCCCACTCGACCATTGAGGCGGTTGCGGCGCCGGGTGTGGAGTTCGATTCCGAGCATGCCGATCGCCGCACCGGCTTGCAGTTGTGCCGGGTCGTCGGACGCCGGCAGGCTGTCGAGCTGCAACAGCGCTGGCGCCGGGGAATGAGCAAAACCGACTGGGCCCTCGAGGATGCTGGCCCAGGGATTGCCCTGGGCATCAACTGCGCCGAACAGCATGAACGGCAGTTGGCTATAGAACTGCCGGTGTTGATCCGGCATTTCCTTGCGGATGACCTTGCGCCCAAACGCCTCCATGCGCTCAGCTACTCCAACGCGAGCCTGCAACTGTTGCTCGCCGGCATGCCACGGTGAAAGCTCCATGACCTCACTCCCCTGCGCACATGGCGCAATCTCAGGCGGTTTGCAGACCAGCCACAGTGCGTGGCATGGGCACGAAGCCGGGCAACGCTTCGATCCGCGCCAACCAGGCACGCACGTGGGGATAGTCGGCCAGCGAGACATTGCCTTCCGGAGCGTGGGCGATATAGCTGTAAGCCGCGACATCGGCGATGGTCGGTGTGTTATCGACCAGGTAGCTCGAGCTGACCAGTTCCTGATCCATCACTTTGAGCAAGGCATGGGCACGGGCGATAACCTCATCGGCGTTGAACGTTGCGCCGAACACCGTAATGAGTCTTGCAGCGGCCGGACCGAAGGCAATCGGTCCGGCAGCCACCGACAGCCAACGCTGCACTCGCGCCGCGCCGAGCGGGTCGCTGGGCAGCCACCGCCCGTTGCCATACTTTTGTGCCAGGTACACCAGGATCGCATTGGAGTCGGCCAGCACCACGCCCTGATCATCAATTGCCGGCACTTGGCCAAAGGAATTTATTTTCAGGAAATCCGCTTGTTTGTGCTCACCCTTAGCCAGATCGACGAAGATCAGCTCCGTGGGCAGCTCCAGCAACGACAGCATCAGCTCCACGCGGTGGGCGTGTCCTGAACGGGGGAAGTTGTAGAGTTTGATGGCGTGCATGATTGGCTCCGGGACTGATTGGCGCGGTTCCGGGTTGGATCGCGCTGTTGAGAGCCATCTTGCGCCGCGTTGAAAAACAACAGAATCACCAGAAAAGACAAACCATTATTTCAGCCAGTGCAATAACGCATCAGCTACGTAACGATGGATGCTCGCGTAAGGCGTGGACGGCGTAGTCGACAAAACTGCGAACCCGCGCCGGCGCCTTGCGTCCACCCTGGTACACCACGTGAATGGGCATGGGCGGAAGTTCGAAGTCTTCGAGGACTATTTCCAACTCACCCGCCGCCACCTTCCCCGCAACCTGGTATGAAAGCACCCGGGTCAGCCCTAATCCGAGGCTCGCGGCACTGATCGCCGCCTGATTGGCGGTCGTCACCAATCGCGGTTCGAGACGCACATTCAAGGTTTCGCCCGCGACCCTGAACGGCCAACTACGCTGCTGGCCTACGGCGGAGGTCGCAATGATCCGTGCCCGTTGCAGGTCCTCGGGATGGGTCGGCCGACCATGCTGCTCCAGGTAAGCCGCAGAGCCGCAGACCACTCGTCGCACCTGGCCCACCAGCACCGCGTGTTGGCTGCTGTCCGGCAGATCGCCGATACGTACCGCGACATCAACGCCCTCTTCGACCATGTTCACCACCCGGTCGACCAGCAAGGCATTGATGCTGACCTCGGGATACTGCTCAAGGAAACCGACCATCACAGGCGTGACGTACAAGTCGCCAAACAGCACCGGCGCGGTGACCGTCAGTTGCCCACGAGGTTGCGCGTGACTGCCCGCCGCCGACGCTTCAGCTTCCTGAATGTCCGCCAGAATCCGACGGCAGTCTTCCAGGTATCGCTGCCCGGCCTCAGACAGGTGCACATTGCGCGTGGTCCGAATCAGCAACTGCGTGCCGATACGCACCTCCAGCGCCGCCACCGCCCGAGTCACGCTGGCCGCCGACAATCCCAACCGCCGCGCCGCCGCCGAGAAGCCCTGCTCCTGGGCAACGGTGGTGAAGACTTGCATTTCCTGTAGCCGATCCATAGGGGTCCTCGGGGACAATTTGATACCCGCGCTGTAGCACTAGGTAACACGATAGCCCCGTTGCGGTGCATCTTTTCAACGGCTTGCCGCCGCCCGCCTGCTGGACCTGCCCGCTGGGCACTCTCGGCTGTCGGGTTTGAGTCACTGGTTGCGGCAAATATGTCCGATCGACCATTTCGTGCTGTTCGTCTACGAAGGCAATCATGGGCCATTGGCGTTGTTCGACACCTTCTAGCCCCGGCACGGTGAAGATTCACCGCAAGAACATCTACGCCAAACTCGGTATCGGCAGTCAGTCTGAACCGTCACGCTTGAGACGTTAGCTGTACAAAATCATTATTTGGTATAACTTTTAAAGACGTCGATTGAGTCTTGTCGAGGTCTATGCATGACTATGCAGAAGGGCCGCTTAACCTCCCTCCTTATCTGCCTTGTTCTGATACTCCAGAGTGCAGAACTATTGGCGGGTTGGCGCGAGGCTTTACCCGATGCTCGTCGGTTGGGTAGCGGGGAGATGCGCGTCTTTGGGCTCTCCATCTACAGCGCGCAATTCTGGAGCCAACGCCTGATTGCCGGTGACCCGCTGGATTCTGATGCGCCTTTTGCGCTGGAGCTGACCTACAGTCGGGCTGTTAGTCGCGATGATCTGGTTGAGGCCAGCCTTAAGGAAATCCGTCGCCTGTCGCCCAACTCCCTGAATACAGAGCTGATGACCCGCTGGGAGCGAGAGATGCGACAGGCGTTTGTCGATGTGCGTGCCGGTGACCGCATCACCGGAGTCTACATGCCTGGAGAGGGCGCCCGTTTTTACGTCGGCGAGACGCTCCAGCATGTGGTTAGGGATGAGGCGTTCGCCAAAGCCTTTTTTGCCATCTGGCTTGACCCCCGAACACGCAATCCGGAGCTGCGCGCCCAATTACTGGGTGCAGCTAAACCCTGAGAGCGTGGAGGAAATGCACATGTTGAAGATAGGAATAATGCTGCTTTGCATTGGTCTTGCCAGTTGCAGCCGGGTGGATGTGCACACCTACAGCCAAGAGACACCCACGCTTGAGTTGCGCAAATTCTTCGAGGGCCGCGTCATAGCCTGGGGTATGTTTCAAAAGCGTTCAGGTGAGGTCACCAAGCGCTTCCACGTGGAGATCAATGGCCACTCCGAAGGTGACAGGCTGATCCTCGACGAGTCATTTACTTACAGCGACGGTACTCAGCAAAAACGGGTGTGGACGCTCACTCCGGTTGGTTCCAGTCAATGGCGCGGAACCGCTGGCGATGTGGTGGGTGAGGCGCGTGGTGAGATAGCGGGCAATACACTGCGCTGGAAATATGTGTTGAGCCTGCCGGTGGATGGCAAGGAGTATCAGGTCGACTTGGACGACTGGATGTACCTGATGGACAAGAACACGATGATCAATCGCTCGTTCATGAGCAAGTTCGGGGTGGAGGTCGGCCAGATCACCTTGTTCTTTCGCAAGCAGTCTTGAGTCACCGCGCAGGCTGTTCGGCGATACGGTGCAGTGCCGGCATTAATATCGTCCATATCAATGCGAGTAGCAGCATGCTGGGCCAGGTACCGAGCGGCAGGCCCACGCCTGCCAACTGGGCGCCCCCCCAATAGGAGAGAGGCCCGCCAAAGGCTCCTAGTAGACTTCCCATCCACCAAGGTCGCTTTGTCCAGCTCAGACTGTGACGCAAAGTGCTGGCGAAAAGCAGCCAAAGTATTGCCAGCCAGAGCGGCAGAACCCAAGTGGCGCCGGAAAAGTCGAACAACCCGACATGAAAAAGCGCACTGTCCAGCACCCAACCGCAGGCGGCTACCCGTAACAGACTGCGCCACTCATCAGGGTCGTTGGCAATCCAAAGCAGGTGTATGGCCAGGCAGGCAATTGCAATCAGCAACAGCCACGACCGTTGCGCACCCAACACGCAGGCGAACCAGCCGAGTTGGAAAAGCCCGGCGTTGAGCAACAACCGGCCCCGTCTGCTCACGCCTTTAGCCCGAAGGGCTGCGGCCGCGCCCCGGGTTTGGCGAGCAATAGATGCGCGGTACCGATGCTTCGCTCAAGGAAGCCGCCTTCGCAGTAGCACAGGTAGAACTCCCAGAGGCGATAGAACGTCTGATCGTAGCCCAGTGCTTCCAGGTTGTGCCGGCTGCGCCGCAAGTTATCGTGCCACAGGCGAAGCGTGCGTGCGTAGTGAAGGCCGAAGTCCTCCATGTGGTGAAGGTTCAGGTCAGTGTCGCGACTGATGGTGTGCAGCATCGCGTTCACCGAAGGCAAGGCACCGCCCGGGAAAATGTAGCGCTGGATGAAGTCGACCGTTTTTTTCGCCTGCTCATAACGCTGGTCCCGAATGGTGATGGCCTGCAAAAGCATAAGACCGTGTTCTTTGAGCAGATGGGCGCATTGTTTGAAGTAAGTGGGTAGGAAGCGGTGTCCGACGGCCTCTATCATCTCGATCGAAACGAGCTTGTCGTATTTGCCCGTCAGGTCACGATAGTCCTGCAACAGAAGGGTAATGCGGTCTTGCAGGCACTGTTCCTCAATTCGGCGCTGGGTGTATGCAAATTGCTCACGCGACAGCGTGGTCGTCGTGACCTTGCAGCCGTAGTGGGTGGCCGCATACAGCGCCATACTCCCCCAGCCAGTACCGATCTCCAGCAGGTGGTCACTGGGTTTGAGATCGAGCTTTTGGCAGATGCACTCCAACTTATACAGTTGAGCCTGTTCGAGGCTGTCGCTGCTGGAGCGGAACATGGCTGAGGAATACATCATGGTGGGGTCCAGCAGTTGTTCAAACAGCGCGTTGCCCAGGTCGTAGTGCGCTGAAATGTTGCGCTGCGAGCCTTGACGCGTATTGCGGTTGAGCCAGTGCAAGGCTTTAGCCAGTGGCCGGCGCATACGTGCCAGGCCTCGCTCCATTCCATCCAGCACATCGAGGTTGGCAACGAAAATGCGGACCACCGCAGTCAGATCGGGACTACTCCAGTAGCCTTGGATATAGGCCTCACCAGCGCCAATTGAGCCATTCGCCGCGACCATCGGCCAGAGCGCCGCATTAAGCACTTCGATCTCGCCATGCAGCCCATCGCCTGGCTGGCCGAAGCTCAAGGGCTCACCGTCGACAATGACAACCAAGTGTCCGTGGCGCAGCTTTGCCAACTGACGTACAACCAATTTCTTTAACAGGCGGGCGCCTACTCCGTTGGCCGCAGAGCCACAGGTGCGGATAGGGTTCAGGCTAGGGTTTGTCATGGCGAGACTCCAGATTCGCAGTGCGGTATTCGCCGCTGGCGGCTCCATGGGAAAACAGTGGCAGACGCTTGAGCAGCAAGCGCAGGGCCTGCCAGTAAATGCCGAGCAGGGTCTTGCCAGTCATCCAGGGGAAGTCCAGCAGGTGGCGGTGCAGGCTTTGGCGCGTCAGTTCGATGCGCTCCAGGCCCAGACCCGCTTCAAAGATCTTTTGTTCGCCCTGCCAGTCCTGCATGGTTACGTGCAGCTGTTGGTCGGGAGCAGAGAAACGCATTCGGTACTCCAGATCGCGAGGCAGGAAGGGCGAGACGTGAAAGCTCTTGGCCACCCTATGGCATGACTCACCCGTCGCGTGGGTCGGCAATACGTAGTGGTAACGCTCTCGCCAAGGGGTGTTGCTGACTTCGCAGAGGATGGCGGCCAGACTGCCGTCGGATTCGAAGCAATAAAACAGACTGATCGGATTAAAGGACAGCCCCCAACTGCGCGGCTGGGTGAGCAGGCAGATCCGTCCCTGCGGAGCATGGCCAAGGGCCTGCTCCACGCGCTGACGTACGGCATCGCTCAGCGTTATGCCCTGGCGGGTGAAAAGCGGCAGGTAGTCCGTCTCGCGGAAGGCGAAGGCGGCCCAGCGCGAATGTCCGGCGAGCCACGATAGGCCCAGCACCTGGGATTGCTCCGCAAGATCCAGGTAGAGCATACCCATGCGGTAGCGAAACCCATGAACGCGCGGCAGCAACCGGCGGTGGCTGACCCAGCCGCGGTATAGCGCGCTGTTCACAGGTGTTCTCCGAAAGCAGCCGCCACGCGCAAGGCGCTCACCACACCATCTTCGTGGAAGCCGTTGGCCCAGTAGGCGCCGCAGTAGTAGCTGTTTTGAGCACCCTGTAAATCTTGCCAGCGCGCCTGTGCGAGCAGTCCTGCCTGGCTATATTGCGGATGGGCGTAGCGAAAGCGCTTGAGGATTTTGTCCGGGTCAATGTCCTCGGTCTGGTTCAGGCTAACGCAGAAGGTGGTTTCACTCTGGAGCCCTTGCAAGATATTCATGTTGTAGGTGACAGCGGCCGGTTGCCGGGCTGAGCCGCCGAGGCGGTAATTCCAGCTTGCCCAAGCCAGGCGACGGTTCGGCAGCAGACGAGTGTCGCTGTGCAGCACCACGTCGTTCTCGGCGTAACTCAGTGCGCCGAGTATCTCCCGCTCGGCTTGGCTGGGAGCCGCCAGCAGGCTTAATGCCTGGTCGCTGTGGCAGGCGAAAACCACGGTGTCAAAGCGCTCGATGCCGGCGCCGCTGTGCAGGTTCACTCCAGCGATGTCACGTTCTACCCGATACACCGGGCAATTGAGGCGGATGTGCTCGATAAAGCCGGCGCTCAACGCGGCTACATAACTGCGCGAGCCACCGCTGACCACCCGCCACTGTGGCCGATGGGTGACCGACAGCAGCCCGTGGTTTTTACAGAAGCGCACGAAGAACAGAAGCGGAAAACGATGCATGTCGCCCAGTGACATCGACCAGATCGCCGAGCCCATCGGGACGATGTAATGCTCGATAAAACGCTGACCGTAGCCGTTTTGCCGCAGGTAGGCCCCGAGGGTGGTATCGGCGGCTATGCGTTGTTCCTCCAGGTCACGCAATGCTTCGCGGTTGAAGCGCAAGATGTCGTGCAACATGCCCCAGAAACCGGGTGAGAGCAGGTTGCGACGCTGGGCAAAAAGGCCGTTGAGGTTTTTGCCGTTATATTCAGTGCCAGTGTGCGGATCCTGAACCGAGAAACTCATCTCGGTGGGTTGCGAGGTCACGCCCAGTTGATCCAGTAGTCGGATAAAGTTGGGATAGGTCCAGTCATTGAAGACGATGAAACCTGTATCGATGGCAAAACGTTCACCCTTTACTTCAACGTCAACAGTATGGGTATGGCCGCCAATCCAGTCACTCGACTCGAATACGGTGACATCGTGCTGACGGTTGAGCAGGTAGGCGCAGGTCAGCCCGGAGATACCGCTACCGATGATGGCTACTTTCATGAAGATTCTTCCGTGACGGGACGCGCCATGAGTTTGCCCAGTGCCAGTTGCAGACGTTGAGGCAATACAGCTAATAGACGGAGTGCGGCGATGAATGCCCCGGGAAAGGCGATCTCTAACGGTCGTCGTTCCAGTCGGGTTGTTATGTAAGCGGCAGCCTTGCTCACGGGCCAACGCATCGGCATCGGAAAATCGTTCTGTTGCGTGAGCGGCGTATCGACGAAGCCCGGGCTGACGAGGGTGACGTCGATGCCCTCGTGTGCCACGTCGATACGCAGCGATTGAAACAGGTAACGCATAGCCGCTTTGGAGGCGCCGTACGCTCCGGCCCGAGGCAATGGCAGGTAAGTGACCGAGCTACATACCGCCACCAAGTGCGGTTTCTGCGCCTTGTGCAACAGCGGTAGGGCTGCTTCCACGCAGTAGGCCGCAGAAAGCAAATTGGCCCGCATCACCCGTTCAACCATATTGGCTTCGAAGGCGCTGACGTCCAGGTACTCGCAGGTCCCAGCGTTCAGGATGGCTTGATCCAGGTGGCCCCAAACGTGCTCGATTCGCTCGCCCATGGCTCGAACTTCGCACGGATCGGTAAGGTCGCCTGGCAGCAGAAGTACCTGTTGTGGGTACTCCGCGTGTAATTTTTCCAGGGCTTGTACATTGCGCGCGCTGACGGCCAGAAAATGGCCTTGGGTCAGAAGAATGTCCGCCATTGCAGCGCCGATGCCGCTGCTGGCGCCAGTGAGCCAGATGCGTTTCATGCCAGCCTCCTTTTCAACCAGCCAATGGCGGTCCCCATCAACGGCAGGTGCTCATAGAGCAGAGCGCCGGCATCGAAGTAATCACGATGCTGGTACACCTTCTCGTGCCACAGCAGATACGAGCAGCCATCGACCTCAATCAGTTGGCCACGGCGCAGGCGAGGATGGTGATAGTGCAGGGTCCAACGTAGGTAACCGGCATGGTCTTGCACCTGGTCGTAGCCGTGAAACCTGAAACCCAGATTGCTGACGTTGGCGTAGAGCTCTGTGAAATAGTCTTGCAGCGCTGTCAGGCCCTGGATCTCATGAAGCGGATCACTGAAGTGCACATCGTGACTGTACAGCTCCTGGAGTTTGTGCAAATTACTGGCGTCCAGCGCTGCGAAGTCGTGGGCGAAGCGTCGCAGGAAGTCAGACATATTGCGTCTCCAGTGTGGGCATGTCTTGGACAAGTTCAGCGGCCGCTGGTGCCTGTGGTGGCGACCATTGCCCACACCGGTTCTTGTACAGTTTGATGAGTCTTGTACAGCTTTTTAAGGATAAGACGAATACTGTACAAGTCAAATTTCCTGTACAACTATTTCTACGATTTGTTGAGCCACAAGTGCTCACACCTACCGCATCGGCGCCGAGAAGGTGTGGCAGGAAATTTCCGAAACACTTCCTCGGAAGAACGTTTTCCTTTAATGAAAAGAGTTCGCTCCACAAAGGAACGCACAGTTTCCTCTGGCTGAATCGTCAGGATGATTTTGGGCTTTCAAACGTTGAGCTTCGCCCAGAGTAGGGAGGAGCGGAGGGAAGCGTCGCTGGACACCGAACCGGGGGCGTCGGTGCCAGCGACAGACTTTATTTATTTCCGACAGACTTTATTTCGTAGCTTCACAGCGGCCGCGATTCTGTGGATAACTTATTCCACCGTCACCGACTTCGCCAGGTTGCGCGGCTGGTCGACGTCGGTGCCCTTGAGCACGGCGACGTAGTACGAGAGCAACTGCAGCGGGATGGTGTAGAGGATCGGCGACAGGATGTCGTGAATGTGCGGCATGTTCACCACGTGCGTGCCTTCGCCGTTGCTCATGCCAGCCTTTTCGTCAGCAAAGACGATCAGTTGGCCGCCACGGGCGCGCACTTCCTGCAGGTTGGATTTGAGCTTTTCCAGCAGTTCGTTGTTCGGCGCTACAGTGACGACCGGCATGTCATTGTCGACCAGAGCCAGTGGGCCGTGTTTCAACTCGCCCGCTGGGTAGGCTTCAGCGTGAATATAGGAAATTTCCTTGAGCTTGAGCGCCCCTTCCATCGCCACCGGGAACTGTGCACCACGGCCGAGGAACAGAGTGTGATGCTTTTCGGCGAACAGCTCGGCGACTTTCTCCACCGTGCTGTCCATCGCCAGGGCTTCGCCAAGGCGGGTCGGCAAGCGACGCAGCTCTTCGACCAATTCGGCTTCCACACCTTTGCCGAGAGTGCCGCGCACCTGGCCCAGGGACAGGGTCAGGAGCAGCAGGCCGACCAACTGCGTGGTGAAGGCTTTGGTCGACGCAACGCCGATTTCACGACCGGCCTGGGTCAGCAGGGTCAGGTCGGATTCGCGTACCAGCGAGCTGATGCCGACGTTGCAGATCGCCAAGCTGGCGAGGAAGCCCAGTTCCTTGGCGTTGCGCAGCGCAGCCAGGGTGTCGGCGGTTTCGCCGGACTGGGAAATGGTCACGAACAGCGAGTCCGGTTGCACCACGACCTTGCGGTAGCGAAACTCACTGGCTACTTCGACTTGGCACGGAATACCAGCCAGTTCTTCTAGCCAGTAACGGGCCACCATCCCGGCGTGATAGCTGGTGCCACAGGCGACGATCTGCACATTGCGGACCTTGGCGAACAGCTCGGCCGCTTGTGGACCGAAGGCTTGCACCAGCACTTGGTTCTGGCTCAAGCGACCTTCCAGGGTGCGTTGCACGACGGACGGCTGTTCGTGGATTTCCTTGAGCATGAAGTGGCGGTACTCGCCCTTCTCGGCCGACTCGGCGCTGTCGCGGTACTGCACGGTTTCACGCTCGACGGCCTTGCCGTCGACATCCCAGATCTGCACGCTTTCACGACGGATTTCGGCGATATCGCCTTCTTCGAGGTACATGAAGCGGTCGGTCACCTGGCGCAGGGCCAGTTGGTCGGAAGCGAGGAAGTTCTCGCCCAGGCCGAGGCCGATCACCAGCGGGCTGCCACTACGGGCGGCCACCAGGCGATCCGGCTGTTTGGCGTTGATCACCGCCAGACCGTAGGCGCCGTGCAGTTCCTTGACGGTGGCCTTGAGGGCGACGGTCAGGTCCGGCTGGTCCTTGAGTTTGTGGTTGAGCAGGTGGGCGATAACTTCGGTATCGGTGTCCGAGGTGAACTCATAGCCCAAAGCCTTGAGCTCTGCGCGCAAGACTTCGTGGTTTTCGATGATGCCATTGTGTACGACCGCCAGATCACCGGAGAAATGCGGGTGGGCGTTACGCTCGCAGGGTGCACCATGGGTGGCCCAACGGGTATGGGCGATACCCAGACGGCCCACCAGTGGCGCGGTTTCCAGGGCCGACTCCAGCTCGCTGACCTTGCCCGGGCGACGCATACGCTGCAACGAATTGTCTTGGGTGTACACCGCCACACCGGCACTGTCGTAGCCGCGGTATTCGAGGCGCTTGAGGCCCTCGAGCAAAATCGCGGTGATGCTACGTTCGGCGACTGCGCCAACAATTCCACACATGTTATTTCTCCTGGCTGACGGCCGCGCAAATCAAATGAATGCCGCGGGCCCGAATCTGATCGCGCGCGTCATCAGGCAGGCGATCATCGGTAATTAGGGTATGGACACTGCTCCAGGGCAGTTCCAGGTTGGGAATCTTGCGGCCGATCTTGTCGGATTCGACCATCACGATCACTTCACGGGCCACTTCGGCCATGACCCGGCTGAGACCCAGCAGTTCGTTGAAGGTCGTGGTGCCGCGGACCAGGTCGATGCCATCGGCACCAATGAACAACTGGTCGAAATCGTAAGAGCGTAGTACCTGCTCGGCGACTTGCCCCTGGAACGACTCGGAATGCGGGTCCCAGGTGCCGCCGGTCATCAACAGCACGGGCTCATGCTCAAGCTCGCTCAAGGCATTGGCGACGTGCAGGGAATTGGTCATGACCACCAAACCCGGCTGCAGGCCAAGCTGGGGAATCATGGCGGCGGTGGTGCTGCCGCTATCGATGATGATACGAGCGTGCTCACGAATCCGCGTGACGGCGGCGCGAGCGATGGCTTGTTTGTGCTGGGAAACGGTTTGGCCCGGCTCACTGACCAGTTCATGGGGCATGGTGATCGCGCCACCATAACGGCGCAGTAGCAGGCCATGGCTTTCAAGTGCGGCCAGATCCTTGCGGATCGTCACCTCCGAGGTCTCAAAGCGCTTGGCCAATTCATCCACACTGACTTCACCCTGCTCGGCGAGCAAGGCAAGGATGTTGTGGCGACGCTGAGGGGTGTTGCGCTTCGACATGCTGACAAGTTTCGTTTCGAAAGATAACGAAAGCAATCAAAACCTATCAGAGGAAATTCGTCAAGCGGACAGGAGAAAAAATCCCTGTGGATAAAAAGACTTGTGGGCAAGTCGTTGTAGATGCGACTTGCCCACAAATGAGCACTATCAGCTTGTGCATAACTGCTGATGGGGATAACTCAGGGCTTTTTGACTTTTTCCGGGCGCTTCCAGCCATCAATGTTTTTCTGGCGCGCGCGGCCCACCGCCAACTGGGACTTATCCACATTGGAAGTGATGGTCGAGCCGGCCGCAGTGGTTGCACCACTGGCGATATCCACAGGCGCCACCAAGGAATTATTGGAACCTATGAACACGTCCTCACCCAAGGTGGTCTTCCACTTGTTCACACCATCGTAATTGCAGGTGATGGTGCCGGCACCAATGTTGGTCCGCGCGCCAATTTCGGCGTCGCCCAGGTACGCCAAATGACCAGCCTTGGCACCTTCGCCCATATGCGCATTCTTCAGTTCAACGAAGTTACCCACATGGGCCCGGGCCTCCAATACAGTGCCTGGACGCAAACGGGCGAATGGGCCGGCATCACTGCCCTCACCCAGTACAGCACCTTCGATATGGCTGTTGGCCTTGATCACCACACCTTTGCGCAGGGTGCTGTCCTTGATCACGCAGTTCGGGCCGATCACCACGTCGTCCTCGATCACCACCCGGCCTTCAAGAATGACGTTGATGTCGATGAGTACATCGCGCCCTACCGTCACTTCACCGCGCACATCGAAACGGGCCGGATCACGCAGAGTTACGCCTTGGGCCATCAGACGACGACTGGCGCGCAGCTGGTAATGACGCTCCAGTTCGGCGAGTTGTTTGCGGTCGTTGGCGCCCTGCACTTCCATGGCGTCATGGGGTTGCTCGGTGGCCACCACCAGGCCATCGCTGACCGCCATCGCGATCACGTCAGTGAGGTAGTACTCGCCCTGGGCATTGTTGTTCGACAGTCGGCCCATCCACTCACCCAATCGCTCGAATGGCAGCGCGAGGATTCCGGTGTTGCCTTCGGTGATTGCCCGCTCGGTTTCGTTGGCGTCTTTCTGCTCGACAATCGCCGCTACTTTGCCCGATGCATCGCGCACGATACGACCGTATCCCGTTGGATCGTCCAGCTCGACGGTCAGCAGACCCAACTGTTGTGGCGTGACCTGAGTGAGCAGGCGCTGCAGGGTCTCGACTTCAATCAGCGGTACATCGCCGTAAAGAATCAGCACGGTATCGGCAGTGATGAACGGTACTGCTTGGGCTACAGCGTGACCGGTACCCAGTTGTTTGTCCTGCAGGACGAAATTCAGATCGTCCGCCGCCAGGCGCTCGCGCACCGCGTCAGCACCATGACCGATGACCACGTGGATACGCTGTGGCTGAAGCTGACGGGCGCTGTGGATAACATGCCCCAGCATCGAATTGCCTGCGACCGGGTGGAGTACTTTCGGCAGGGCCGAACGCATACGAGTACCTTGACCCGCTGCGAGGATAACGATTTCTAGCGACATGACTGGCTACCAATCCTGGGTGGTCAGCGGCTGCGACCAAGAGATGAATATCTGAAAAAGAAAAAGGGTAGCCGAGGCTACCCTTTTTAATCAATCACGCAGTCGTTGCAACGGCTAATGCCGTCTTACTTCTTGCGGATCTGCTGGAGAGTACGCAACTGAGCTGCGGCCTCGGCCAGACGTGCTGCGGCGGCACCGTAATCGAACTCGGCGCCTTTTTCGTGCAGAGCCTTCTCGGCAGCCTGGACGGCTTCCTGAGCGGAGGCTTCATCCAGGTCGGCAGCACGTTGCACGGTGTCGGCAAGTACCTTGACCATGTTCGGCTGAACCTCGAGGAAACCACCGGAGATGTAAAACACCTCGGCTTCCCCGCCCTGCTTGATCAGGCGGATCGGGCCCGGTTTCAGATTAGTGATCAGCGGCGCGTGACCCAGGGCGATACCAAGATCACCCAGTGCACCGTGCGCAATCACCATCTCGACCAGACCGGAAAAGATTTCCCCTTCCGCGCTGACGATGTCGCAATGGACTGTCATATTAGCCATCTGATTGCCTCAACCTGATTAGCGCCCGTTTCCGGGCGCCGGAATTACAGTTTCTTGGCTTTCTCGATCGCTTCTTCGATGCCGCCTACCATGTAGAACGCTTGTTCTGGCAGGTGGTCGTAGTCACCGTTGAGGATGCCTTTGAAGCCAGCAATGGTGTCTTTCAGGGAAACGTATTTACCCGAAGCACCGGTGAAGACTTCAGCCACGAAGAACGGCTGCGACAAGAAACGCTGGATCTTACGAGCACGGTTTACCAACTGCTTGTCGGCTTCCGACAGCTCGTCCATACCCAGGATCGCGATGATGTCCTTCAGTTCTTTGTAGCGCTGCAGCACGTACTGAACACCGCGAGCGGTATCGTAGTGGTCGTTGCCGATCACGTTCGGATCCAGCTGACGCGAAGTCGAGTCCAGTGGGTCTACCGCTGGGTAGATACCCAGGGAAGCGATGTCACGGGACAGAACGACGGTGGCGTCCAAGTGGGCGAAGGTGGTCGCTGGCGACGGGTCGGTCAAGTCGTCCGCAGGTACGTATACCGCTTGGATCGAAGTGATCGAACCTTCCTTGGTCGAAGTGATACGTTCTTGCAGAACGCCCATCTCTTCAGCCAGGGTCGGCTGGTAACCTACTGCCGAAGGCATACGGCCCAGCAGTGCGGATACTTCAGTACCGGCCAGGGTGTAACGATAGATGTTGTCGACGAACAGCAGTACGTCGTTACCTTCGTCACGGAACTTCTCGGCCATGGTCAGGCCAGTCAGTGCTACGCGCAGACGGTTTCCCGGCGGCTCGTTCATCTGACCGTAAACCAGTGCCACTTTGTCCAGAACGTTGGAATCCTTCATCTCGTGGTAGAAGTCGTTACCCTCACGAGTACGCTCACCCACACCGGCGAACACGGAATAACCGCTGTGCTCGATGGCGATGTTACGGATCAGTTCCATCATGTTTACGGTTTTGCCTACACCGGCACCACCGAACAGACCAACTTTACCACCCTTGGCGAACGGGCAAACCAGGTCGATAACCTTGATGCCGGTTTCCAGCAGGTCATTGCCGCCCGCTTGTTCAGCGAACGAAGGCGCTGCACGGTGGATGCCCCAACGCTCGTCGGTGTCGATCGGACCCGCTTCGTCGATCGGGTTGCCCAGTACGTCCATGATCCGGCCCAGGGTCGCTTTACCGACCGGTACGGAGATGGCTGCGCCAGAATCGGTAACTTCCAGACCGCGCTTCAAGCCCTCGGTGGAACCCATCGCAATGGTGCGAACCACGCCGTCGCCCAGCTGCTGCTGAACTTCCAGGGTGGTTTCAGCCGCGCTCACTACTTTCAGCGCGTTGTAGATGCTCGGTACGCTATCGCGTGGAAATTCCACGTCGATAACGGCGCCGATGATTTGAACGATACGTCCGCTACTCATAGCTGGATCCTCTGAATATTTGAACCGTTAAACCGCGGCAGCGCCGCCGACGATTTCCGAGATCTCTTGGGTGATCGCAGCCTGACGCGCCTTGTTGTAGACCAGCTGCAATTCGCTGATCAAATCACCGGCGTTGTCGGTAGCGTTCTTCATCGCGATCATCCGCGCTGCTTGTTCAGCTGCGTTGTTCTCGACCACCGCCTGGTAGACCTGCGACTCGACGTAACGGACCATCAAGCCGTCGAGCAGCTCCTTGGCATCCGGTTCGTAGAGATAGTCCCAGTGGTGCTTGAGTTCCTGATCCGGGGTTGCCACCAGTGGAATCAACTGCTCCACGGTAGGCGTTTGCGTCATGGTGTTGATGAACTTGTTGGAGACTACGGACAGGCGGTCAATACGGCCGTCCAGGTAGGCATCCAGCATCACCTTGACGCTGCCGATCAGATCATTGATCGACGGCTCTTCACCCAGGTGGCTGATAGCTGCTACGACGTTACCGCCGAAGTTGCGGAAGAAAGCCGCACCCTTGCTACCAACAACACACAGATCGATCTCGACGCCGTTTTCACGGTTTACCGCCATGTCCTTGACCAGGGCCTTGAACAGGTTGGTGTTCAAGCCACCACACAGACCACGGTCACTGCTCACCACAACATAACCAACGCGCTTAACTTCACGGTCGATCATGAATGGGTGGCGATATTCCGGGTTGGCGTTGGCCAGATGACCAATAACCTGGCGGATGCGCTCCGCGTAGGGACGGCTAGCAGCCATGCGCATTTGTGCCTTGCGCATTTTGCTGACCGCCACTTTTTCCATGGCGCTGGTAATTTTTTGCGTGCTTTTGATGCTCGCAATCTTACTGCGAATCTCTTTTGCGCCTGCCATGTAACACCTATCAGGTTAGCAAGCGGGAGCCTCGCGGCCCCCGCTGCGGCTTACCAGGTTTGGGTGGCCTTGAACTTCTCGATACCGGCTTTGAGGCCAGCGTCGATTTCGTCATTGAAGTCACCCTTCACGTTGATCTTCGCCATCAAATCGGCGTGATCGCGGTTGAAGTAAGCAATCAGCGCTTGCTCGAAGCTGCCGACTTTGGCGTTTTCAACGTCAGTCAGGAACCCACGCTCAGCGGCATACAGCGACAGCGACATGTCGGCGATCGACATTGGCGCGTATTGCTTCTGCTTCATCAGCTCGGTTACGCGCTGGCCATGCTCAAGTTGCTTACGGGTCGCTTCGTCCAGGTCAGAAGCGAACTGGGCGAATGCCGCCAGTTCACGGTACTGAGCCAGAGCGGTACGGATACCACCGGACAGCTTCTTGATGATCTTGGTCTGAGCGGCACCACCCACACGGGATACCGAAACACCGGCGTTCACTGCAGGACGGATGCCCGAGTTGAACATGGCCGATTCCAGGAAGATCTGACCGTCGGTGATGGAAATCACGTTGGTCGGAACGAACGCGGAAACGTCGCCAGCCTGGGTTTCGATGATCGGCAGTGCGGTCAGGGAACCGGTTTTGCCGGTCACTGCGCCGTTGGTGAACTTCTCTACGTACTCTTCCGAAACGCGGGATGCGCGCTCCAGCAGACGGGAGTGGAGATAGAACACGTCGCCTGGGTAAGCTTCACGGCCTGGTGGACGGCGCAGCAGCAGGGAAATCTGGCGGTAAGCCACTGCTTGCTTGGACAGATCGTCATAAACGATCAGCGCGTCTTCACCGCGGTCGCGGAAGTATTCGCCCATGGTGCAACCGGAGTACGGTGCCAGGTATTGCAGTGCAGGAGATTCCGAAGCACTGGCAGCCACGATGATCGTGTTGGCCAGGGCGCCGTTTTCTTCCAGCTTGCGAACAACGTTGGCGATGGTCGATTGTTTCTGACCGATTGCTACGTATACGCAGAAAATGCCGCTGTTCTTCTGGTTGATGATCGCGTCGATCGCCAGAGCGGTTTTACCGATCTGACGGTCACCGATGATCAGCTCACGCTGGCCACGGCCGACAGGGATCATGGCATCGACAGCCTTGTAGCCAGTCTGTACAGGCTGGTCTACCGACTTACGCCAGATCACGCCTGGAGCAACTTTCTCGACCGCGTCGGTCTCGGTGTTGCCCAGTGGACCTTTACCGTCAACAGGGTTACCCAGTGCGTCGACTACGCGACCCAGCAGTTCCTTACCAACCGGAACTTCGAGGATGCGGCCAGTGCACTTGGCGCTCATGCCTTCGGCAAGAGACTGGTAAGCGCCCAATACAACGGCACCTACGGAGTCTTGCTCCAGGTTGAGGGCCATACCGTAGACGCCGCCCGGAAACTCGATCATCTCGCCGTACATTACGTCGGCCAGACCGTGAATCCGCACGATACCGTCAGATACGCTGACGACAGTGCCTTCGTTACGGGCTTGGGAGGTCACATCGAGCTTGTCGATGCGGCCCTTGATAATTTCACTTATTTCGGAAGGATTGAGTTGCTGCATTGCTCTGCTGCCCCTTCAAACTCAAGATTTCAATGCTTCGGCAAGTTTCGCGATTTTGCCGCGAATCGAGCCATCGATAACCAGGTCGCCGGCGCGGATGACAACACCACCAATAAGGGAGCTGTCTTCCTCGACTTGCAGGCGCACTTCCCGGTTGAGTCGTGCACTGAGAACCTTGGCGAGTTTGTCTTGCTGTTCTTGGTTCAATGCAAAAGCACTGGTCACTTCTACGTCTACCGACTTCTCTTGTTCGGCCTTGTACAGGTCGAACAGAGCGGCAATCTCCGGCAACAGCGGGAGACGGTCGTTTTCGGCAACGACGTGGATGAAGTTCTGTACCTTTACATCAAACTTGTCGCCGCACACGTCAATAAACGTGGCGGCCTTTTCTGCGCTCGTCAGTCGCGGGGCCTTGAGCACGCGCAGCATGGTGTCGTCTTGCGACACCGCTGCTGCCAGGCCGAGCATGGCTGACCAATTGGCCAGTTGCTGGTGGGCCTGAGCGTGCTCGAAGGCCGCCTTAGCGTAAGGTCGGGCCAACGTGGTCAGTTCTGCCATGATCGCCCTCGCTTAGATTTCAGCAGCCAGTTGGTTAACCAGCTCTGCGTGCGCGTTTTGATCGATTGTGGCACCCAGGATCTTCGCAGCACCACCAACGGCCAGGCTACCCACTTGGGCACGCAGCGCGTCTTTGACACTGTTGATTTCCTGTTCGATCTCGGCCTGAGCCTGAGCCTTCACACGGTCAGCTTCGACGCGAGCCTGTTCACGGGCTTCGTCGACAATCTGAGAACCGCGCTTCTTGGCTTGCTCGATGATTTCAGCTGCCTGAGCTTTCGCTTCGCGCAGTTGTTGACCCGCTTTCTCTTGGGCCAACTCCAGGTCGCGAGCTGCTCGGCTGGCAGCGTCCAGTCCATCCGCGATCTTCTTTTGACGTTCACGCAGCGCCGTGATGACCGGAGGCCATACGAACTTCATGCAGAACAGTACAAAAATCAGGAACGCAACGGACTGGCCAATCAGGGTCGCATTAATGTTCACGCCAACACCTCGCAGTTACGTTGTCCATCACATCAAATTACTCGGAAGATCCGAGTAATTAGCCAGCGATCTGACCAACGAACGGGTTCGCAAAGGTGAAGAACAGAGCGATACCAACACCGATCATGGTTACGGCGTCAAGCAGACCGGCCACGATGAACATTTTAACTTGCAGCATTGGAACCATTTCTGGTTGACGCGCAGCGCCTTCCAGGAATTTGCCGCCCAACAGGCCGAAACCAATTGCGGTACCCAGTGCGCCCAGGCCGATCAACAGTGCAACAGCGATAGCGGTTAGACCAACTACAGTTTCCATCTTTCCTCCCGACTTTTACGTCGTATGGTTTAGGTTTTTTTAATTTAAAGCGGTAAAACAAATCGTTTCATCAAGCCCGTTATGGGCCCCCTCCCGCCGAGACGAGAGGGACATCAGACTAGCCTAAGCCAGCCTTAATGGTTCTCTTCGTGCGCCATCGACAGGTAGACAATGGTCAGCATCATGAAGATAAACGCCTGCAGGGTGATGATCAGGATGTGGAACACAGCCCACGCCCACTGCAGAACAATGCCCAGGCCGCTAAGCCAGAGCAGACCACTGCCGAACATCACAGCGATCAGAATGAACACCAGCTCGCCGGCATACATGTTGCCGAACAGACGCAGTGCCAGCGAGATTGGCTTGGCGATCAGCGTCACGAACTCCAGCAGGAAGTTCACCGGAATCAGCAGGGCTTGAACGAAGATGTTCTTGCTGCCGAACGGGTGCAGGGTCAGTTCGCCGATGAAGCCGCCGATGCCCTTGACCTTGATGCTGTAGAAAATGATCAGTGCGAACACCGAAAGAGCCATACCCAGAGTAGCGTTCGGGTCAGTGGTCGATACGGCGCGGAATGGGATGTGCGGATCGCCGCTGATCGCCATGGCCAGCTGAGGAATCCAGTCAACCGGGATCAGGTCGACGGCGTTCATCAGGAAGACCCAGACGAAGATGGTCAGTGCCAGCGGTGCGATCACCGGGCTACGGCCATGGAAGCTGTCTTTCACGCTGCCATCGACGAATTCGACCAGTACTTCAACGAAGTTCTGCAAGGCACCTGGTTGACCGGAAGTTGCTTTCTTTGCCGCCATGCGGAAAAGAAGAACGAAGATCAGACCCAATGCGACCGACCAGCCGAGAGTATCGACGTGGAAAGCCCAAAAGCCCATTTCCTTGGCTTCTGCTGCGGTGTGGGCAAAACCCCAGCCGCCGGTAGGATGCTGACCGAAAGTCAGGTTCTGCAAGTGGTGCTGGATATAGCCCGAAGCGGTTGTCTCTGCCATGGTTGCCTCAAACGCCCTAAGGTCTCGAAAGTCTTGTTCTCATCAGCAGGGGAGCGAACCAGCTGACCAGTTGGGTCAACACAAAGACACCGAAGACTGCTAACGGCGCCAATGGCTTCACACCTGCGAACGTCAGTGCAAACAGCACTGCCGTTAAAATCAATTTGCCCGCCTCGCCGGCATAAAAAGACCGGACGATGGCTTGAGCTGCTCGGGCGCCGGTAAACCGAAATGCCCTATGAGCGAAATAAACATTGGGAAGCAAGGCTATCAGGCCTCCGCAGAGTCCCGAGTACCCGGCTACGACACCCTGCCATTGCCAGAGCGCCAAAGCGGCCAATAGCAGAATGACAAATTGCGCCAGTAACACCGGAAAAACCGCCAAGCGATGGAACGGCAAGCGGTTTGGCGTGCGTGTCTCCATCACTCTTGCTCCTCAAAGGTCGGCTGCCAGAACGCAATGACTTGGCATAATTTGTGCCGACAAAATGCGCGCAGAGTATAGGGGCGGTTCAGCCCCTATTCAACTGTCAGGTAGTGATTTCCGACTGCACGCTACATGAGGAAATGTTTCAGCGGATGTGTGCAAGGACACCTTGAAGCTCATCCAATGAGTTATAGCCAATTACCAACTGGCCCTTTCCCTTCTTCCCGTGGCGAATCTGCACCGCAGAGCCTAGGCGCTCGGCCAGGCGCTGTTCGAGACGAGCGATATCCGGGTCCGGTTTGGCAGGCTCCACGGCTTCAGGTTTGCCACTCAACCACTGGCGAACCAGTGCTTCAGTCTGTCGGACGGTGAGCCCACGTGCGACAACGTGTCGCGCCCCTTCAACCTGTTGATTTTCCGGCAAACCCAGCAAAGCACGGGCGTGACCCATTTCCAGGTCGCCATGGGACAACATGGTCTTGATGACTTCCGGCAACGCAATCAGACGCAACAGGTTGGCCACGGTCACCCGGGATTTACCCACGGCATCGGCGACCTGCTGCTGGGTCAGTTGGAATTCCTGCTGCAAGCGCTGCAGCGCAACGGCTTCCTCGATCGGATTGAGGTCTTCGCGCTGGATGTTCTCGATGAGCGCCATGGCGACGGCGGTTTCATCCGTCACTTCGCGGACCATCGCCGGGATGGTCTCTTGGCCGGCCTGCTGGCTGGCGCGCCAACGGCGCTCACCGGCAATGATTTCGAAGCGACCGCCACCAATGGGACGCACCACGATGGGCTGCATGACGCCCTGGGCCCTGATCGACTGCGCCAGCTCTTCCAGCGCCTGCGGATCCATGTCACGCCGCGGCTGGTATTTGCCACGTTGCAGCAAATCCAGGGGCAGGTGCTGCAGCTCCCGCTGCTCCGCCTGCACCGCCTGTTCTTCCAGTGCGCTGACAGTCGGACCACTCAGCAGTGCATCCAGTCCACGTCCGAGACCTCGTTTCTTGACGGCCATGGGGATTCCTTAAGTTGCCTGAGCTGCGGTGGCACGTGAATTTTTGCGTTGGCGGCGAACCATCTCGCCAGCCAATGCCAGGTAGGCAATGGCGCCACGCGATGATTTGTCATACGCCAATGCCGGCATGCCATAGCTCGGCGCTTCGGCCAAGCGGATGTTGCGCGGGATGACCGTGTCGTACAGCTGATCGCCGAAGTGTTCCTTGAGCTGGGCCGACACATCGTTCATCAGGCTCAGGCGCGGGTCGTACATCGTACGTAACAGGCCTTCGACTTTCAGATTCGGATTCAGCAGCTCGGCGATACGCTTGATGTTATCCACAAGGTCGCTCAGGCCTTCGAGGGCAAAGTATTCGCACTGCATGGGGATAATTACCCCATCGGCGGCAACCAGCGCATTGAGTGTGAGCATCGACAGCGACGGCGGGCAGTCGATCAGAATGTAATCGTAACTCTCGCGAATCGGCGCCAGGGCGCTGCGCAGACGACTTTCCTTCATCTGCATTTCCAGCAGCACCACTTCGGCTGCTGTCAGGTCGCGGTTGGCCGGCAATAACTGGTAGCCACCGTGTTCGGAGTAATGCATGGCCTGGGCCAGGTCGCATTCGCCGATCAACAGGTCGTAGACCGAGTTTTCCAGGCCGTGTTTATCCACACCGCTACCCATGGTGGCGTTGCCCTGTGGATCAAGATCGATCAGCAGTACCCGGCGCTTGGTAGCGACCAGCGATGCTGCGAGGTTGATGCAGGTGGTGGTCTTGCCCACACCACCCTTCTGGTTCGCAATCGCGAATACCTTAGCCATTCTTGCTTGTGTTCCCAATCATGCCGTGCGGCGCAGTATCAGCAGATGGCGTTGGCCTTGGCAACCAGGGACGGCCAGGGCGTGTTCGCTATCGAGGTGGAAGTCTGCCGGCAATGCTACCAGCTCATCCGCGGGATGAACGCCCTTCATTGCCAGCCAACGTGTGTCGCGGTCGCCAAGATGGCGGGTCCAGTTGCTGAAGTTTTCCATGCTGCTGAAGGCCCGGGAAATGATCCCGTTGAAAGGCAACGGCGGCTGGAAGGCTTCGACGCGACTGTGGATAACTTGCAGGTTATCCAGCTTGAGTTCGAGTTTGACCTGGGTCAGGAAGCGGGTTTTCTTGCCGTTGCTGTCCAGGCAGGTGACCTGCGACTCCGGAAACAGGATAGCCAGCGGAATGCCGGGCATGCCGCCACCGCTGCCAACATCCAGCCAACGGCCATTTTCGATAAACGACATGACACTCAGACTGTCGAGCAAATGGCGGGAAACCATTTCGTCCGGGTCACGCACAGCGGTGAGGTTGTAGGCCTTGTTCCATTTGATCAACAACGCCAGATAACCCAGCAGTTGTTCCTGCTGGGTCTCACTCAGGTTGACGCCCAATTGGCGAGCACCTGTGGATAACTCTTCGGCGTGTTGCGGGGTGACCAACGAACTCAAGCGCTTTGCTCCAACTGACGGCCTGCGCCGCGTTTTTTCAAATGAATCATCAACAACGAAATGGCCGCCGGAGTGACACCCGGAATACGTGAAGCCTGGCCCAGGGTCTCCGGGCGGGTCGCGCCCAGCTTGCTCTGGATCTCTTTGGAAAGGCCGGAAATGCCCGTGTAATCGATATCCACAGGCAATTTCGTGTCTTCGCTGGCACGCAGGCGGGCGATTTCGTCCTGTTGACGGTCGATGTAGCCGGCGTACTTGGTCTTGATTTCCACCTGTTCGGCAACCTGTGGGTCCTCGGCGCCTTCACCGGTGACCGAGATCAGCCCAGCGTAGTCGATTTCCGGACGGGTCAGCAGGCTCAGCAGGCTGTACTCGTGGGTCAGCGGCGTGCCGAATTTTTCCGCAATGGCGTCGCCCTGCGCAGTGCCGGGACGGACCCAGGTGCTTTTCAGGCGCTGTTCTTCAAGCTCGATGGCTTCACGCTTGTTGCAGAATGCGGCCCAACGCACGTCATCGACCAGGCCCAGTTCACGGCCCTTCTCGGTCAGGCGCAGGTCGGCGTTGTCTTCACGCAGAATCAACCGGTATTCCGCACGGGAGGTAAACATCCGGTACGGTTCCTGGGTTCCCAGGGTGATCAGGTCGTCAACCAACACCCCGATGTACGCTTCGTCACGACGCGGGCACCAACTCTCCTTGCCCTGCGCACGCAGAGCGGCGTTGGTCCCGGCCAGTAAACCCTGGGCGCCGGCTTCTTCGTAACCGGTGGTGCCGTTGATCTGGCCGGCAAAGAACAGGCCGCCAATGACTTTGGTTTCCAGGCTGTACTTCAGGTCACGCGGGTCGAAGTAGTCGTATTCGATGGCATAGCCAGGGCGCACGATATGGGCGTTTTCCATACCGCGAATCGATTGCACGATCTGCAATTGCACGTCGAACGGCAGGGATGTGGATATCCCGTTCGGGTACAGCTCGTGGGTGGTCAGACCTTCCGGCTCGATAAACACCTGGTGGCTTTGCTTGTCGGCAAAGCGGTGGATTTTGTCTTCGATCGACGGGCAGTAACGTGGACCAATGCCTTCGATCTCACCGGCAGCCGAATACATCGGCGAACGGTCGAGGTTCGCGGCAATGATTTCGTGGGTACGGGCGTTGGTGTGGGTAATCCAGCAACTGACCTGCTTGGGATGCTGTTCCTTGTTGCCCATGAACGACATCACCGGGATCGGCGTATCACCTGGTTGCTCGGTCATCACCGAGAAATCCACAGAGCGGCCGTCAATGCGTGGTGGCGTACCAGTTTTCAGGCGACCCACACGCAGCGGCAGTTCACGCAGACGGTGAGCCAAGGCAATCGACGGCGGATCACCGGCGCGACCGCCGGAAAAATTCTGCAACCCAATGTGGATAAGTCCACCGAGGAAGGTGCCGGTGGTTAACACCACCGAATCCGCGAAGAAACGCAGACCCATCTGGGTAACGACACCGCGTACCTGGTCCTGCTCGACGATCAGGTCATCCGCAGCCTGCTGAAATATCCACAGGTTGGGCTGGTTTTCGAGAATCTCGCGCACGGCTGCCTTGTACAGAATACGGTCGGCCTGGGCGCGAGTAGCGCGCACGGCTGGGCCTTTGCGACTGTTCAAGACGCGAAATTGAATACCACCTTTATCAGTGGCCATGGCCATCGCGCCACCGAGGGCGTCGATTTCCTTGACTAAGTGGCTTTTGCCAATCCCGCCAATCGCGGGATTGCAGCTCATTGCTCCGAGGGTTTCCACGTTATGCGTCAGCAATAGGGTTTTCACCCCCATACGTGCTGATGCAAGTGCTGCCTCGGTACCGGCATGACCGCCGCCGATGACGATCACTTCAAAACGGGAAGGGAAATCCACCACGCACCTCGTGCCTGCTGCAGTTAGGTAATCAGAAAGAGTTTGGGCTCAGGTTTTTGGACCTGGTCGACAAGTATAGGGACTTCGCCCTTCCTAAAGAACCCTTTGCACAAAATTTAACCAGCTGTGGGTAAGTCACGAACAATAGAAATTAAAAAGAAAGAAATTTATAAAAGCTTTGTTTTTATGTTTATTTCTATGCACCTACCATTCTGTGGATAAAACGCTGAAGCCCTTTTATTTCGGTGTGTACAGAGATTCAAAAGTCTGTGGTCATCTAGTCAGGAGGGCATGGGATAAGCAGAATAAGCCTGTGGATGAATGGGGTGCTTATCCACAGAGGCAGTTTTCCTCAGTTTTTAGGGTCTGTTATCAACTGAGCTCAATGGCAGTTATTCACAGGGCTTATCTGATTAAAAACTGCTCAACCAGCTGAATCTGCAAAAAAGAGCTGCCCACGGGTGAGCCGCTGATCTGTCTCGGAGGACATCAGCCATCAAGGTTCAGAGGATGAAAGGCAAGGCCTTCTATTGTGGGGGGCTGCAACAAAAGCTAATAATATCTATTATCATTAACTTGCCATTCATCCTCATGTCCATGCCATCCCACACCGCTGCAATCGAGCGAATCTACGTGCAACACCATTCGTGGCTGTATGGATGGTTGAGGGCGAAACTTAACGACGCTTGCGATGCGGCGGATGTGGCACAGGACACGTTTGTACGAATCCTCGTCTCCCGCAACGCGAGCCAGATACGGGAACCCAGGGATTATCTGGCGACTGTGGCAAAGGGCTTGGTGATCGATCGCTATCGCCGGCGCGCCATTGAGTTGGCTTATCTGGAAACACTCGCGGCTCGACCTGTAGCGACAGCGATCAGTGAAGAAGACAAAGCCGTGATCATTGAAACCCTTGTCGCTGTGGATAAAGCGCTGACCAACCTTGGTGCCAGGACTCAGCGAATCTTCATGTTGTCGCAGATTGAAGGCCTGACTTATCAACAGATCGCCGCACAGATGAAGGTATCTCTGACCACGGTGAAGAAACACATGATCCGCGCGTTGACTGAATGTTCGATGATTATGGCGACGCTCTGATGGCGGCCTCTCCTGATCGCAAGGTTTTTCAGGCGGCAGCTACCTGGTACGTGCAGTTTCAGGCTGAACCGCCTACCGCCGTGCAACGCCAGGCATGGCAAAACTGGATCGACAGCAGCCCGGCGAACCTGGACGCGTGGAACCAGATGGAGCAGATCCAACGAAATCTACGCGGATCTCGTGACCTGTCGCGCCGGGCATTGTCCTCCACCCAACAGCGTCGCCAGGTATTGAAGCTCCTTATGATCGCGGCCGGAACCGGTTATCTCGGCTGGAATGTGCAACAGCACACTCCATTGAGTAACGTCTGGGCGGATTACCGAACCAAAGTGGGCCAACGCCGCTCAATCGATCTGACCGATGGCACTCGGATACATCTCAATACCGGTACGGCCATCGATGTGGTGTTTGACAACAAACAACGATTGATCCGCCTGCGTGAAGGAGAAATCCTCGTTCGCACCGGCAAGCTCGGTGATCAGCGTCCGTTCTTTGTCGAGACTCTCGAAGGACGGATCGAGGCTTTGGGCACTTGCTTCTCGGCACGGCACTTGGCGGGAGTGTCGCGAATCGGCGTACTTGAAGATCAGGTCAGGCTGTATCCGGCAAAGCACCCTGAACAGGCTCGCTTACTGGTCGCAGGCGAAAGTGCCGATTTCGATAGCAGCAACGTAGGCGCCATTCATCCCTATCGCGCCACGCAAGCCGCTTGGATCAATGGTCAATTGATCGTTCTCGACGTTCCACTGGGAGAGCTCCTCAGTGAGCTGGGCCGTTATCGAGCCGGGGTCATGCACTGCGATGAGCGCGCCGCGGGCCTGCACGTATCTGGGACTTTCCGCCTGGATTCGACCGATGCGGTGCTGGCCAATCTACAAGCGTCGTTGCCTGTCAGCATCGATTATTTCACTCGTTACTGGGTATCGATCAAACATAACGGCTGAACGAGTTCTGACTGAAAAAAATGTCGATTCAGGGTTATCTTTTTTTTTCCAGGAACGGCCCTACAGGTAATCGCGATCCAACGCGGCATTTGCCACCTTCAGGGTTTACCTACTCATGCGACTTTCGATTTTGCGCAAGCGTTTTACCCCCCATTGCATTGCTTACAGTCTGTTGATGACCAGTGCCGCCAGTTGCGCTCTGGTCGCTCCCCTTTGCATGGCTGCCGATGCCACGCAGCGTTACAGCATCGCGGCGGGTTCGCTGGATAATGCACTGAGTCAATTTGCTGCGGCAGCGAACGTGATTCTGTCATTCGCACCTTCGCAGACCACGACACTGCGCACTTCCGGATTGAACGGCAATTATTCCGTCGAGCAGGGCTTTTCGATTTTGCTCCAGGACTCCGGTTTGATGGCCGTACCCGCAGGCCCCGGCAGTTACATCCTGCAGCCGCAACCCGAGGCTGGCACGCTGGTGCTTGGGGCAACCAATATCAATGCCCAACAACCGAATGAGATGAACCTCGATTACGCCTCGGACACGGGATACAAGGCAAATAACAGTCGTGTTGGCAGCAAAACCAGCACTCCGCTTTCCGAAACACCGCGCTCAATCTCGGTCGTCACCGCCCAGCGCATGAAAGACCAAAAATCCCAGACCCTGACTGACGTCCTCGGTTATGTGCCAGGTATCTTTGCGCCGCCGTTCGCGGCAGGTGACAGCTTGGCAGGAGACCTGTTTTTCATTCGTGGTTTCAACGCGACCGATTACGGCTATGGCTTGCTTCGTGATGGTCTGCGAGTTCAGGGCAACCGATACGACACCACGACTGAACCTTATGGCCTGGAACGCGTTGAAGTATTCCGCGGTCCGTCATCACTGCTCTATGGCGAGAACGCTCCGGGAGGACTGGTCAATCTGGTGAGTAAACGCCCGACGGCAGCCCCACAAGGCGAAGTACAGCTCAGTTACGGTTCGAACAATCGCCGGCAATTGGGCGTTGATGTTTCCGGCCCGGTTAACGACAACGAAAATGTTCTGGCCCGAGTGGTGATGCTGGGGCGCAATGCTGACACCCAAACCGACCATGTACCGGATGATCGCATTTACATCGCCCCTTCCCTGACCTTGAATTTTGATGAGTTCAACACGCTGACCTTACTGGCGAATTACCAGAAGGATCACACCAATATGGAACTCGGTCTGCCGGCGGCTGGCACCCTGCTGAGCAACCCCAACGGCCAATTGTCCAAGGACACCATGCTCGGTGATCCTGACTGGAATACTTTCGAACGGGAAACCTGGAGCACCGGCTACGAATTCAGCCACAGCTTCAATGACGACTGGCAGTTCCGGCAGAACTCGCGCTACATGCAGTCGCGCATCACCCGTCATGAAACCTGGCCGGGCAGCTTGAACAATGGTGGTTTCGGCACGCGCGTGAACATGACCGCTTATGATCGCTTCAACAAGTCGATGGTCTACTCACTGGATAACCAACTCGAGGGCAAATTCCAGCTCGGCGGATTGCAGAACACCGTGCTATTTGGTGGCAGCTTTGACCGTACGTCGTTCAATCAGGACTGGAATGCGGGCCTGGTGGGGCCGATCGATATCTATAACCCGGTCTACCTTGGCGACCCGACAACGCCGATCGCTGTGCAGAACACCTTGCTTGAACAACAAATGAAGGGTGTTTATGCACAGGTGCAAAGCAAATACGACCACTGGCTGTTCCTGCTCGGAGGGCGCCAGGATTGGGTCGACAGTGATTTTCGTGACAAGGTCGCCAGCGCGGGCAATATCAGTTCCGAGGACCGCAAGTTCACCTACCAGGGCGGCGTGATGTATCAGTTCGATAACGGACTGACGCCTTATATCAGCTACTCCACCGCCTTTGTCCCGGTACAGCAGATCTCCAATGCGGGTCAGCCGCTGAATCCGATCACCAGCAGTCAGTACGAAGTGGGCCTTAAATACGATCCGGTGGGTTGGGATACGTCGTTTACGGCATCGGTGTATGACCTGCGCAAGAAAGATGACACCTACTTCGACGCAACTACCTCCACCTATCGTCAGGTTGGTGAAAGCCGCTCTAAAGGTATGGAACTGGAGCTGAACAGCAATCTCACGCCAAACCTGAATCTCACGGCAGCCTATACCTATACCGACGCCAGGATTACCAAAGATGCACAGACATCTCTGGTCAAGGATCACCAAATGACCGGCGTACCACGTAACCAGGCCTCGGTTTGGGCTAAATACCGCTTCCTCGAGAGCAGCCTCAAGGGAATGTATGTCGGCGGCGGCATCCGGTACTTTGACAGCGCATTTGCCTACACCTCGCCCTCCCTTTACGGAAAACTCGATGCCGGCGATGTCACCTTGGTGGACGCGGCCATTGGCTACCAGATCGACCGTCACTGGACCGTGGACCTGAACGCGAAAAACCTGTTCGACAAGGAATATGTGTCAGGCTGTAACGACGCTGGCCGATGCTACTGGGGCGAAGACCGCTCTCTCTTGGGATCGGTGTCCTATAACTGGTAAGCGATAACGCTGGAGCTGTGGATAACTCCCACAGCTCTAACGGTTATTTGCCAATGCAGAAACTGGAAAAAATCCGGCCCAGCAAATCATCCGAGCTGAATTCACCAGTAATTTCACCCAGCGATTGCTGTGCCTGACGAAGATCTTCAGCCAGGAGCTCGCCGGCGCCGGCCAGTGTCAGCTGTGCATGACCGTGTTCAAGCGAAGCACTGGCATGGCGCAGTGCCTCAAGGTGACGACGGCGAGCGCTGAAACTGCTCTCTGACGTCTGCTCATAGCCCATGCAAGCCTTAAGATGGTCGCGTAATAGCTCCAGGCCTTCACCGGCCGACTTGGCGCTCAGACTGATGGTCACGTGGCCATCGTCGCAAACCTGCAGTTCAATCGCTTCCCCGGTCAGGTCCGCCTTGTTGCGGATCAACGTCACTTTGCCTGGGTCCGGGCGCTGCTCGAGGAATTCTGGCCACAAGGCAAAGGGGTCCAAGGCTTCAGGCGCGGTCGCGTCGACGACCAGCAACACGCGATCGGCCTCGGAAATGGCCTTCAACGCCCGTTCAACGCCGATTTTCTCGACCTGGTCATCGGTATCGCGAAGCCCTGCCGTGTCCACCACATGCAACGGCATGCCGTCGATGTGGATATGTTCACGCAGGATATCCCGGGTCGTGCCGGCGATTTCCGTGACAATGGCCGCTTCACGACCTGCCAGGGCATTGAGCAAACTGGATTTTCCGGCATTCGGCCGGCCGGCAATTACGACCGTCATTCCGTCACGCAGCAATGCGCCCTGCCCGGCTTCACGCAGAACGGTGGATAACTCTTCGCGCACCGCGTCGAGCATGCTCAGGACATGGCCATCGGCGAGGAAGTCGATCTCTTCTTCCGGGAAATCGATCGCTGCTTCAACGTAAATGCGCAGCGCAATCAACTGCTCGGTCAACTTATGCACACGTTGCGAAAAAGCGCCCTGCAGGGAGCGCAACGCATTGCGCGCGGCTTGCGCGGAGCTGGCTTCAATCAGGTCGGCAATCGCTTCAGCCTGCGCCAGGTCGAGCTTGTCATTGAGGAACGCACGCTCGCTGAACTCACCCGGCCGCGCCAGGCGGCAGCCCAGTTGCAGGCAACGCTGCAGCAACATGTCCAGGACGATCGGGCCACCGTGCCCCTGCAGTTCCAGCACATCTTCGCCGGTGAATGAGTTCGGCCCAGGAAAGTACAAGGCAATGCCTTCGTCCAGTACGTCCTGTTCATTGCTGAAAAACGGACCGTAATGGGCGTAGCGCGGTTTCAGCTCGCGACCGCTGATGGCCCTCGCCGCAACGCTGGCCAAAGGCCCGGAAATACGAACGATACCGACGCCTCCACGGCCTTGGGCGGTGGCGACGGCGGCGATGGTTTCACGAGGAGCGCTCATAAACCGATATCTCGATAAAAATGGCAGATAGCAAAACGCCCCACGAGGGGGCGTTTTGAATGGTTACACACTGACCGGATTAAGCCTCGGCTTTTTTCGTCGCGGCTTCGATCTTGCGAGTGATGTACCACTGTTGCGCGATCGACAGGCAGTTGTTGACTACCCAGTACAGTACCAGACCCGCTGGGAACCACAGGAAGAAGAAGGTAAAGATGATAGGCATCAGCTTCATCACCTTGGCCTGCATCGGATCCGGAGGAGTCGGGTTCAACTGCTGCTGGATGAACATGGTTGCGCCCATGATGATCGGCAGAATGAAGAACGGATCCTTGATCGACAGGTCAGTAATCCACAGCATGAATGGCGCCTGGCGCATTTCCACGCTTTCCAGGAGTACCCAGTACAACGAAAGGAATACCGGCATCTGCACGAGGATTGGCAAGCAACCACCCAGCGGATTGATCTTCTCTTTCTTGTACAGCTCCATCATGGCCTGCGACATTTTCTGCCGGTCGTCGCCGTGCTGCTCTTTCAGTGCAGCCAGTTTCGGTGCCACTGCACGCATGCGCGCCATGGATTTGTAGCTGGCCGCCGACAGCGGGAAGAAGATCCCTTTGATCAGCATGGTCAGGAAGATAATCGACCAGCCCCAGTTACCCACAATCGCGTGGATGTGCTGCAGCAGCCAGAAGATCGGTTGAGCGATGAACCACAGGATGCCGTAGTCGACCGTCAGTTCCAGGCCTGGGGATAACTCTTTGAGTACCGCCTGGCTTTTCGGACCGGCGTACAGGGTAGCGCTGGTTTCAGCCTTGGCGCCTGGCGCAACGGTCAACGCCGGGCCAGTGAAGCCAATGATGTAGTTACCTTGGCTGTCCTTGCGAGTCTGCACCACGTTGCTGTCGTTCTTGGCTGGAATCCAGGCAGTCACGAAGTAGTGTTGCAGCCAGGCCACCCAACCACCGTTAACAGTTTCTTTCAGTGCGCCCTTGTCGATATCTTTCATCGACACTTTTTTGTACGGCTCGGCACTTGTCCACAGGGCCGCGCCCAGGTAAGTGGCGGTGCCAGTAGCGGTAGTGGACGATGGATCTGCACTCGCGTCACGCTTGAGCTGGGCAAACAGGTTGCCGGTCCAGGCCTTGTCACTGGTGTTGTCGATCAGATAAGTCACTTTCAGATCGTACAAACCGCGAGTGAAGGTGAAGCGCTTGATGTAATTGACCCCTGCATCGCTGAATTTCAGGTCAACGTTCAGCTCATTCTGGCCATCAGCCAGTTGATAAGTCTTCTTTTCGGTCGAGTAAACCGGACGGCCGGTAGGTCGTGCGTCCGGACCGTTGGTGCCGGTCAGGCCACTTTGTGCCAGATACGTACGTTCGCCGCCGTTATCAAACAACTGGAACGGAATTTCTGGATGGTCCTGACGACGTGGATACAGCGGCAGCATCAGCTGGGCAACATCACCGCCTTGAGGATCGATCGCCAGATCGAGCACATCCGTTTTAACGTGGATGAGATCTTTATTGGCAATTACCGGAGTTTCGGTAGGGGTGCTGGTATCGGCATTCGCGCTGGGTACATCGGCACTGGCGGCAGCATTGTTACCAAGCGGGACGTCCGGAATAGCCGGTGCATTCTGATTGGCAGCAACATTCTGAGTCGGCAGGGCAGCCTGGCCATAATCCTGGTTCCATTTAAGAACCATGACGTAGGACACGATTGCCAGGGCGACGATCAGGATCGTGCGTTTAATATCCATGATTACTCGGCCATCGAAGAAGAACGGGAGGTAGGGATAGGTGGAACCGGGTCATAACCACCGGGATTCCACGGATGACAGCGACCTAAACGACGAAAGGTCAGCCAGCCACCGCGCAGAAGGCCATGATTTTCGATGGCTTCATACGCGTAGCAGGAACAACTGGGGTAGAAACGACAGTGACTGGCCATCAGAGGACTAATGGCGTAGCGATAAAACTGGATCGGAACGAGTGCCAGTTTACGCATCGGTGCTGTCTACCCCTACAGTTTCGGTTTTGACTGCTGGGACTGGCGTGTTACGTGCCAGGCGCTTCCAGAGTTTGCCGAAATGCTGAATCAATTCGGGGTTTTCTACGTCACCCAAACCTTTGCGCGCGACGATAACGATATCCCACCCAACCAGAACATCCTGGTGGAGGCGAAATGATTCGCGCATCAGACGTTTGAGGCGATTGCGCTGAACGGAGAGCTTTACACTCTTTTTCCCGATAACCAGCCCTAGACGGGGGTGATCGAGATCGTTGGCGCGTGCAAGGAGCAGGAGATTTTTCCCCGGAACCTTGCCGGTAGGGGAGTCAAAGACTGCCTTGAAATGCCGGGGGGTCAGCAAACGCTTTTCCCGACTGAAGTCCTGACTCACCTCCAGTACCGGATTATCAAACTGCCAGACGCGCACGACCTTTGGCGCGACGACGCGACAGGACTGCGCGGCCGTTCTTGGTAGCCATGCGAGCACGGAAACCGTGGGTACGAGCGCGTTTGATAGTGCTTGGTTGGAAAGTACGTTTCATGTCGTGTTACCTGGTTCGTCCACAACGGGCCGGAATGGCCCCCGTTTTAAGAGACCGGGGATTCTAGAGAAAGCAAGCCTCTAGGTCAATTTCCAACCAGCGTTTCCTTTAAATGGTCTTTCCGGGCCGTTTCGTTGAAAGCTGGTGAACAAAATATAAAAATAAAGAAGGAAAGTATTTAAAGCTTTTCTGTAAAGCTTATAAAAGCTAGGCCCGTCGTTATCTGTGGATAAGTGACCTTAGCCCTTCTATCTTGGGCTGTACAGAGAATGACAACTACCGTGGAAAACAGTGGCAAGCCTGTGCTGCAGTAGCGGATAAGGTGTGGATGGAATCTACTGTTATCCACAGGCAGGTTATCCACTGAGTTTTGCCCACACTTGTACAAAGACCTCAGACGGGTTTATCCACAGGGCTTATTCACAGACCGCTGGTCGTGTTTTTTGCCGATAAAACCTTGTTTCTTCTGAACCTGTAAGCAACCTACGTGTGGATAAGTCTGCGTCCGGTCGCTACAATGGCCGCTTGTTTTTGCCTCACCGGCTTTCAACTTAGGGGATATCCGTGTCAGTGGAACTTTGGCAGCAGTGCGTGGAGCTATTGCGCGATGAGCTGCCTGCCCAACAATTCAACACTTGGATCCGTCCACTACAGGTCGAAGCCGAAGGCGACGAGTTGCGTGTCTACGCACCGAATCGCTTTGTTCTCGACTGGGTCAATGAAAAGTATCTGGGCCGTGTGCTCGAACTGCTTGATGAGCATGGCAACGGCATGGCGCCGGCGCTGTCCTTATTAATAGGCAGCAAGCGCAGCTCGGCACCGCGCGCGGCACCGAATGCGCCATTGGCTGCTGCGGCCTCGCAAGCCCAGGCTGCAGCTGCGCCGGTCAGCACTCCTGCGCCTGCTGCACCGAGCAAAAGGTCCACGCAAAAAGTAGTCGAGGAAAGTGAAGAGCCTTCTCGCGACAGCTTTGACCCGATGGCAGGCGCCAGTTCGCAACAGGCTCCGGTGCGTGCGGAACAGCGCACCGTGCAGGTTGAAGGTGCGCTCAAGCACACCAGCTATCTGAACCGCACCTTTACCTTCGAGAACTTCGTCGAAGGCAAGTCCAACCAATTGGCGCGTGCGGCAGCCTGGCAAGTGGCGGACAACCCCAAGCATGGCTATAACCCGCTGTTCCTGTACGGCGGTGTCGGCTTGGGTAAGACTCACTTGATGCACGCAGTGGGTAACCATCTATTAAAGAAGAACCCGAATGCCAAGGTCGTGTACCTGCATTCCGAGCGCTTCGTCGCAGACATGGTCAAGGCGTTGCAGTTGAACGCCATCAACGAGTTCAAGCGTTTCTATCGCTCGGTTGATGCTCTGCTCATCGATGACATTCAATTTTTCGCCCGTAAGGAACGGTCGCAGGAAGAGTTTTTCCACACCTTCAACGCCCTCCTTGAAGGCGGCCAGCAGGTCATTCTCACCAGTGACCGCTACCCGAAAGAAATCGAAGGTCTGGAAGAGCGTCTGAAGTCGCGGTTTGGCTGGGGGCTGACGGTTGCCGTCGAGCCGCCGGAACTTGAAACCCGTGTCGCCATTCTGATGAAGAAGGCTGACCAGGCGAAAGTTGACCTGCCACATGACGCTGCATTCTTTATTGCCCAGCGCATCCGCTCCAACGTCCGTGAGCTCGAAGGCGCCCTGAAACGGGTCATCGCCCACTCACACTTCATGGGTCGCGATATCACTATCGAGTTGATTCGCGAATCCCTCAAGGACTTGCTGGCATTGCAGGACAAGCTGGTCTCTGTGGATAACATTCAGCGCACCGTCGCTGAGTACTACAAGATCAAGATTTCCGACTTGCTGTCCAAGCGCCGTTCGCGTTCGGTGGCCCGTCCACGTCAAGTGGCCATGGCCCTGTCCAAGGAATTGACCAACCACAGCCTGCCGGAAATCGGCGACGTGTTTGGCGGTCGCGACCACACCACGGTTTTGCACGCCTGCCGCAAGATCAACGAACTTAAGGAATCCGACGCGGATATTCGCGAGGACTACAAGAACCTGCTGCGTACATTGACCACTTGATGAACACCAGCGCAGCTTATTAAGGCAAGGGACTAGACCATGCATTTCACCATTCAACGCGAAGCCCTGTTGAAACCCCTGCAACTGGTCGCAGGCGTCGTCGAGCGCCGACAGACCTTGCCGGTACTTTCCAACGTGCTGTTGGTTGTCGAAGGCCAGCAGTTGTCGCTGACCGGTACCGACCTGGAAGTCGAACTGGTCGGTCGTGTGCAACTTGAAGAGCCTGCCGAGCCAGGCGAAATCACTGTGCCGGCGCGCAAGCTGATGGACATCTGCAAAAGCCTGCCCAACGACGCGCTGATCGACATCAAGGTCGATGAGCAGAAGCTCGTGGTCAAGGCCGGCCGTAGCCGTTTCACCCTGTCGACGCTGCCTGCCAACGACTTCCCGACTGTGGAAGAAGGTCCTGGCTCGCTGACGTGCAGCCTGGAACAAAGCAAACTGCGTCGTCTGATCGAACGCACCAGCTTTGCCATGGCGCAGCAGGATGTTCGCTATTACCTCAACGGCATGCTCCTTGAAGTGTCGGCCGGGGTTATTCGTGCGGTGGCTACCGATGGACATCGCCTGGCCATGTGCTCGATGCAGGCCGACATCGGTCAGCCAGACCGTCATCAGGTGATCGTTCCACGCAAAGGCATCCTGGAACTGGCGCGGTTGCTCACCGAGCCGGACGGTAACGTCAGTATCGTCCTGGGACAGCATCACATTCGCGCCACCACCGGCGAGTTCACCTTCACCTCGAAGTTGGTCGATGGCAAATTCCCGGACTACGAGCGCGTCCTGCCGAAAGGTGGCGACAAGCTGGTACTGGGTGATCGTCAGGCACTGCGTGAAGCCTTCAGCCGTACAGCAATTCTGTCCAACGAAAAGTACCGCGGCATCCGCCTGCAATTGGCCAATGGTCAGTTGAAGATTCAGGCCAATAACCCGGAACAGGAAGAGGCGGAAGAGGAAGTTGGCGTTGAGTACAACGGCGGCTCGCTGGAAATCGGCTTTAACGTCAGCTATCTGCTGGACGTGCTGGGCGTGATGACCACCGAGCAGGTGCGCCTGATTCTGTCGGACTCCAACAGCAGTGCGCTGGTGCAAGAGTCCGACAACGACGATTCGGCTTACGTTGTCATGCCGATGCGTCTGTAAACATGTCCTGTATCCGCTAGATGTCCCTCAGTCGTGTTTCGGTCACCGCGGTGCGCAATCTGCACCCGGTGACCTTCTCCCCCTCTCCCCGCATCAATATCCTGTACGGCGCCAACGGCAGCGGTAAAACCAGTGTGTTGGAAGCCATCCACCTACTCGGTCTTGCCCGTTCGTTCCGTAGCACGCGCCTGCTGCCGGTTATCCAGTATGAGCAGTTGGCCTGCACTGTCTTCGGTCAAGTCGAGTTGGCCGAAGGTGGTCAGAGCGCGCTCGGTATATCGAGGGATCGCCAAGGAGAGTTTCAAATTCGCATCGACGGGCAAAACGCCCGCAGTGCTGCGCAATTAGCAGAAATCCTGCCACTTCAGTTGATCAACCCTGACAGTTTTCGCTTGCTGGAAGGCGCGCCGAAGATTCGTCGGCAGTTCCTCGACTGGGGCGTGTTTCACGTGGAACCGCGTTTCATGTCGACCTGGCAGCGCCTGCAGAAGGCCCTGCGCCAGAGAAACTCTTGGCTTCGGCATGGTACACTTGACGCCGTTTCGCAAGCGGTTTGGGACAGAGAATTGTGCCAGGCCAGCGCTGAAATTGATGAATACCGTCGCGCCTATATCAAAGCCTTGAAACCAGTCTTTGAACAAACTTTGAGCGAACTCGTTGAACTCGAAGGTTTGACGCTGAGCTATTACCGGGGTTGGGACAAAGAGCGTGAGCTGAGTGCCGTGCTCGCTGCGTCCGTTCACCGGGATCAGCAAATGGGGCACACCCAGGCCGGACCACAACGCGCTGATTTGCGCCTTAGATTGGGCGCCCACAATGCTGCGGACATTCTGTCTCGCGGACAGCAAAAGCTGGTGGTCTGTGCGTTGCGAATTGCCCAAGGGCACTTGGTCAGCCAAGCCCGGCGCGGCCAATGTATTTATCTGGTGGATGATTTGCCGTCGGAACTGGATGAGCAACACCGCCGCGCGCTTTGCCGTTTGCTGGAAGACTTACGCTGCCAGGTATTTATCACCTGTGTAGATCACGAATTATTGAGGGAAGGCTGGCAGACGGAAACGCCAGTTGCCCTGTTCCACGTGGAACAGGGCCGTATCACCCAGACCCACGACCATCGGGAGTGAAGGCATGAGCGAAGAAAATACGTACGACTCAACGAGCATTAAAGTGCTGAAAGGCCTGGATGCCGTACGCAAACGTCCCGGTATGTACATTGGTGACACAGACGATGGCAGCGGTCTGCACCACATGGTGTTCGAGGTGGTCGATAACTCGATCGACGAAGCCCTGGCTGGCTACTGCGACGACATCAGCATCATCATCCACCCGGATGAGTCCATCACCGTTCGAGACAACGGCCGTGGCATCCCGGTAGACGTGCACAAAGAGGAAGGCGTTTCCGCCGCCGAGGTCATCATGACCGTCCTCCACGCTGGCGGTAAGTTCGACGACAATTCCTATAAAGTCTCCGGCGGTCTGCACGGTGTAGGTGTATCGGTAGTGAACGCCCTCTCCGAGGAGCTGGTCCTGACCGTACGCCGCAGCGGCAAGATCTGGGAGCAGACCTACGTCCACGGCGTTCCACAGGCTCCGATGGCCATCGTTGGCGACAGCGAAACCACCGGCACCCAGATCCACTTCAAGGCCTCGAGCGAAACCTTCAAGAACATCCACTTCAGCTGGGACATTCTGGCCAAGCGGATTCGTGAACTGTCCTTCCTCAACTCCGGTGTCGGCATCGTCCTCAAGGATGAGCGCAGTGGCAAGGAGGAGCTGTTCAAATACGAAGGTGGCTTGCGTGCGTTCGTTGAATACCTGAACACCAACAAGACTGCGGTCAACCAGGTGTTTCACTTCAACATCCAGCGTGAAGACGGCATCGGCGTAGAAATCGCCCTGCAGTGGAACGACAGCTTCAACGAGAATCTGTTGTGCTTCACCAACAACATTCCACAGCGCGATGGCGGTACTCACCTGGTGGGTTTCCGTTCCGCACTGACCCGTAACCTGAACACCTACATCGAAGCCGAAGGCCTGGCGAAGAAGCACAAGGTCGCCACTACCGGTGATGATGCTCGTGAAGGCCTGACGGCGATTATTTCGGTGAAAGTCCCGGATCCGAAGTTCAGCTCCCAGACCAAGGACAAGCTGGTGTCTTCCGAAGTGAAGACCGCTGTCGAACAGGAAATGGGCAAGTACTTCTCCGACTTCCTGCTGGAAAACCCGAACGAAGCCAAGCTGGTTGTCGGCAAGATGATCGATGCGGCACGTGCCCGTGAAGCGGCGCGTAAAGCCCGTGAGATGACCCGTCGTAAAGGCGCGCTGGACATCGCCGGCCTGCCGGGCAAGCTGGCGGACTGCCAGGAAAAAGACCCTGCCCTTTCCGAACTGTACCTTGTGGAAGGTGACTCTGCTGGCGGCTCCGCCAAGCAGGGGCGCAACCGTCGTACCCAGGCCATCCTGCCGTTGAAGGGCAAGATCCTCAACGTCGAGAAAGCACGTTTCGACAAGATGATCTCTTCCCAGGAAGTGGGCACCTTGATCACGGCGCTGGGCTGCGGTATCGGCCGTGAGGAATACAACATCGACAAGCTGCGCTACCATAACATCATCATCATGACCGATGCTGACGTCGACGGTTCGCACATCCGTACCCTGCTGCTGACCTTCTTCTTCCGTCAGTTGCCGGAGCTGATCGAGCGTGGCTACATCTACATCGCCCAGCCGCCGTTGTACAAAGTGAAGAAAGGCAAGCAAGAGCAATACATCAAAGACGACGACGCCATGGAAGAGTACATGACGCAGTCGGCCCTGGAAGATGCCAGCCTGCACCTGAACGAAGACGCACCGGGTATCTCCGGTGGCGCGCTAGAGCGTCTGGTCAACGACTTCCGCCTGGTGATGAAGACCCTCAAGCGCCTGTCGCGTCTGTACCCACAGGAGCTGACTGAGCACTTCATCTACCTGCCGCCTGTGAGCATGGAGCAACTGTCCGACCACGCTGCCATGCAGGAATGGCTGGCCCAGTACGAAGTGCGTCTGCGCACTGTCGAGAAGTCCGGCCTGGTGTACAAAGCCAGCCTACGTGAAGACCGCGAGCGTAACGTCTGGCTGCCAGAGGTCGAATTGATCTCTCATGGCTTGTCGAACTACGTCACCTTCAACCGTGACTTCTTCAGCAGTAACGATTACAAGACCGTGGTGTCCCTGGGCGCTCAGCTGAGCACTTTGCTCGACGAGGGTGCCTACATCCAGCGCGGCGAGCGCAAGAAGCCGGTCACCGAGTTCAAGGAAGCCCTTGAGTGGCTGATGGCTGAAAGCACCAAGCGTCACACCATCCAACGATACAAAGGTCTGGGCGAGATGAACCCGGATCAGCTGTGGGAAACCACCATGGATCCTGCCCAGCGCCGGATGCTTAAAGTGACCATTGAAGACGCCATTGGCGCGGACCAGATCTTCAACACCCTGATGGGTGATGCGGTCGAACCTCGTCGTGACTTCATCGAAAGCAACGCTCTGGCCGTGTCGAACCTGGATTTCTGATCCCGCTGTCGATGGGCACATTAAGTGTCGCAAGTGGGCGAGTTACTGTCGCCGTCTAAAGAAAACCCCGTCCGTTGTGGCGGGGTTTTTCTTTGTGGCTCTAACCTACCCCAAACGATAAACACCGTACTTGCAGCCCTTGTTTGGGCCTTTTTATGGGCGATGCGATGGAACATGGTTGCGGTTTCATCGAAACGAACCACACCCTTGCTTGGCTGCTTGGCTGCTTGGCTGCTTGGCTGCTTGGCTGCTTGGCTGCTTGGCTGCTTGGCTGCTGTAGGTGGACAAAGTTATTTGCCGCTTCGGCCAAAGTAATTGGGCAATAGCTCGAAATAGAAAGCCCCTTCTGAGGAGCGTCAGCAGGGCATTTTCGTTGTAGATGACCGACCGAGCTGCTGAGAAGCCTGGCAATCAGACAAAAATGCCTAGGTGAGGCAGTGTTTAGTCCTGCTCTCCTCAACAATTTCTTCACCCGTCCGGCAACACGCATTCCTGATAACATCGTTTAGGGCAAAGGTGTCCATCATATTGAGTGGACACCATTTTAGCCTCAACAAGCAGTTCGCTCGGCGCTAACGAACCCCTTACCCGAAGCCCTTCACAGCACAAATCGTCCGGAGTGCCTGCAACCGCGTGCACCTTTTGTCAGCGTCGCGATGAATTACGGTATCAATGCCAACGTCCTGCGCTAATGGTTGCCGCTTTACGTAGATCGGCAACTCACTGACTTACCCTCTTTCTTGTCGGTGAGGCTGGAACCAAACATTCACGACGAGAAATTCGTAGCATCGAGTTGTCATGTGGACAAGCAGCGATGACCGCGAAATGTCCGACCTACGATCCTGACGGCTGTGCTTGATTCGTTCGGGGAGTTACGCTGTGATCCTCATCGACATCATCTGGCTCGGAAACGACGATGGACATGCATGTCAGCAACGACACCGCGCTTACTCGGGCCGTTGCGTTGTTCGGTGCGGCTAACGCGAATTGTGCTTACGCGCTCGTTAACCGTCGCGCCAATCGCATGAAAGTGCTGGTGCATGATGGCATGGGGATCTGATTTTCGCTCGGCGTTTGCAACGAGGGTAGTTTTTTTGGCCTGGAGTGTGGCATGGTTCCGAAGTTGGGTTGGATGCCTAGCAACTTCAGTTCTAGTTACTCGGTTTACCTTGGCAGCGCATTGGCTCCGGGAAAATTATTTCGGTGGTTTAATCCCTGCCCTGCCGTCATTGGTACTCTCTGGCAAAATCGGTGGCATGACTTCGCATCCAAATCTCGATTATTAAACCCTGAAGACTGCGTGCCTTGTACCTAGGCAGCGCAGTTGATTCAGCGCGTCGAGAATAACTGATCAAAAGTCGGTTAACGAAAAGCTAGTCCACGAGATAGCCGCTACCCCATCTGCCAATGAGCTGCCTTAATCAAACTCACAGAGTCAGGCGGCCAGAGTCGTGGAGACTAATTCCAGCTTGGCGATCTTGTTAAGCGTGGTCAGGGGTTTTTTGACTTGGCCTCGCTGTTGTGACTAAAGGCTTCTTTTAATACCGCCTGCATCAGTTGCTCGGCGTGAACTTGATTTTGGGTAATCTTGGCTTCGAGCTGGTCGCAGAGATCGAGAAGATTGTTAATTTTCACTAAAATCACAGCTTGCTCTTCGATTGAGGGGATAGCGCAAACTAAATTGTTCAAAGTTGGCAGCTTGATATTTGGCTGGCCAGCCATTTGGTAGGCAGCCTTCTTTACTGCTGGTTGGTGATATCGCAATAAATTTAGAATAAAGTCTTGATTCTTCATCGCATCTGGACGAACACCTACCATACTGTCTGGAAAGCACATATCTCGACCTAAAACCCCAAGATTCCCAATGGTTCCACCAACAATCGCTATGGCAATTGTCCCCATCTCAAAACTTTTAGAAGCTTCGAAACCTTTTTTATTTAAAGTTTGTCGGAAATGCTTTATGAGAGAACCGGTCTGATCCAAACTTCCAATTTGTATAAACGGATATTCGCCACCGAAGCAACTAGGGTCGTTTCTTGGCCTGATCGAGAATTTTCCCCGTTCAAAAAAAGCGTAGCTTCCCATCCGACACCACTCCCACCCCTGTGGTAGTTCAAATGGCTTCTCCTCATCCTTGATTGGCGGCAGCGGCTTTTGTGCTTTGATTTTATTGTTTTTGACCAGTTTCGCCCTTTCAGCAGCGATGCGTTTGAGCAGTATGTTGGCCGGTTCCATATCGAGATTTTGCGCACGCCAGCCGGCGGTGAGCTTGCCCTCAATGGCTTCCTGCAAAATCTGCTGACGAAGCTTTTTGAGTAGGATTTGTTGATTGGTGAGTTCGGATTTAATCTCCCTATCCTCATTCTCGATACGTTGAAAACGCTTGAGAATAGCCAACTGCTCCTGCTTATCTGGCAACATGATTTCAAGAGGCAAAAGATGCTTTGGTTTTATTTCAGTCTTAATTCCACCTTTCACTTGCTCTTTAAGTAATTGAATAAACAATGGCGACTTTAAGAAACGCTTGAAATACTCAACGCTCACCTTGCCTTCATCAAAAGTGTAAGACGAATAGTGAATGGTCGCTGTGACATACTCTTGTCCGTGATATACGCCAAGCGCCCCTTTCGCAACATTAATTCCGGAAATCACCAAATCACCTGGCTTTATCAGAATCATGTCAGTTTTACTAGGCTTATTGGCAATATGAAAGTTGCCAGAAAAATCAATTTTGTCGATTCGTTTCAGCCCAGCAATTTCCTGAGAGTCAGGCTTGTAGCGACCTTCTCGCTCAAACAGAAAGTCTCCAACTTTTACTTTTTTCCAAGTCTTCACTACACCAGTTCCTTCCGCAATTTCTCCAGCAACTGATCGCCCTTGGTAAAAGACTGATGAAGTAGGTCGAGAAGCTCGGTGCTGCTATGTTGCTTTTCCTCTTCGACGCGGTGTGGATTTTTGATGTCCAGGTTGTAGCCATTGGCTTTGATGGTATCGATATCGACCTGCCAGGCCTGATCTATGACTTCGCGGTTGTTCCACCAGCTTTTCAGTATGTCAAACTCGGCCAATTGGATCGGCTTGGTTTTGGAGTAGGCCTTGTAGCCTTCGGGTAGTTTGTGCTCGTAGTACCAGATATTCTGCGTTGGCTTGCCCTTGGTAAAGAACAGCAGATTGGTCGCAACCGAGGCATAAGGCTGGAACACAGAATTTGGCAGGCGCACGATGGTGTGCAGGTTGCAATCTTCTAGCAGCTTCTGGCGGATGCGTTGCTTGACGCCATCTCCAGTGAGCGAGCCATCAGGCAGAACGATGGCAGCGCGGCCTCCCTCTTTGAGCAGGTGGATCATCAGGATCAAAAACAGATCCGCCGATTCCTTGGTGCGGTAGGTTTGCGGGAAGTTGTTCTCGTTGTTGTTGGATACCACGCCACCAAAAGGCGGATTGGCGATAATCACGTCAACTCTGTCTTTGCGGGTATATTCGCTCAGGGGACGGTGCAGGGAGTCACCAAACTGGATGTTGGGGGTGACAATGTCATGCAGAATCAGGTTGGTGTTGGCCAGCATATAGGGCAGCGGCTTGTACTCCCAGCCGAGGACATTGTGGCCAATGGCTTCGCGCTCGGCAACGTTGTTGGCGGTGGCCTTGAGGTGTTCGATCACTGCGGTTAAAAAGCCACCGGTGCCACAAGCAGGGTCGAGCACTGTTTCACCGTGGGCGGGGTTGACCATCTCGGTCATAAACTGAGTAATCGCGCGCGGGGTGTAGAACTCGCCCAAGGTACCGGCACTTTGAAGCTCGCTTAGGAAGGTTTCGTAAATCTGGCCGAACAGGTGCAAGTCTTTACTGTTGTTGAAGTCAATTTCGTTGAGCTTGTTGATCACCTGACGCAGGTGAATGCCGGATTTCATGTAGTTGTAGTTGTTGGCGAATACCTCATGCACCAACACCGCTCGGCGTTTGGCGGTAGACAGATCTATCTCCGACAGCGTCGGGAATAGCTTGCGATCAACAAACTGCAACAGCTTGTCTCCGGTCATTCCTTCATCATCACCGGCCCATCCACTCCAGTGCAGTTCAGTGGGGATGGGTGATGTGTAGTTGTCGTCCATCAGCTCCAGCTCTTTATCTTTATCACTGAATATTTTCAGAAACAGCATCCAGCCCAGTTGTAGGATGCGCAGCTCGTCGCTGCCGGTGCCAGTGTCTTGCCGCATGATGTTGCGGGCGGATTTTACGATGCCTGATACGTTTGCCATTAAATTACTGCTCGCTTGTTAGTTCTTCACGCCGCTTGGTACAGCGCTTCTTCCAGCTGGCTTAAGGCCTGCAAGTATTGCTGCTTGCCGCCAAAGAGTTTGATGATTTCAGTCGGGGTGCCGAATTGGTCAAAGGGGTTAACCTTGAGCACCTTAATGTCTTCGATGTTTTCGATGCCTTCGTCAGCGTATTTTTCCAGCAGGGCTTCCAGTACCTTGCGTGCCTGGTCGCCGTATTCAGTGAATACATCGCGCTTTCGTACTTGTTTGGCGCGCTGGGCGCGAGTGAGTGGCGGCTGATCAAAGGCGGTGTGGCAGATCATGTCGAAAATATCCATTTCCTTGCCAATGGCTTCTTTGAGGTTTTCCAGCACGATGCCTTGCTCGGTAAGCTCGTCGATAATGGCTTGCTTTTTGTCGGCGTTGTGCCATTTGGTTAGAAAGTCATTCAGGGACTGGTATTGCTCGCGCACTTTCTGCCGGGTGTAGTCTTTCAAGCTGCCTGTGATCAGCTTGCCGTTGCCATCCATGTACTGAATACGTTCGTTAAGTATGGATACATTGACTCCGTTGACGTAGTACTTGGCGCGCGGCTCGCTAATGATATCGCCTCCGGTGATGATATCCGATGGCTCGGTTGGAGGCTCGAAGATGATCTCTTTTCCTTCCTCATCAGTGATGGTGTCGTCTTCGGTCAGTTCCTCTTCCGGCGTTTCAAATTCTTCATCTTCCCCCAACTCCTTGACCCGCACCGGGTCTCCATCGAAATTAGGGTCAGCAAACAGGTCGGTGACATTGCGGAAATCGAGAATGGTAAAAAAGGTTTTACCAAACTCTTCATTGATGCGAGTGCCGCGCCCTATTATCTGCTTAAACTCGGTCATGGAGCTGATATTGCTATCGAGCACAATTAGTTTACAGGTTTGCGCATCGACGCCAGTGGTCATTAGCTTGGAGGTGGTGGCGATCACCGGGTAGGGCTCTTCCGGGTTGATAAAGTTATCCAGCTCGCGCTTGCCTTCGTCGTTATCGCCGGTGATTTGCATCACGTACTTGGGGTTCTGCGCCATCAGGTCGCTGTTTGCATTAGCCAGTGCAGACCGCATCCGTTGCGCGTGGTCAATATCTACACAAAACACTATAGCCTTGTCTAAACGGTTGGTTTTTATCAGGTATTCGGTGATTTTGTTGGCTACCGCTTCTGTACGCTCATCGATAACAAGATTCTTGTCATAATCCTTTCGGTTGTAGATACGGTCATCCACCAGTCGGCCACTTTTATCGGTTTTCCCCGCTTCCGGTCGCCAGCCTTCCAGATCAACATTTAGGCCCACACGCAACACCTTGTAAGGGGCGAGAAAACCATCTTGTATCCCTTGTTTGAGTGAATAAGTGTAAATAGGGTCGCCGAAATATTCGGTACTGGAAGCAGTTTCCGTTTCTTTGGGCGTTGCCGTCAGGCCGATGTGAGTAGCCGCTTTGAAATAATCTAGAATCTCGCGCCATGCACTATCTTCAGAAGCGCTGCCACGGTGACACTCGTCGATGATGATTAGATCAAAAAAATCAGAACTGAATTCTCGGAAGGCGTCTTTTTCTTCGTCGTAGTTAGTGAGGCCTTGATAGAGCGCCAGATAGATTTCGTAGGACTTGTCAATTTTCTTGTGCTTGATGACCGTCATCTTGTCTTTGAAATGACGGAAGTCTCCACGGCGGGTTTGGTCAATCAAAGCATTGCGATCTGCCAGAAACAGGATGCGCTTTTTCGCTCCGGCTTTCCACAAACGGTGGATGATCTGGAAGGCTGTGTAGGTTTTGCCGGTACCGGTGGCCATGGTCAGCAAGATGCGCTGCTGCCCCTTGGCAATGGCCTCTACTGTGCGATTTATGGCGATTTGCTGATAGTAACGAGGACTGCGACTGCTGCCGTCAAAAAAATAATCCTGAGCGCTGATGTGTTCGGCTTCCTGCGTGACGATACCTTTGTAGCGTTTATAACGCACCCACAATTGCTCGGGGCTAGGAAATTCATGCAGCGGGATTTCACGCTCAACATTGCCACTGGAAGCGGTGCGATCGTGTTCGTAGAAACCGTCACCATTACTGCTGAACACCGTAGGAATATCCAGAATGGTGGCGTAATCCAACCCCTGCTGAATACCAGCCATAACCGATTGCTTGTTGTCCTTGGCCTCGATGATGGCTACCGGAATATTCGGTTTGTAGTAAAGAATGTAATCTGCCCGCTTGCGCTTGCCGCGAGTGGTGAGGTTGCCTTTGACATATATGCGGCCATCGGTGAAGCCTACTTCTTCACGGACTTGTTTCTGCATATCCCAGCCAGCTTTCTCCAGCGCAGGCGTGATGAACTTTGTGCAGATATCGCGTTCCGATAGGTCTTTTTTATTCGTCATCCGAGGGCTAGTTCCTTTAGTTTCTATGGGTAGTTTGGACTTATAACGAGTAAGCTAACAGGCGAGAAAAAGAGCAGTCCAGTGAGTGAAGCGACCGATTTTGAGCGTTTTAATCGCCTTCCCCACACCACCTTTTCTATTTAGTACGAAGGTTATTGTGCATTGGGGCGCCGTCATGAAACGCATAGCGTTGATCTGGCCAGTCCGTTTTCCAGGTTGTCGAAAGTATCCATGTCCGGCAGGTGCCACCATGCAAGCGGCTGAGCCGGGATGCATCGATCTGTGTATACAGCAGCAGGCGGAGCCGGTCGAGGGGCTCCCGTATAGCCCAAGGTAGGGGGGCCGGTTACCAAATTATGGATCCAGGTGTAGCAGGTTAGGCTAAACGTGGATGGCAATTGACCATAACGTCTAATTACGCGCAGCCTGCCGACTCGATGAAATGCCCGCGTGGCGGAAACGCAGTTCAAAATTGCCCCTCAAGCTCTATTCACAGCGCCCAAAGCGCCGAGGCGATTTGCGATTGCTTCTGACGTAGGCGGTCAATCTCCGATTGCACTGCCGCTTCTTCCGCCAGCGCTTCGCTGGCCATGCCCTGTTGCACGATGTTCAGCGCCGGAATTTCCATTACTTTGAGTGCTGAACCCTGAAGGGTGGGTGTGCTGCTACCCACGACCAATCGGCTGAGTTGGGCTTGTCCCATGGGAGAGCGTAAGTAGACCATCAGCGCGCCAGGATCGTACTGTCCCGGGGAGCGCGCGCGCAAAATGGCCAGTGACTGACCGGCGACCCAGCCTCCGGCCCCGCTGTCTGGTGCCGACTTCACGAGGCCGACCTTCCCCGCTGCCCCCTTCATGCAGATCAATACGTCGTCCCGCTCGACAAAATAGCTCAGTGCTTTCGGTGTTCTGAGATCGAACAACGAGTCTTTGCTGGCACGCTGCACGTGGCCAAAGTCGGGGAGGTCTGCTGCCTGAATTTCTTGAACCGGCACCCCTTGTAGGGTCGTGGCGTACTGGCGGGCGCGAACGATGTCGAAGTGATCGAGCAATTTGGTCGTGGGTTGAGTGGCCAGCAGGACGTCCAGTTTGTGTGCCTGCTCACCAAGTAAGTAGCGGCTCACTTCCAGGTTGCATTCGTCGCGTGGAATGTCGTTGACGGCCATTTTCACTGCCATGGCATTGTTGTCGCGATCTCTCACCGTTCGCAGCAGTTCCGGCAGTCTGACCAGCTCAGTGCGTTTTTTAGGTCCGCTGGCCGTGAACTCATCCGTCACTTTCACGAATCGAATGGTGTCGGAAGGATTTACCGTGTCGAGAATCAGCACCGAGGCAGCAGCAGACCCGGCGAACAACCCGCCTGGCAGGGCAATGACCGAGTGGATCATGCGCTTCTGAAGCAAATCGGCTCGAAGCAACCGTTCAGCGCCCGCATTGAAGAGCACACTGTTGGGAACGACCGCAATGATTTTGCCACTGGTCTGCGCGAGGAGATGCCGCAAGTTCAACACCATGCTCGACTGCGTCTTTTCCGGAAATCGCGCGTGTGGATCATGTTCCACATCCGTGGCGGTGTAACGCCGTCCGTGTTCGAGGATGCACAGGCTGACCGGGAAAGTTTTGAGTTGGCCCTGCTCAGTCAAGGTGGGCATTAACACGGGGTCGTTCCGGTGAACATCAGGACGCGCACCATTCAATTGTGCCAGCACCAGTTCTGCCGCCACTGGCGCGGAGGATTCCGTCCAGCAATCAATGTTTTTCCGGATACAGCGCGCCGCCAGTTGGCCGGAATTTTCCCACGGCAGGTAGACCTGGGCCGGTGAGTCTGAGGTCGCGAGTGAAACCAGGAACCTGGCAAGACTGGGGTCGTAAGCGCTGTGTGCCAAGTTCCGATCGGACGACCAGTACAGCACATCATCCGCATTCCACTCGCGCAGCTGCCCTTGCTCCTCCAGCCGCATGGCCTGTTCGATCAGCCGCGGCAGGGGCTGTGAGAGCGTGGGTTCGGTCTTCGCAAGCGTGTGACCTAGTTGCGGGGAAATCAACGGTTGCACACGTCTGAAGTTGTCTGCTTGCGCGTTCGGGGACAGCTCACGTTGACTGGACAAGCTGAGATCGGCGGGCAATTGACCGAGCCGCGACAAACGCGCCCATGCCGTGATTTGCAGAGCCAGTAGGGTCGCGTCGGCCGCCGGGAACGCCGTAGCTCCGCCGACCAATGTGTTGAAAATTTGCTCGTCCCGGGTCATAGACGTCACATGCGTGTAGAGAAGATAGACGCACAAGGCTAGTCGCAATCGCTTCGTCAGTCAAAAAGTATTGACTACTTTTTATGAGATGGTTACACTTCTCGCCATCGGGGAAGGATCGGCTAGCGTTTTCCAGTGGGGTGTAGGTGCTTTTCCCGACTTGAATGGCGCCCTCTCTAACGCTGTTATTCAGTGCATCTTTGCGAAGTGCTGAGTTTTATATCAGCGGACGCATGACCGCTGGTCTTAAAGTTTTTAGTGGTTTTGGTTTTATTATATTGCATTGATATTTAAGGATTTTTTCAATCAGTTGAAATGCCTATAGAAATTTTGTTTGATTGTTTTTGTATGTATTACTGTATTCAAATTTTGTAGTTACTTAGATATTAAGTCATTTGACTTTCTCCTACGGCGATTAACACTTTGTGCATCGTAGGAGCACCCGCATGATCCGAGACACCGATAGTCCCACTTCAGCTAGAGATGTTGCCCGCAGAGTTCGGCGCGGCCGACGTGCACTCGTGCTCAAGTCCCTGAAGGGCAAAGGCGGCGAATTGCGCGTTGAGAGCGGCCTTGAGCGCGATGTGGGATTGATGCTGGACATTGATCCGCGTGTAACCGAGCTTGCGGCGCAACCCTTCACGCTCGAATTGCAGAGCAACACCGTACTGCCTTCTCGCCAGCATTACCTCAAACGCCCAGGCGTCAAACCGCGCTTCTACACCCCCGACTTCCTCTGTCGGTTGGATGATGGCAGCGTATTGGCCATTGAAGCCAAGCACTATCGGTTCCGTGAGGCGTTCGAAGCGAAACGCGGGGAGATTGAAGACTGTCTTCGTCAGCACGGTATTGGTTTCATGGTGGTGTTCGACACCGCCGTTTCTCCTACGGTCATGCAGGCGCTGTCCAGCCTGCACCTGCTCCGAGCGGGCTATCTTGAGCCACTTCGTTCCACAGCGGAGAGAGAGATCAGCGCCCTGCTCAACTCCGCAACCTGCTGGTCGGTTGAAGAGCTTGCCCTGCGCTTGACGTCTGGCCGCGTCGGCGTGCTTGCGGGCCTTCTGGCGGGCCTGTTGAGCGCCGACTTTTCCAAATCGCTCTTCTCGCCCACCAGCGAGGTTCACGCGGCCTATGGCGATCTGTCGCACTTTCAGCTTTTGCAGGTGCGCCCATGAGTCGCGCGCTGGCGGTCGATAGCATCATCTTGGAGCGCGACCAAGTGCGCCGGGTGGTGTCCATTCGCCCCGAAATTTCCCAGATCGTTTTGCAAGGGTCGCTAGGCGAAGAGTTCGTGTTGAGAATCGACGATTTTCAGCAGCGGTTCGCACAGGGTCAGTATCGCCGCAGCTACGGTCCAACAGTATCCGCTGTCCAGCCCATGCCGGTGCGCAACCTAACGCAGACGGAGCGTGGGGGGCTCGACCAACGACTAGAGCTGCTCGAATACATTAAAGAGGCGCGTCGTGATGGCTGTTCTTGGACGGCAACGATTGAGCGTCTTCAAGCCCACTGTGTCGAGCAGAACCTGCCCCTACCCTCCATACGGACGATTCAGCGCTGGCGCAAATCGTCCGCGCTTGCTGGTTCACCGGACCAACTGGCACCCCGTTTCAGTGCCCGTGGTAACAAACGTCGGATGCAGACCCCGGATGATCTGGATTTCGAAGAAACCGTGGTCGATGAAATCATGCGGTCCTATTTTCACACCGACAAGTTCAACGTCACCCAGATCACCAAGTTGGTGAATGATCAATGTCGGGCGCGCGCAGCCCAACGCAATACTCGATTTCGTGGGATTTCGCGCCGCAGTGTTTCTCGGCGTATTCGTGAGTTGGAGCAGACGCTTATTGCCCCTGGCCGCGTTTCGAAAGCCACACTTGATCAAGAGATGCGAGCGGCCATCCGCAAGTTGTTGGTGGAACGCCCCTACGAACGGGTGGAAGTCGATGCTACGCCCCTGGACATTTTTTGCTGCGATGTTCATGGCAAGCTGATTGGTAGGGCTAACTGTTATGTGGGTATCGACGTGGCCTCCGGTGGGGTAGTCATGGTGAAATGTTGCATCGCGAAACCCTCGCAGGACTTTGTACTGTCGGCGTTGGAGTTTTGCTTTTCGCCTAAAGGCGAGGCGTTCAGCGAGCGCTACGGCCTGAATCACCCATGGTTGGTGCCGGCGGCGATCGAGACGATGGTGCTCGACAATGCGCAAGAGCATCACGGCGGTCTGGTGTTGAACGCACTGCGCTACTTGAACACCACCATCGACTATCCGATGGCTGGCAAGCCCCAAGCCAAGCCCTTCATTGAGCGGTTCTTCGGCACGCTGAAAGCCGGCCTGATCAATACGCTGCCAGGCTCCACCAAGTCCCAGTCGAAATTCGAGCGTGATCCGATTGGCCGTGCGATGAAGGAGCGCTTGTATACCGTCCAGGAGTTGGAGGCCTTGATCATCAAGTGGGTCGCAGACGTGTATATGCAGACGCCTTCTCAACGTCTGGAGTACCGCTTTGAACCGGGCTGCTCGCCAGCACGGGCCATGGAGTTGTTGAAACAACGCTACGTCCTGATACCACCACCGGATCCTGAAGAGTTTAGGAATGCTTGCTTGCGCTACAACGTGGATGAACTGACGCTGAGCCGAGAGGGTGTCTGTTACCAAACCATGACGTACAACAGCCTTGAATTGAGCAAGCTGTACCAACGCAGGGGGCAAAAAACCAAGGTCAAGGTACGATTCAATCCGCTCGACTGCCGCTCGGTTTTTGTGGTCGACCCCAGCGATGCTGGCGTATTGATCGAAGCCCACAACCGGCTAACGAGCATGCCTCTAATTAGCTTTGAAGAGGCGCGAAAGATTCGCCGTGCGCTTAGGAAGTCCGATGCCGAACTGTCGGGCGAGAACTATCAGATCGAGCATATGCAAATGCTCCGGGGAATACGTGAACGGGCAGCTGGGGGGCGCATGAAGGATCAGAATCGCGCTGCCCGAAGTCTGGAGCGCGAAGAAAAGCGGCTTGAGGCGCAGCGTCAAGAGCCGCCCCGGCCAGTTGTTGAGGCGATCACTGAAACACCGTCATCGGTGGCCACGCTCACGGCTGCGCCGCGCCGTAAGAAATCAGGCCAAGGAGACGCCGAATGAATGCGCTGGTGAAGTACGAGTTGATCGAGCACGCCACATTCAGTCAGGCATTGGACCGTTTGGAGTCGACGGTCAGGCGCGGCCTGGCCGGCGAATCGTTGATTCTGCCGATCTTCGGCCCGACTCGGGTCGGTAAGAGTGAATTGATCAAAACAGTCATGGCCGACAACGTGCCCAAAGTGGTCGATGGCATTCGGCGAATGCCTATCGTGCGAGTGGTGACACCGGTTAATCCGACCCGTCGCTCGTTGCCTATCGCCTTGCTGGAGGGCCTGGGTTCCCCGCGCTACAACCGCTCCAGCTCGGAGGAGCTGACCCGGATGGCCTGCGAGCTGATCAAAATCACCCAGACGAGAGTCCTGGTCTTCGACGAAATGCAGCATTTTGCCGAGCGTGGTTCTCGCACCGCCGCCCGGGAAGCGGCGGACTGGTTGAAGGTGCTGGGCGAAGAAATGAACCTGACTTTGGTACTCACCGGATTGCCTCTGGCAAACGAGGTTTTGGCGCGTAATGAACAATTGCGCGACCGCGCTGAAGCCGTGTTCGAATTTCGGCCTTACAACTGGAACGATAACAGTGAGCAACTGGCGTTTCGTGGTGCTCTGTTGTCGCTGAGCGAAGCCTTTAGCGACGCAGGCTGGAGCGTGCCCGATGCCAGGGATCTGGACTATGCCAAACGTGTTTATGCAGCCTGCCTCGGTCGGATTGGCATGTTGGTGAAGTTGTTTCACGCTGCGGAGCACTTGGCCAAAGATCACTGCATCACTCTGAAGACCCTGGTTCGCGCCTATGCCGAAGCGGTGAATACCCGGTTTCTCGAATTCAATCCGTTTGAAGGCAATCCGCCTGTCGACAGCCTCCTCGGACAGGGATTCGCCAAGATGCTGATCGAGTCGCACATGGCCATGCCTAAAGGCGTACTTCAAGGAGTGAAGCCATGAGTTTGATCGTTCGCCTTCAACCGCATTCTGACGAGTCGCTGCATGGCTTCCTGAGGCGTGTGAGTGAGCATAATTGGGCCCCAGGGGTTAAGTCGCTCTTGGCCAGCTTCGGGATGAAGTTCAGGTTGACCTTCAACGAGGCTGAGCTTGCCCGACTCGCAGCGGAGTTGGACGTCGATGCCGTGGATTTGGCTATTCGCCAGCTGGCTCCAGACAGCGAGAACGTAATCCTCCGGCCGAAATACCAGTGTCGCAATGGCGACAAAGTCTGTCCGCAGTGTATGGCGGACAAGCCTTATCAACGCCTCGGGTGGAGTCATGTACTGGTGACCGCTTGCCCACGTCACAACATCCAACTTGTGGCCAGTTGCGTGGCCTGTGGCCAAGGCATCAATGCTGACAGTCCGCTTGATCGCTGTGCGTGTGGTCATGCCTACGCCCTGGGCCCACCCGTCGCGGCCAGTGAGGAGTCGCTGGCGCTGTCAGCCTTCCTGCTGGGCATTGAGCACCCGGCCCGGCACTCGCTACCACCGGCATGGCGCACGGGCTCACCGCCCGCCGGTGTGGTCGACCTCCTCTACCTGCTGGGTAAGCACTTCACGGCTAAGAACGATGAAATTTCCGCGACCAAATCCTCGCGCGGCAAAGCGTCGGTCGGTGCATTGATCGTATCGGCGCAAACCGGCTTTGGCCTCCTGTGGTCATGGCCGACGCGCTTTGATGAGGCCCTGGGCGCTCGCTTGGCTAGTACCGAAGGACCCGGTCTGGCCAAGCGCTTGGGCGGTTGGTACCGCGAGCTGCATCAGCGCTATACCGATCCGGCGTATGACTGCCTACGGCAAGCGTTGGTCCAGCACCTGTCGCTGAACTTTGACGGACACCTTAACCTGAGAATCAGCACCATTGATCCCCAACACCTACAGGACAAGTGCTGGCTGTCTTCGGAAGAAGCAGGACGCCTGATCGGTATAGGCTCGGAGCTGGTGCGATCGGCCGTCACCACAGGAGAGATCAAGGGCAAAGTGACCGTTAAAGGCAAGAATCGATTCGTGTCGATTCACCGCGACGTGGTTGAAAAGGTCCGCCAAGACCGCCTGCGGTTTCTGACCACTACGGAAGTCCGTCGTCGGCTGGGTGTCAGCAAGCTGGTTTTTGAACGGCTCATGCAATCTGGAGCCTTGGATAGAAAAACCAAGTCTCAACGTCCGCCACTGGTCTCCGCAGAATTTCTGGCGGCGGATGTCGAGGCGCTGGTGGTTCGCCTTCATCAGGGTATTCAGCACAGAGATGTGGATAAGTCGACGTGGACTGGACTCCAAGATATTTCGATCAGACGAGGTATCCCGGACAGGGCTATTTGCCTGGTCCTGCAAAAAATACTGCACCAAGAAATCCTCCCTGTGGCGGTCATCGCTGGAGTACCGGGCATCTCTGGACTTCGCTTCGACCTGGCCGAACTCAAAGCGTGTTTTGACGATGAACAGCCAGAAATGGTGTTGAGCATCACCCAGCTCGCACGGATGCAAGGTTGGAAGCATGAGTCGATCAAGGAATGGATTGAGACAGGCCTTCTGGCCGCTCGCCAAGAGTCAGTCAGCGGCAAACCGCATTGGGTGATTCCCCTGGCTGATCTGTTGACGTTCATGTCGGAGTTCGCGGTACTCGCCGATCTTGCCCGCCGAACCAACACCCGGTCGATCTGGCTGTTGAATCGATTGAAGCCCGTAGGGGTTCAGCCTGCGCTGGCCCCCAGAACGGGTCAGGGAACTCGCCGTGGCATGTTGCTTCGCATCGACGACCTGGTAAGCGCTGCGCAGTCCAGCAAACGTGCACAACCCAGTGCTTGTACCGGGTCAGCGTAGCGCGATGGTTTGCGTAATGTGAAGCGGGTTGCACAACACCACTCAGCCTCTGATCGCTGAGGCCTGGGTTAAACCGCTAGTTCAGGAGGCAAGCAATGTTCACCGCCAGTCGTTATGCCTTACGCCAGTTGGCACGTGCTACGCGCACTGAATTCGAGGGGCCGGTCACGGGTTACATCGTCAATGCGCGGATTGTCGCGTGTTGCTGTGTAGGGCAGGTATACGGTCATGTCAGAGCGAGGGCCGATGGCTGGTTTCAAGATGGGCATACCATTCGCACCTCCGATATTTTCCGCCTCGAAGAATACCGACGTCATTGGATTTGTGAAACGGAAAGTGGCAGCCGTTATGTGATTGCCAGTTTTGCCGCGGCGGGTGGCCGTCGATCATTGGGCGTGTTCATCGAGATCTTGCAGAAGGGGTTTCATCCGACCGCTCGCCACCGTCATTGAGGGCCGAGGGATTGACGGTTCAAGGCCGCTCCCACGCCAGTATCGCCGTGTATGGCGGATCGGCGGTGGGAAGCCGCCTTGAGGGTAGTGCGCCGCGCCGTGACAGGTCGATCATCAGGTCAGGGGACAGCATGAACGGGTTGCGTAAATTGACGCCGCATAAAAAAAGCCTGCTGCTCACCGCCCTGCTGGAGAACTACCCCGGAGCGTTCATTACGGGGTACGTGCTGGACGCTTACATCAGCAGCTATTGCGTGGTCGGACGGGTGTATAAAAGCCCTACCTACCCCGACGGGACCTTGATCCTGTCCGAGCCGATCACTCAGGTAGTGGAGTACACACGCCGGTACCTGATCGAAACCTGTGAACACGAATGCTTTTTGGTGGTGAGCTTTCACTCGCATGGCGGGCGACAATCGTTGGAGCATTTGCTCGCTTTGTTCAAAACGGCCGCGAGGCTCGGCTCGCGTTACTGCCTACATTGACGCGGCCTATCCAGGCAGGGGGTGAACATGCGCTCTTGGATCGTTGACCGCTGTGCCGAGGAAGTAGGCTGGGTACGCTTGGGAATCCCTGCACAAGGCGATGCACTGCTGACCCTGATTCGAGCGGGTTTCCCCTTCTGCATCCTTGAGCGTGTGGGCCATGAGTTCCAGCTGACGCCGAAGCAGCTGCGCGAGCGACTGGCGATACCCGCTTCAACGCTGCGACGTCGACGTCAATCGGGACGGTTTACGCCCGGCGAAAGTGATCAGCTCTTTCAATTGGTTGTGGTCCTCACGCGCGTCTACGCCTTATTTGAAGGCGATGTGGCTCAAGCTCAGGCATGGATGGGCAAGCCGATGCATGGCCTCGGTGGCCGCTGCGCAAACAACCTGCTCGGCACTCAGGTGGAGCGACAGGCGCTACTCACGTTGGTGGGGCAAATCGAGCACGGGGTTTTAAGCTGAAGTCGGTGATGTCGTGCTGCGCCTGCCTCGCCTTGGGTCGTTGCGGCGAGTGTGCCTGAAGGAATCGGATGGAATGGCGCCTGACGGCGTTCACCCCAGTTGAGGATTAAATCATGAGCACAGTTGTTCTTCGTCATTGGCACGGGGCGCTGGTTTTTACCGTGCCAAATGCGTTTGTGTTGGAAAACAACCTGGTGGCCGGTTCAGCCATGCATTGCGCCGTGTTCGAGCAAGACACCTTGGTGCTCAGGTCGGTACGCCAGCAGCTGACACTGGATGAGCTGATGGCAGAAACCCCGGCCGGCGCGCGAGTGCCTGGTTGGTCGTCCTAGGCCCCTGCCACGAAGGGGGACAAAGCGACCGCTGCGGAGTCTCGTGATGAGGCAGCGCAGCGGTTTGCCTCCTCTAGCGGGCAGCGACGGCGGCGTCGAAGGCACGCTGAAGGTCCGCTACGAAAAACGGCTGGGAGATGTGTCCCGGCTTAAAAGCACCAGGCGGCAAAAAGGGGGTGTGATTGGCGCCGCGATAGGTGTTCACGGTGCCATTGGGAAAACACACTTGATAATTGGGGTGTATGCCCTGCCCCATTTTCCCGAATTGCACGGTTGCCCCGTCAATGCATCGCAGTTTCGTCTTCACCTCGTGCAAAAAAATACGACCTAGCGAAGCGAGGGTGTCGATATTCCACTGGAAACAGTTCATCGCAGAGTTCCTTATTGAGAGCGGGTAAGCAAGCGTTAGGTCGGCTAGTTAAACGGTGAACCAGAGTGGTTATGCGTGCGCCGACGGCGCCAGCAGCTGCGCTTCGATGTCAAACGCCTCCGCCACCGACAGGCCGTTCATGATGTTTTCGATAATGGCTTCGCGCAGAGCGCGAATGCCGCTCGGGTAAACATTCGCCGGATCGTGGTAGTGGGCGGCCATCAGCTGTTTCGCTTGCTCACGGGGGACACGCCGCAGGGGCGTGACCGCTTTTTCACTGTGCTGGCCGTACAGGTCAAAGGCCTGATCGACCGTGGACCAATCGAACGCAAAGCAACGTTGTTGTTCGGCGAGGCAATCGTGCTGCCACATGGCGCTGCCGGGGTACTGATCCCCGGCGCTGACGATGATCAGGGTCAAACGCGGCAGTTCGCGCGCGGCCACAAAGTCGTAGATCACCCACAGGATGCGCCCCATGCGCACCGGAATCAGGTTGGCCACCCGTTGATCTTCCGGGTAGCGCCCCTGGGCGCGCTCGATCAGTTGTTTGTAGGTCAGGGTTTGGCGAGCGGTGGCGAGTTCGATCAGCAGCGGGTACAGCAGGCGGGCGAGTTGGACATCCAGCAAGGTACGAGCCATGGTGCATTCCTTTTAGGGGCGTAACGTGAGGCGCTACTACGGGGCGGTAGGACGCCATCGCCGTCGCCTTGAATTGAACGGTAGGGGCTGGTGGGGTCGAGGATTATTCCAGCGCCAGCTCGATGGTGACTTTACCGTTGTGGGTCTCAAGCTTTACGATAGTGCAGGTGCTGAGGCCGATGCCCAACAACGTCTCCAGCCCCTCTTTGATGCAGGTCTGGACCGCCAACGGAGTGACCGCACGCAGGGCATCGGCGGCGTTGCCAGCAGCGGGTCGTACGGCCGCCCCCGCCGGTGCAGTAATGAGGCTCTGAGCAAAGTTCACCAGGGCTTGAACCCGCGACGCTTGGCCCGAATTGTTTTCACGCCAGCGGCGCACGCCTTGTTCGGTCACGCCGGCGGCGTCGCCGATTTTTTTGTAGGACAGGTGGGTGTGGGCTTTGATGCTCTCGACCAAGGCGGCGGTGCCGTGGATCAGGTCAGCCTCGGTGGTGAGTTGGCTCAGTGCGGCTTTAATGGTGTCGACCATGGTTATGTCCTGTTGGGTAAACGGTTGATATGGTCTTTACGGTATGTCAGCGGTTGGAGACTGTCAACACATGTTTATCAACACTTTGGTTTACAACCATACGATGGTTCCCTGGTGACGGGCGAGGTCGGCTTGGGCCCGGCAGGTGATCCGAGGGGGGCCTGACGGCTTCCCGGGTGCGTGGTTAGGCGCGGAACAGGGGGAGTCGAACCGCGCTGCGCATAATCGAGGATGAGTTAAATGGTGGAACGCTATGACCGGGCAAAGCTGCTGGAGGAAGTCTGGTCCGAGCCGGTGCAGGCGGTCGCGCCGCGCTACGGCCTGTCCGACGTCGGGCTGAAAAAGCTCTGCTCACGCCTGCAAATCCCCACGCCGCCACGGGGTCATTGGGCCAAGGTCAAGGCGGGTAAGCGCGTGCCCCCGCGCCCCAAGCTGCGCGAATACACTGGCCATCCCGGTTATTTGTATCGCCCCGTCGGGCAGCTCTCTCCTCAGGCTCAGGCCACTGAAGTGGTAGACAGCCGTCTTCAGCAAGTACTGACCTTTGAGCAGCAGCCCGAAAACCAGATTGTGGTACCGGAGCGCATCAAGGTGTGGCATCCCGTTGTCGCGGCTGCTCGCGAAGCATTAGTGCGACCGATCATCGATCAGCGCGGAATGCCTCAGACGCACGGTAACGGGCTGAATATTTCGGTATCTGCCGCGCTGCAAAGTCGCGCATTGAGGGTGGCGGACACGCTGCTGAAGGCGCTGGAGAAACGTGGGTATATCGTTCAGCAAGGGAAACACCAGGTCGAGGTCGTGATGTTTGGCGACGCTCTGCGTTTACGCCTGTATGAATCGTCCTTGCGTTCAGATTACGTGCCATCAGCTGCTCAGTTAGCCGAAAAAGCCAAGGGCGGCTGGAGCTACTGGCCGAAATGGCAATTCACGCCGTCCGGTCGACTTCAGGTGATGGCCGATGATGGTTATGGCGGAAAAATAACGGACTCGGATCGTCACTCGGTTGAGCAACAGCTCAACAAACTCGTTGGCCTGATGGCTACCAGAGCGGTCGGGTTTCTGGTTCGCAATGAACGTCAGGCGATTGAAGACGCCGAGCGCCAGCGAGTTCGCGAAGTTGCGCTGGAGCGAAAGCGTCGACAAGACGCGGAAAAGCAGCGGCTGGCAAAACTTGAAGTCGATGCGCAGAACTGGCGGCGGGCGCAAGTCATTCGTGAGTATCTCAATGCTCTGGAAGAGAGCGCCGAACGCCATGAGCATTCTATGGAGCAACTCGAACTGCTCCGTTGGGGACGCGCCAAAGCAGATTGGATCGATCCCCTCAAACCAGGCGTGGTGGACGTGCTAGATGAAGAGATTGTGATTCCTCGATAGGTGCCGCGACGCCGAGCGTTTTGTCTGTGGGCAACGAATCGATTCTAGCGAGGGGGCAGTCTATCGACTCTAGTTAAATTCGATTGGGACAGCGCTTCTCACAACATTGATTGGAGGTAAGCGGCTGTCGTGCTTAACGAAGTACGAATTGATCGCTAATGCCTCGTACCAAAACAACGTCCAGTCTGCATATGGTCTGTTTCAGGTTCTGCTAACGGAAAAAACGCGATCATCATTTTTGCCGTCGCTCCTTGCGGTCAGCGCCAGGCAGCCGAATGCCCGTCGTCACGGTCGTCCCAAAATATGCCGGCTGACAGTGCGTCTGAGGCTTACCTGTTGGTTGACGGCACGACTTCATCTACGGTTCAAGCACGGTCTATCTATGCCGATAGCTCTCTGGAATGTTTTGAACTAGACAAAGTTATACGCGACGATGTCAAATTGATGGCCCTGTTGCGTGATGGCGGGGTAGCTGAGCTGGCTACGTCCTGTCGAACTAGGATGCTGACGAGAAAATAATAGGGAGCGCACGATGGCTTATAGAGAAGATCCAGATCTTGAATTTCTTTCAAAAATTGACTCCGAATCGCTGAATGACTTGGTCTACACCCTTGTTTACGACAAGGATGGAGACATCAGAATGACAGAGGAGCTGACCACCTATGACGCTTATAAGCGTTGGCACCCGGACCATAACAAATACTGGGAATTGATCGCGGCTGAAATCCAGTGTTTTGGCGGGAACACGTTTGCAACAATGTTCCGTGGCGGCAAGGGCGTTCTCTACCGAGAGGTCTTGCAGGACGTATGCGACAAACTAAAAGTCAATTACAACAGCAATAGCAGTGTTGAGAAAATCGAAGGCAATTTGCTGATGAAAATTCTAACCGACGCTATTGAAAGCATGAGTGCAGCACAGATCAAAGAGCTTGCGGGCTCCGTAGGGATCAGTAACGCTGGTCTCTTGACACCCGAAGCGATGGTCGGTGTTTTTCAGACAGTCTTTAGAGCCGGTGGGTTTAAGTCTTATCAGTTAACTCTGATCATCGTTAATACTGTACTTAAACATCTGATAGGTAGAGGGCTGACACTTGCTGCAAACGCGGCGCTGACGAAGACCATGTCCGTGCTCATGGGGCCCGTTGGTTGGGCTATTACGGGCGCTTGGACTGCGGTTGATGTAGCGAGCGCGGCTTACCGTGTCACCATTCCTGCGGTGATTCAGGTTGCTGCGCTTCGTCAGAAGCATAGCATTGGAGATTTGGCTTCCCAGGTATCGTTTGGCTAATACTGAGGAGCCAAACGATACAGGTTTCTCTGAAAATTCTTCTATTCTGGAGCATTAAAAACCCGGCTGGTCAGTCGGGTTTTTAATTTCCAGGGAGGACGGTCCAAGGCGACCGAACGGCCCAAAAGACCCTGCGTGTCATTGCGCTCGCGTCGGAAATCTACGTTTAGCTGTTGGATTCAGATGTGACCGCCACAACTGCTCCGCTAACTGTCGCTCCAGTGACAGCGCCGGCAGCAGCACAAACCGCTGTACCACCAGCCACCCCGGCTCCTCCGGCAGCCAAACTTCCACCGCCTAGGGCGGCGAGGCCGGCTGAGCTTGCCGCAGCTCCACTAAGTGTACCTCCCGCAACACCAAAGCCTGCGGCACTAACCGCAGCTCCAATAGCTGGAGCTGCGGCCAGCGCCACCCCCCCTGTAGCTATCGTAGCTCCGATTAGCAAGGCGGTCTTACCAGGGTTTTCAGCAATCGTTTCAACTGCGGAGCTTGCTAGATCCGCTGCGCCTTCGCCAACAGTGCACGCGATGTTGGCGCCGACGCCGAATTGATCCAGTTGCCGATATGTCACTGACCCAGTCTGTTCCTCGCAAAACATTGCCTTTGCTGAATTTGGGCAGATTGGAGGTGGGTCAGTCTTGCGTCAGCACGTGGGTCAATTTGGCGTCGGCGCCAACACACAGTATTTCATAAGTGAAATCATGAAGGTTTTGCGCCTGAAGAAAACTGGGGCGCGCCCATAGGCGTTGGGCTATGATCCCGTATAGGGACGGAGGATATATGTTAGGAAAGCCGACTAGAGTAATTCTTGCGCTGACCGCAGTCGCTCCGGTTTCAATTTCGCTAGCCTATATATTTGCCGCTCGCGATCATGATTGGCTCATGGCTATATTAGCTGTATGTGCATGTCTTGCACTTGGCATTGTTTCAAGCTGGATTGTAACTGCTGCGGCCTCGAAATTTGAGCAATTACCCATAACGATAAAGAAAGTTAAGAGTGCAGATAAAGAGGTTCTGGGGTTTTTTATCGCCTATGCGCTGCCATTAATTTTTAAAGGGGAAGCGGGCCAGGAAGTTGGTGCCTGGATATTAGCTGGACTGATGCTCATGTTTGTGTTGTGGACAACTCATGCGCTTCATGTAAATCCCGTCCTAGGACTTATTGGGTACCACTTTTATGAAGTGGAAACTCAGGAAGGTGTAACATATTTACTGATAACAAAGAGAACGATTAATAATCTAAAAAGCATAACCACTGTGGTGCAGTTAACGGAATACGGTATATTGGATTCGTCAATTAAGGGATAATGGAATGAATTTGTTTGCAGTTACTGATCTCGCAGGCTCTAGGGTAATCAGGTTTCCGATGTCTGCTGAGCTTGGCGAAGAGGTTAGAGTATTATTTGAGAGCCAGCGCGACAGTTTTTTCCAAGGTATAGACGAAGTTATTCCATTTGATGGCAGATATACGCCTGACGAAAGCGAGTTGCTATCTATAGCTGATTTTCCGGATGTGGATGGCCTTGCCGCTGCGGTCGCCAACCCATTGGCTGTGGATCAGTTCGACCCTCAAAATCATAGCTTAGATCTAGTAAAGGCTCTGTTTGTCGGAGTTCAGAGCAATGGAGCTACACAGATTTTGGTCCAGCTTTTTGAAAGGAGGCGTTTAATCTCACGAACCTTACTTTCAATGTTCTTCTCTGGGGAACAGTTTCAAAAAATGACTGACTCTGGGCTGACATTTGATAAAAAGCTTCTAGCGGTTTTAGAGGGCAATGTTCTAAAATTCCAAAGCTTTCACTTCGCAAAGCGCGTGTTTGAGTTGAGCGAGTATTATCGAGAAGCCACGAACGAAGAGGTTTCTTCCTTCGCGCAGCACGAGAAAATGTCTGTAGAAGACATTAATCAATTTGTACTTGATGCTGGGCCTCAAACGCGGAAGAAAATATCTCTAATTCTTCAGTCGGGTGTGTTAGATCACTACCCTATAGAGCATATCAGCGCTGTAGCCAATACTATGCAGCTTGATCTCAATCTTACCGAGGATGGAAAAATAACCATCCCGAATAACAAAACTGACTTGAAGAAGCTTCTTCGTTTTCTGGACGAGGATTACTACGAGTCTCCTCTGTCTAGCACTCGGTATATTTCCAACTCCAAGAGAGTTGCTGATTAATTTTTTTGGGTGAGGGGGTAACGCAGCTCCAGTGCACCCTAATTTGGCCAATCTACAAGCTCAGATCGGACACCATAGGCGCGAACAGACGAAGCTAGTTGTTCAGAGTCATCGTTCAGCTATCGTAGATGCATCACGCGGATGTTGTCTGTGAGCAGCACCGGAGCCTGTTTCATTGCAGAAGGAGGTGTCGATGAGTTTGTACGAGCAGCAGGCACGCTTCAGACGACTGCTCTCCGAGCATGCGGCCTGGCGCCTGCTACATGCAGACAATGCTCCGATTGTTCTTGCGTTCATCCATGACCTCTTTGCGCAAGACAGCGAAGTGCCATTTGGTAAAGCGCGTGTTGCGCTAGAGGCCGAATTGCCCCATTGGCAAGAAGTTTTTGGCCTGCACGACAATGCCGGCACCTACCTACGTCAATGGATTCAGGCAGGCTGGTTGCGCGAGCACGATGACAAGCTCACCCGAACCGACGCCTTCGAGCTGGCGTTGCGCTTTGCCCAAAGCTTGGACCAGCGGGATACCAACGCCACGGCCTCGCACCTGCGCATCGTCCAGGACGCGGTACGAGATTTGGCTATCGCACTTAGCCCCAATGCTGAGGAACGAATCACGCTGCTGAATGCACGCCGGCAAGAACTCGATCTGGAGATTGAACGGTTGCAGATGGGCGAGGTGCCAGAACTCAAAGCCCCCGAGCAACGTGAGCGAATTAGAGGACTCTATCAGCTGACGTCAGTCCTCACGGGTGATTTTCGCCGCTTGGAAGACGAAATTCGCCAACTCGATCAGCGCATGCGTATCCGCATGATTGAGTCTGAGTCAGGACGCGGCGAGGTGGTAAAGGCGCTGATGGAGTATGAAAGCGAGCTGCTCCAAACCGATGCCGGACAGGCGTTCGACGGTTTTTATCAGTTGCTTTGTGATCAGAATCGAATCATTGAATTCCGGGAGCAAATCCGCTCAATCCTGGCACGTCCTGCATCTCAGTACCTGAAACCAGAAGAACTGCGTTACCTGTCCCATCTGGTTCGAGAGTTGGGCAAGGAAAGTGAGCGGGTGTTCTTCGTGAGGCGCCGTACTGAGGAAAGCCTTCGAGCATTTGTAGAAAGTGGTGCTCAACAAGAACGGCGGGCAGTCGAACGCCTGCTTCGCCAGCTTGAGCGGCTGGCTGTGAATTTCAAAGAGCAGGATCGGGGCTTACGCGAGCCTGTGGTAGTGAACCTACCGACAGGCAGCCTGCGCGTCCGCTCACCGTCCAGTATTCATTTGCGTCTACCTGAGGAACGATTAGACACTCGCCAAGTGACGGCCAACACGAACAGTCACGTGGCCAGCCTTGGCATGTTGGACCATCTCAATACCGTCAAAGCGCTGGAGGTAGCTCAGGACGTTAAGAAGCTGCTCAGTGAACATGGCCCGATGACGGTGGCGGGCATTGTCAATCACCGCCCTATCACCGGTGGCTTGGAAGAGCTGGTGGCCCATGTGCGAATCGCCAAAGCGGTCAGTGCGGTGATGCTGGAGCACCCAGAATGTCTGGTGGTCGTAGATCGGGCCGGCAATGGGATTCGGGCGAATATTCCCGCGCTGCTTATGTCTGCCGAGCAGTTTCCAACGGATCTAAAGGAACTGGCCTTATGAGCGAGGAAAAACAGCATTCCCAACAGGCTCCTGCACTGTTCGATCAATATCGAACGAATATCCCCGAACCGCCCTCGGTCAGCGATGAAGTGGAACCCATTGAGGATTATCTGGCTGTACCGCCTTCCGTTGAGACTTCAGATGTAGGCATGCCGTTAGAAGCCCGGCGAGCGTTGGTGCTGTTACTACGCCAAGGGGTGGTGATGGCTGATAGTAAACGCCTTGCATTCGAGGCGTTGTGCCGGCATGAGGTCCTCATCGCAGAGCATTTGGGCAATATGTTCATGCGTATGTTGCTAGACATGAAGGCCGGGATTGCCATCTTGTTACAGCAGGAGGCGGAAGAGCAGGACGAGGAAGCAGATGAAGCATCACGCCTGATCAACAAGCGCACGCTCAGCCTCTACGACACGCTGCTGTTACTGGTGCTGCGCAAGCACTACCAGGAGCGAGAAACAGCAGGTGAGCAGAAGATCATCATTGATATCGAGCGGATTGAGACATTGATGACACCTTTTTTACCACTGACTTACAGCTCGCGTTCCGAACGCAGGACGCTCAATGGATCGCTGACACTATTCAAAGAGAAGCGCCTAATCAGTGCCGTTAGGGGAGACGACGAGCGTTTTGAGATCACCCCGGTGATCCGCTATGTCGTCAATGCCGATTTTCTTGAACGCCTTCTGAAGGAATACGAGCGCCTAGCCGGCGACGCGGATGTCAGTACGGATGAAGAGGTGCAAGATGCTTGAGACGACGGAGCTGAGTCTGAGTGAGTTGTTCAGTACGGGGCAAATTCGCCTATCAGAGCTTTCTGTATATAACTGGGGGTCGTTCCATGGTCTGCATTCCGCGAAGATTGATTCCGAGGGTACTCTCATCACCGGGGACAATGGTGCAGGCAAGTCGACGCTCATCGATGGCTTGATGGCGCTGTTGCTGCCATCCAGCAAGGCGTCGTTCAACATCGCGGCTGCTCAAGGGGACCGCACGGATCGGACCCTGATGTCCTACGTTCGAGGCAACTATGGCAAGGCCCATGATGGTAACGAGACAGCCACCCTATTGAAGCGCTCTGGGGCTACCGCAACAGGGCTCCGGGCGCTTTACCAAGCGGAAGATGGTTCGCAGATCACGTTGGCGGCCTTGTTTTGGATTACCCAGCCCAGCAGCTCGCTCAAAGACCTCAAACATCTATTTGTGGTGGGTAAGCGCGATGTGCGTTTGGAGGAGCTGTTGCATGTCTTCGGTGAGGGCAATGCACGTGTGCTGAAGCAGCATCTCAAAGAAGAACCTTTAGTGGATGCGTTCGATTCTTTTACCGAATACCAAGAAACGTATTTACGCCTCCTGCGAATGGAAAATCGCAACGCTCCCGCCCTGCTTTCCCGAGCACTCGGTTTGAAGAAAATTGATGATCTCACCAGCCTAATTCGAGACTTGGTACTGGAGCCTAGCCAGGTTCGAGAGCATGCCAAGCTTGCGGTCAACGAGTTCGATGACTTGGTCAGCATCCATAACGAACTTGATGATGCTCGGCGGCAGCGGGACGCCCTGATTGAACTGCCCGCCACCAGCCAGGTGCTGAATCAAGCCAGGGAGGAAATGAGGCAAATTTTGGCAGAACTAGCGAGTCTGCCAGTCTACTTTGGTGAGCAGTGCTCTCGACTGTGGCAGGTAAGGCTGAAGCAATATGACGTGGAGCTGCTTCAGTTGGCGGATGAGGTGACGCGCCTGGAAAGCTTGGAGGGGCAAGCAACAGAACGTGTACAGACACTGTTCCATGCCTACCAGTCGCAAGGTGGTGAGCGACTAGAGGGTCTTCGGAAGGAACTGAAAATTGCAACGGACGGGTATTACGCGAGTGTACGTGATGCGCGCGCGTATCAAATGGATGCGCGATCTCTCGGTTTGCCAGAAACGTTGGCGTTAGATCCGTTCAGGCTCAATCAAGCTAAGGCGCAAGATGCACTGGAGGATATGCCCGCGTTACGCCAAGCGAAGCAGGATCAATTTGCCTCATCGGCCGCGAGTCTGTCCAGTGAGCAAGCACGGCTCAAGGAGTTAGTGAGTGAAATCGATGAAATTGAGTCCAGGCCAGACTCCAACATTGAACCCTCCTATCAGAAGCTCCGTGATCAGTTGGTTGAGAGTTTGTCCCTTGATCGAGCAGAGGTTGTCTTCGTCGGCGAGCTGATTGATGTCCAGGAGGAGCAGCGACCCTGGCGAGGTGCAATTGAACGTGCATTGGGAGGGCATCGCACCACTCTGCTGGTGCCAGACCAGCAATATCGCTTGGTTACCAAATGGCTGAATACCCGTCACACCGGACTCCACGTAAGGGTGCAGGTTGTTCGGCTCAATCAGTATCAGCAAACCGCTGAATTTCTGGTAGATGGTTTTCTAAGAAAGCTAGATTGGAAGCCCCACCGCTATCGTGATTGGCTGAAGAAGCATCTCTCGCGTTTCGACCTTCACTGTGTGGAGTCTACGGAGCAACTGGACCAAACCGACTTCTCAATGACCATTCAGGGGTTGGTACACCTAGATAAAGGGCGTTTTGAGAAAAAGGATCAGCAGCGCATTGATGACCCACGCTATTGGTGTCTGGGCTTCAGCAACAAAAGCCGCCTGACGGCATTAAGGGCAGAGCGCGTCGTGCTGGAGGCAGAAGTACTGAGCCTAGACAAGCTTGTCGTGGATGCTCGTTCAGTGATGGACGACCTCGAAAAGCACATAAGAGTGTGGGAGCGGATCGCCCAAGTCAGTTGGACGGCCATCGATATACAGTCTGCACAAGATCGTATGCAATCGCTCAAGGACGATCTACAGGCACTTGAGCGACCGGGCAGTGAGCTGGGAGTGGCGAAGGCGCGCTGGGAACAGGCTGGCGATGACTTGAAGAAAGTTCAGGAACAGAAAGGGCAAGTTAGCAAAAGGGTTGGTGGGGTGGAAATCAACGTCGCGCAAGCGAATCGGCAGCTTGATCGGGCGTACGAGATAGCCAAATCTGGTGTGACGGATACCGTGCGCGAGTTGCTAACCAAACGAATCGGACAGCTGCATCTCGATGACTTGGATGCGGCTGTGGAGATTGAAGGCCGCCACCGTTCAGAGTTGGAGGATGTGCAAAAGAAAGCCCATACCCGTGAGGTTAAAGCCTCTACGAAAGCGAGCGGCATAGTCGCTGAATTCAAAGCAAAATGGCCAATCATTGCGAATGACTGGCTCGCAGGTGTGGAAGGGCTGGATGAGTATGTCGACCACCTTACCCATTTGGAAAAGGAGGGCTTGCCAGATCTGGTGGAGCGTTTCCGAGAGCGTCTGAACCGCAACGCAACCCAGTCTCTGGCTCGAATCAGCCAGGGCATCCAAGCGGAGCGCGAAGATATTCAGGACCGAATCGAAACTATCAACGGTGTCTTGGAGCGCACTGAGTTTAAGCAAGGTACTTATCTTCGCTTAGGAAGCCGGCCAGAAATTTTCGAGCACGTGAAAGCTTTCAACAGCCAACTGATGCGTGTGCTCGCGAGAGCCGGAAGTGATGATCATGAGGCTCGGTTTGTCGAGCTAAAGGATTTGATCGAGAAGCTGGATAAGGCTACCAATCCTGCGACTTCAGGCAACATGGAAAGCCTTCGCCTCCTTGACTCGCGTTACCAGCTGTCCTTCTTTGCCGAGGAGGTTGAGAAAGGCAGTAAAAGAGTTCGCGATGTGCTGGAATCTTCCAGCGGTAAGTCCGGCGGGGAAAAGGAGTCGTTTGCTGGAACCATTGTCGCCGCGAGCTTGGCTTACGTGCTCACCCCCGATGGTAGTGATCGCCCGCTCTACTGCACCGTATTCTTGGATGAGGCGTTCTCCAACACTGCGGAAGCAGTGAGCCGTCGGGTGCTTAAGGTATTCCGAGAGCTGAAGATTCACGTGAATCTGATTACGCCATACAAGAACCTCAATCTTGCTCGCGAATCGGCGCGGTCGCTGTTGATCGCTGAGCGTAACGAGGAGAAGCATGAGAGCCGGCTCTGCGAGGTCACGTGGGAAGAGATTGACGAACAATTGGCGCGACATGAACAACAAAGTTTGCAAACGGTTGCCAGCTCATTGGGGATTGAAGTGGAGCCGGCCCTATGAGGGCTTGGGGACGACTGCCGGAGGATGCTATTGATGAGTTGCGTCGGCTGGAGTGGGATCACTCTAGCCGGCTTCGGGAGCGACTTCTTGGGACTCGGCCGTTCCCAGTCACTTGTGCGTTGAAGCCTCCAACGGGTAACCAGCTGCTTGAGGACCTTGCCCACTTCCATGGCTATATCGCAGCTTGGCGTAAATGGCCATGGCCGCATCAGGTGACTTGGGTGAAGAAGCAATTTCGGCAAGTCGGTGAATGTGATGTCCCCATCAGGCTGGAAATCAATTCCACCCAGGCTCTTATAGCTGTGCTGGGAGCTACAGCGATTGAGAGAAGCCAGGGATGGGCGGAGCGAATGGAGCCGTTGCTCTCGTTGGACAGGACTCTGTTCACCACGCTCATCAAGCAGCTTTGGGAATTAGAGAGGCTCTCGATGGCGGATATCCATTTGCTGGTTAGTGTGCTGCCGCAGCTGCATCGCGGATTGGGCCAGCAACGCTACTTGCGGGCCCTACCGCTCCAAGGCGTGGATACCAAATTCGTAGAGCTGAACCAGACGCTGATTATCGCACTGTTGGATGCGATGCATGGCCAGGAGATTTCCGCCCACGGTGGATTAGAAGCTTGGCTAGATTGTCGCGCGACTCCGTCTAATTGGCTTCACGTGAAACCACTTTGCACTGAAGCGAAAGAGTATTTTGCTGGGATTGATCTCCTTCGATTGCCCTTCGAGCATCTGGTGACTTACCCCTTGCCCGCTCGGAACGTGCTGGTCGTTGAGAACCTCCAAGCTGGATACGAGCTTCCCGAATTACCAAACACCGTTGCGGTATTTGGCGGAGGAGCCAACACAGCCTGGCTACAAGCTGAATGGCTGAAGGATCGACGTGTTGGGTACTGGGGCGATCTTGATACCTGGGGTTTGAGGTTTCTCGCCGATGCGAGACAAAGACAGCCGCATGTTGAGGCCTTGATGATGGATCAGGAGACATTGCTTGCGCACGTTGATCGGGGAGTGTGTGAAGAGCGGCCAGCAGAGCTGCCTGAGCAGGGCCTGACCTTTGTCGAGCGGGTCTTATTTGACGGGTTACGCTCCAATAGTTTTGGGGTTGGCCGGTTGGAACAGGAGCGGTTGTCTCAAGATTACGTCGAGCAACGCCTTGCAAATTGGGCCTTTACCGATGCGACGGTGGTCAGCCCGTAGGGGTTGTGAACTCATCGAGTAAGGAGGCCTTGATGCAATTGTTTAGCTACAAGATGACCCACGACACAGGGTTCGCGCCTAACCCTTTTGGCTGCACTCTCACCCTTGCGACCTGTAAACCCATGATTCGCCGGGCCAAGCATGCAGGTCAATGGATTGCAGGTTTCACGTCAGTGACACTGACCGGTGATCACGTCGGTGAAGAGCGATTGATTTACCTTATGCGGGTTGGCGAGAAGCGTCATTTGCGTGATTACTTCAACGATCATCGTTTTCAAGACAAGATTCCGGACATGCAACTGCCTGGCCCTATACCCAAGGCAGGCGACAATATCTACCGTCCCTTGGTAACCGGTGCATGCGAGTTTTCACACTTCGAACAGCTCAAAAATCCGAACCACTGGGCTGATTCTGGGCCTAGCGAATTCGACCTAAAACGAGACATTTCAGGTCAGTACGTTCTGGTGGCGGATACGTTTTACTACTTTGGCGCTCGCGCAATAAGCATTCCCGTCGAGTGTCGGCCATGGTTACCGAAGGGGCAGTCAGCACACGGGCGTTTGACGCCACCTGAACAGGCCTTGCGTTTCATCCAATACATTAAAGAGCGCTATCAGCCAGGGCGACATAGCAACCCGACGGATTGGCCGGAAGACGAAGTGCTGAACAAAACTCCCTGTGGAGGACGTCGATGCGGATCATCTTAAGTCGAAAGGGTTTTGATTCAGCTGCCGGTGGTTGCCCAAGTCCAATCTTGCCGGATGGACGCTTGTTTTCCCTACCTATCCCAGACAAAGCTTCGTCTATTGGATACTCCGATATCCAGTTCGATGGCCTTGATGTGGGCGAGCTGGTTGCGCAATTAACAGATGAACCGAAGCGTGTGCGACATTTCGCCCATCTAGATCCCGATTTGCGTCACACAGCCTTGAAACGGCAGCCTGGATGGAGGCCTGTACTCGGTCAAACTGGTAGCGCACAGGGGCACCTGCTCAATCAAAAGGTACAGGCTGGGGATATCTTCATTTTCTTTGGTTCTTTTCGGACCGTCGAAAAAATTGATGGTGTCTGGAGATTCATTAGAAGTGAACCCGCTCGGCACATTATCTGGGGATGGCTGCAAGTCGGAGAAATTTTGAAAGTGGATGATTTAGCTGATACGGCCATTCCCTGGGCGCGCTATCACCCCCACTTCTCTTATGGTAAAGACAAGGCGAACACGTTGTATTTGGCAGCTGACCATTTGGTTTTCGATGGGCAGCTGACGAATACTCCTGGTGCAGGGGTGTTTCCCCATATTCATGACACCCTGATGCTCACAGCACCAGGTGCTCTAAACCAAACTCAATGGAGGATGCCGTCTTGGTTGTTCCCTAGTGACGGAATATCTATGTTGAGCTTCCATCCAGACCTGAATCGTTGGACTTCCGATGGGGAATTCTGTCTTCTCAAAAGCGCAGCGCGAGGGCAAGAGTTTGTGTTTGACTCCAAAGGAAAGCCGGAGCCCATCGCGTGGATTAAGGGACTGCTTGAAGTCGTTGGACATTAGAGACGCCGCTCAAGCATCGTGGATGCGAGATCAGAATCTTGGACTTTTGATAACCGCTATGTTTCTGTTGGATTGAGGTCAGCAGCGCTGGGTTGTGCGCTGGTTCTGAATGGTAGAGGTGGAAAGCTGTGACAGACGCCAATCTGCTGGCGACATTACAAGCTGAGAACGCGAGGCTAATTGCCTTGCTTGACGCTCATGGGATTGATTGGCACCTGCCTGTTGAGCCGGTGAAGATACCGGTTGCTCAAATTGAGGCTTCGCGGCTGCTCAATACAGATGCCAAGGTTGACCTATTCAGAAACCTGTTTCGCGGTAGAGCCGACGTTTATCCCATCCGTTGGGAAAGCAAGGCCGGCAAGTCAGGATACGCGCCAGCCTGTGCTAACGAATGGCGCCCTGGGGTTTGTGAGAAGCCGCGAATCAAATGTGGCGATTGCGGCAATCGTCAATTGCTGCCGCTGACTGATGAGGTGATTTTTCGTCACTTGGCAGGCGACGTGGTGGTTGGTATCTATCCTTTGCTCCCTGATGACACCTGTTACTTTCTGGCCGTCGACTTCGATGAAGCTGAATGGCGTGATGATGCCCGAGCTTTTGTTCAGTCGTGTCATGAGCTAAATGTCCCAGTGGCATTGGAGATTTCACGCTCAGGCAATGGTGCTCATGCGTGGATTTTTTTCGACCGTAATGTTTCTGCTTTTGATGCACGCCGCCTAGGTGCTTCGATCATCAGTCATGCCTGTGAGCGTACTCGCCAATTGGCACTCAGTTCCTATGATCGACTGTTTCCAAACCAGGACTATATGCCGAAGGGTGGCTTTGGGAACCTCATTGCTCTGCCTTTGCAAAAGCGTGCAAGGGCGCAAAATAACAGCGTATTTGTAGATGACTCACTGGAACCTCATTCCGATCAATGGGCCTTTCTGGCCTCCATTCAGCGGATGAGCCCTGGGGATATTGAGCCGGCTATTATCCGGGCGATGGGTAACCGTGATCCTGTAGGCGTCGCGTATGTCGAGGACGAGGGGGATGCAGAGCCTTGGAAAGGCCGCGGTACTAGATCGCATAAGTTGACTTGCCCGTTACCTGCGTCTCTCCGTATCACATTGGCAAACTTGGTGTACTTCGAAAAATCGGAGTTACCGCAACCCTTGGCAAACCAACTTGTCCGACTCGCGGCATTTCAAAATCCTGAGTTTTATAAAGCCCAGGCAATGCGAATGTCCGTCTGGAACAAGCCTCGGATCATTGGCTGCGCGCAAAATTTCCCTAAACACATCGCCTTACCACGGGGATGCTTGGATGCGGCTCTGGAGCTTCTGGAGGAAAATGGAATCACCGCTGAGTTCCAAGATGAACGCTTTGCGGGCGACCCCATCGACGTGAGCTTTCTCGGCACGTTGCGTTCTGATCAGGAAGTTGCGGTCAGCTCGATGCTTAGTCATGACGTCGGTATCCTGTGTGCGCCGACAGCATTTGGCAAAACCGTAACTGCCGCCGCGTTGATAGCGAAGCGTAGTGTTAACACGTTGGTGCTCGTGCATAGGACTGAGCTGCTACGGCAATGGCAAGAGCGTTTGCATGCATTTCTAGGTGTTGGCAATGAAGTCGTGGGTACTATCGGTGGTGGAAAGGCAAAACCCACAGGTGTCATCGATATCGCTGTAATGCAGTCTTTATCGCGAAAAGGTGAGGTCAGCGATACGGTAAAAAACTACGGCCAGATCATAGTTGATGAGTGCCATCACGTGTCAGCGGTCTCGTTCGAGTCGTTACTGAGAAGTGCTGTTGCAAAGTATGTGGTGGGACTTACAGCAACTCCAATACGACGTGATGGGCAGCAACCTATCATCTTTATGCAATGCGGACCGATCCGGCACTCTGCTACTCGACCGGCAAGTTCCCCTCATGATTTGTCTGTGGTGCCCCGATTACTTTCCAAGCCCATTGTCGTCCCCGATGGCTCAGGGATTCAGGATGTATTTCGACGTTTAGCCGACGATGTCGAGCGTACAGCTAAAATTGTCTCCGAGGTTGAGCTAGCCTTTAGCCAAGGTAGGAAGATTTTGGTGCTGACTGAGCGTACTGAACATGTGGATGCACTTGAGACTGAATTGAAGGGGCGCGTGCATAACCTTTTTACACTTCATGGGCGTGTGCCAAAAAAGCAGCGAATCGCCCGCATGCACGATCTTGACTCACTGCCACCCGATGCTCCACGCGTCCTCGTTGCAACTGGAAAGCTAGTTGGTGAAGGCTTCGATCATCCAGCATTGGACACATTGGTGCTGGCAATGCCTATCTCTTGGAAAGGAATTCTTCAGCAATACGCAGGCCGGTTGCATCGAGCGCATGCCGATAAGGCCGACGTGCGAGTGATCGACTTCGTAGACGCGGGTAATGTCGCGTTGATGAGGATGTGGGATAAGCGGCAGGCGGGCTACAAAGCGATGGGGTACCGAATGGCTGACTCTCTAGCCACTATGGACTTGCTCTAGCAGCACAGTCGGTCCCATGGATTTCGATTTTGGACGCAGCCAGCAAGCTCCTTCAGTACGGTGAGGATGCTGGTTCCGGAAACGACATTTAATATGGTCAAATAACCGCAGTACGACACTTATCGTGGCTCAAATGCGACATTTATGGTGCCCATGTTCCACGTGGAACCCTGATTCCACCTAGGGTAGCCATGACACTTAATATGCCCATCGACACCCGCGTTTACTCAGCTGGTACAAAAAAGGCCAACGCTTTGCGTTGGCCTTTTTTATGGGCGTGTATTCAATTAGACAAGGCGCCGGACGGGTATAAAAAAACCGGCTAAAAAGCCGGTTTTCTGGGTCACTGCGAAAACTTATGCACGTTTTTCCCTGTTTTATCAGCTTAAGAAATATGTATCTAAATCATAGACTTAAGTGATAAATGAAACGATTTCAAAGAAAACCGTGCACAGGTTATCCACAGAAACTCAAATCGCCTGTGGCTCGGTCGCAGTTGCGAGTGGCGGCAAGGAGCCCATGTCGCGCTGGGTCTGCTCATTCCACGCAGCCGCGCGGTCGTTCAGTTCGGCAATCGCCCGTGGACCGGTGCCTTCGGCATACATGGGCTCACCGATCACCACGGTGATCACCCCAGGCTTTTTCGCCCAGCCGGTTTTCGGCCAGAACTTGCCGGCGTTGTGTGCGATAGGCAGTACCGGCAGTTCAGCATTGACCGCCAGCGCCGTGCCTCCCCGGGAGAACTTGCCAACCGTGCCAAACGGGACGCGGGTGCCTTCCGGGAAAATCAGCACCCAGACATTGTCCTTGAGCAGTTCATCGCCCTTCTTGGCCACATGCTTGAGTGCGGCCTTCGGGTTATCGCGGTCGATAGCAATCGGTCGCAGCATCGCCATCGCCCAGCCAAAGAACGGCACGAACAGCAGTTCGCGCTTGAGTACTTGACTCAATGGCTGGAAGTAAGCCGAGAGGAAGAATGTCTCCCAGGTGCTCTGATGGTTCGACAGGATTACGCAAGGCTGCTGCGGGACGTTCTCAGCGCCTTTGATCTCGTAGTGGATGCCAAGGAACACTTTGCTCAGCCACAGGGCGCAGCGGCACCAATAGACGTTGATGAATCGATAACGCGCCTTGAACGGCAGGAAAGGCGCGATAAAAAAGCTCAGGCTGCACCACAGCAACGAACTGGTGCCCAGCAGCAGGTAAAAAAGAAAGGTTCTGATTGCCTGCAAGATCGACATGGTCGCGTTTACCGTTGCGGGTCAGTGCCCGCCTTCCAAAAGCGCGCTCTGAACAGTCCCACGACAGGCTGCCAGAATCGCTCTAGTTGTTAATAAGTTCTGCGGCAATTGCCGCCAGATCGTCAAAAATCAGCGTACCTGCCGGCAAGGTCTTGCCCAGCGTCTTCTCGCCCTTCCCGGTTTTCACCAAAACAGGCTGAGAATCGACGGCTTTTGCGGCCTCCAGGTCACCGAGACTGTCGCCGACGAACCACAGGTGGCTCAGCGACACGTCGTAATGTGCGGCAATGGTTTTCAACATGCCGGGTTTTGGCTTGCGGCATTCGCAGCCTTCGTCAGGCCCGTGCGGGCAATAGACGATCAGGCCGAGTTCGCCGCCCTGCTCGGCCACTAACTCGCGCAAACGCGCGTGCATGGCGTCCAGGGTGGCGATGTCGTAATAGCCACGAGCAATACCGGACTGGTTGGTGGCCACGGCCACTGTCCAGCCGGCCTTGCTCAACTGCGCGATCGCCTCGATCGAGCCCGGCAGCGGAATCCACTCCGCCACCGATTTGATGTAAGCGTCGGAGTCGTAATTGATGACCCCATCCCGATCGAGAATCAGCAGTTTCAAACGGTCTTACCCCAGCAACGAAATGTCGGCTACACCCAGGAACAGGCCACGCAGACGCGCCAGCAGCGCATAGCGGTTGGCGCGCACATTGGCGTCCTCGGCATTGACCATCACCGCTTCGAAGAACGCATCCACCGGCTCGCGCAAGGCGGCCAGGCGCGCCAGCGACTCGCGATACTGACGAGCGGCAGCCATCGGTTGTACCGCCTGGTCGGCTTGCTGAATAGCCGAATAGAGCGAGAACTCGTTGGCGTTGTCGAAGTACTTGGCTTCGACGGTGGTCGGCACGCTGTCTTCGAGCTTGCTCAGCAGGTTCGACACGCGCTTGTTCACGGCGGCCAGGGCAGCCGCTTCCGGCAATTTGCGGAATGCCTGCACGGCTTGCACGCGCTGGTCGAAGTCCAGTGCCGAACCCGGGTTCAGTGCACGTACCGACAGGTAGGTGGCAACATCCACGCCTTCGTCTTCGTAGCGCGCACGCAGGCGGTCGAAGATGAATTCCAGGACCGCGTCAGCCAGACCGGCGGCCTTGACCTTCGGACCGAACGCAGCAACGGCGAAGGCCACCGCGTCGGTCAGATCGAGGTCGAGCTTCTTGTCGATCAGGATGCGCAACACGCCCAGGGCCGCACGACGCAGGGCGTACGGGTCCTTGCTGCCGGTTGGCAGCATGCCGATACCGAAGATCCCGACCAGGGTGTCGAGCTTGTCTGCAATCGCCACCGCTGCACCGGTCAGGGTGCTTGGCAGTTCAGCACCCGCACCGCGCGGCATGTACTGCTCGTTCAGTGCCAGGGCGACGTCTTCTGGCTCGCCATCATTGAGGGCGTAGTAGTAACCGGCGACGCCTTGCATCTCCGGGAACTCGCCGACCATTTCGGTCGCCAGGTCGCACTTGGACAGCAGACCCGCGCGCGCCGCCCATTGAGCGTTGCCGCCAATGTGCGGGGCGATGAACGCGGCCAGCTTGGAAACGCGCTCGGCCTTGTCGTAGACGCTGCCGAGTTTTTCCTGGAACACCACGTTCTGCAGGCGCTGGTTGAAATCTTCGAGTTTCTGCTTCTTGTCTTGCTTGAAGAAGAATTCGGCGTCGGTCAGGCGTGGACGAACCACCTTCTCGTTGCCGTCGATGATCTGCTGCGGGTCCTTGCTTTCGATGTTGGCCACGGTAATGAAACGTGGCAGCAACTTGCCGTCGGCGTCCAGCAGGCAGAAGTACTTCTGGTTGTCCTGCATGGTGGTAATCAGGGCTTCTTGCGGCACATCGAGGAAGCGTTCCTCGAACGAGCACACCAGCGGCACCGGCCACTCGACCAGCGCGGTCACTTCGTCCAGCAGGTTGGCCGGAACGATAGCCGTGCCTTCCTGGCGGGTCGCCAGTTCTTCGGTGCGCTTGCTGATGATCTCGCGACGCTCGTTGGCGTCGGCCAGCACATAGGCGGCCCGCAGGTCGGCCAGGTAGCTGGATGGCGAACCGATGCGCACGCTTTGTGGGTGATGGAAGCGGTGGCCACGGGAATCGCGACCGGCTTTCTGCGCCAGGATGGTGCAGTCGATGACTTGGTCACCCAGCAGCATCACCAGCCATTGCGTTGGACGAACGAATTCTTCCTTGCGCGCGCCCCAACGCATGCGTTTCGGGATCGGCAGGTCATTCAGGGAGTCTTCGACGATGGTCGGCAACAGGCTGGCGGTCGGCTTGCCGGCGATGTTCTGGCTGTAGCGCAGCTTTGGACCGCTCTGATCGATTTCGCTCAGGTCGACGCCGCACTTCTTGGCAAAGCCCAGCGCCGCTTGGGTCGGGTTGCCTTCGGCATCGAACGCGGCCTGACGTGGCGGGCCGTCGAGGTTGATGCTGCGATCCGGTTGCTGGGTGGCCAGTGCAGTGATCAGCACGGCCAGGCGGCGCGGGGCGGCATAAACGGTTTTGGTTTCGTAGTTCAGGCCGGCAGCTTGCAGGCCCTTGTCGATACCGGCGAGGAACGCCTCAGCCAAGGTGTTCAGGGCTTTGGGTGGCAGTTCTTCAGTGCCCAGTTCAACCAGAAAATCCAGAGCACTCATTGTGCAGCCTCCAGCTTGGCCAGTACTTCATCACGCAGGTCCGGGGTCGCCATCGGGAAGCCCAGCTTGGCGCGAGCCAGCAGGTAGGCTTGCGCAACGGAACGCGCCAGGGTGCGCACACGCAGAATGTATTGCTGACGCGCGGTCACCGAGATCGCCCGGCGCGCATCCAGCAGGTTGAAGGTGTGCGAAGCCTTCAGCACCATTTCATAGCTTGGCAGCGGCAGCGGTTGATCCAGCTCGATCAGACGCTTGGCTTCGCTTTCGTAGAAATCGAACAGTTCGAACAGTTTTTCGACGTTGGCGTGCTCGAAGTTGTAGGTCGACTGCTCCACTTCGTTCTGGTGGAACACGTCGCCGTAGGTAACCTTGCCCATCGGGCCGTCAGCCCAGACCAGGTCGTAGACCGAGTCCACGCCCTGCAGGTACATGGCCAGGCGTTCCAGGCCGTAGGTGATTTCGCCGGTCACCGGATAGCACTCGATGCCGCCCGCTTGCTGGAAGTAAGTGAATTGGGTCACTTCCATGCCGTTGAGCCAGACTTCCCAGCCCAGGCCCCAGGCGCCCAGGGTCGGCGATTCCCAGTTGTCTTCGACGAAACGGATATCGTGCACCAGCGGGTCGAGGCCCACGTGCTTGAGGGAACCCAGGTACAGCTCCTGGAAGTTGTCCGGGTTCGGCTTCAGGACTACCTGGAACTGGTAGTAGTGCTGCAGACGGTTCGGGTTTTCGCCGTAGCGGCCGTCAGTCGGGCGACGACTGGGCTGCACATAAGCGGCGTTCCAGGTTTCCGGGCCGATGGCGCGCAGGAACGTGGCGGTATGGAAAGTGCCGGCGCCTACTTCCATATCGTAGGGCTGAAGTACCACACAACCTTGCTCGGCCCAGTATTGCTGGAGGGCGAGGATCAAGTCTTGGAAGGTACGCACGGCTGGCGTAGGCTGGCTCACGAAATTCACCTGTTTCTTGGGCTGCGATTTAAAGAGCGGGAGTATACCCGATTCGTTCGTGCGCACGCCCCCTGGAGCCTTATGCCACGCTGCTTTTGGTGTTCCGAAGATCCGCTGTACATGGCTTATCACGATCAGGAGTGGGGCGTGCCGCTACGCGACGCGCAGCGCTTGTTCGAGTTGCTTTTGCTCGAAGGGTTCCAGGCCGGTCTGTCCTGGATCACCGTGCTGAAGAAGCGCGAGCGCTATCGGGAAGTGTTGTACGGCTTCGATGTGCAACGTGTGGCGCAGATGAGCGATGCTGAAATCGACGATCTGATGCTCGACCCCGGGATCATCCGCAACCGCCTGAAGCTCAAGGCCGCGCGCCGCAACGCCCAGGCCTGGTTGGCGCTGGAGGATCCGGTGGAGTTTCTCTGGTCGTTTGTTGGCGGGGTGCCGACGGTCAATCATTTCCAGGACCGCACCCAGGTACCGGCCGTCACCCCGGTCGCCGTGGAAATGAGTCGCGGGCTGAAAAAGGCCGGCTTCACCTTCGTCGGTCCGACCATCTGTTATGCCCTGATGCAGGCCTCGGGCATGGTCATGGACCACACGCTCGATTGTGATCGTTACGCCGAGTTGGCGGCGGGCGGTTAGAATAGTCGGCTCGCAACAGGATTCAGACAACAGGAGTGACCTGTGGATAAGTTTAAAGGCGCCTTGCTGGTGGGCGCTCTGCGGTTGTTTGCCCTGCTCCCGTGGCGGGCCGTGCAGGCGGTCGGTTCGGCGATTGGCTGGGTGATGTGGAAAACCCCCAACCGTTCCCGCGACGTGGTGCGCATCAACCTCGCCAAATGTTTTCCCGAGATGGACCCCGCCGAGCGTGAGCGTCTGGTGGGCCAAAGCCTCAAGGACATCGGCAAATCCCTGACCGAAAGTGCCTGTGCGTGGATCTGGCCGGCCCAGCGTTCGATTGACCTGGTGCGTGAAGTCGAAGGCCTGGACGTGCTCAAGGACGCCTTGGCGTCGGGTAAAGGCGTGGTGGGCATCACCAGTCACCTGGGCAACTGGGAAGTGCTCAATCACTTCTATTGCAGCCAGTGCAAGCCGATCATTTTCTACCGTCCGCCCAAGCTCAAGGCGGTGGATGAACTGCTGCGCAAGCAGCGGGTGCAGTTGGGCAATCGGGTGGCAGCGTCCACCAAGGAAGGCATTCTCAGCGTGATCAAGGAAGTGCGCAAAGGTGGCGCCGTGGGTATTCCGGCTGATCCGGAGCCGGCCGAGTCCGCCGGGATCTTCGTGCCCTTCTTCGCCACCCAGGCCCTGACCAGCAAGTTCGTGCCGAACATGCTGGCCGGTGGCAAGGCGGTCGGGGTGTTCCTGCATGCCCTGCGCCTGCCCGACGGCTCAGGCTACAAAGTGATCCTCGAAGCGGCCCCCGAAGACATGTACAGCACCGATACCGAGACGTCCTGTGCCGCGATGAGCAAGGTGGTTGAGCGTTATGTGCGGGCCTATCCGAGCCAGTACATGTGGAGCATGAAGCGCTTCAAGAAGCGTCCGCCGGGTGAAGAACGCTGGTACTGAAATCAGTGCCTAGAGGTGGCGGTCGAGTTTCTTGAGGAACACCGCCATCTCTTTCTCTGCCTGCTTGTCACCGTGGGCCTGCGCCGCGCTGATCCCCTGCTCCCAGGCCCGGCGCGCCGCCGCATGATCTTCCAAGCCCAGCAACGCCTTGCCCAGCAGCTTCCACGCCGCCGAATATTTCGGATCGAACTCGACGCACTTGCGCAGATGTTCGGCGGCCTTGGTGTAGTCCTTCAGGTCCAGATAACCCTTACCCAGACCGAAGCGCAGCAGGGAGTTATCCACACCCTTGGCAAGCATCTTTTCCAGCGACTCCAGCATCTGAAAACCTCCTGGTGATTGTCAGAAAAAGCTCAAGCCCACGTGGAACAGCTTCTCCACATCGCGGATGTGCTTTTTATCCACAAGGAACAGAATCACGTGATCGCCGGCTTCGATCACCGTGTCGTCGTGGGCGATCAGCACTTCTTCGTCACGAATGATCGCGCCGATGGTGGCACCCGGCGGCAATGCGATGTTTTCGATGGCCTTGCCGATCACCTTGCTGGACTTCGCGTCGCCGTGAGCAATCGCCTCGATGGCCTCAGCCGCGCCGCGGCGCAATGAGTGCACGCTGACGATATCGCCGCGGCGTACGTGTGCCAACAGGGTGCCGATGGTCGCCAGTTGCGGGCTGATGGCGATATCGATATCGCCGCCTTGGATCAGGTCGACATAGGCAGGGTTGTTGATGATGGTCATCACCTTCTTCGCTCCCAGGCGCTTGGCCAGCAGCGACGACATGATGTTGGCTTCATCGTCGTTGGTCAGTGCAAGGAAGATATCGGCGTCGGCAATGTTCTCTTCCAGCAGCAAGTCACGGTCCGACGCGCTGCCCTGTAATACCACGGTGCTGTCGAGGGTGTCCGACAGGTAGCGGCAACGCGCCGGGCTCATCTCGATTATCTTGACCTGGTAGCGACTCTCGATGGCCTCGGCCAGGCGCTCGCCAATCTGTCCACCGCCGGCAATGACGATGCGCTTGTAGCTTTCGTCGAGGCGGCGCATTTCGCTCATGACTGCGCGAATATTCGCTTTGGCAGCGATGAAGAATACTTCGTCGTCCGCTTCGATCACCGTATCGCCTTGCGGCAGGATCGGCCGGTCGCGACGGAAGATCGCGGCAACCCGAGTGTCGACGTTGGGCATGTGTTCGCGCAACTGACGCAATTGCTGACCTACCAGCGGCCCGCCGTAATAGGCCTTGACCGCCACCAACTGCGCCTTGCCTTCGGCGAAGTCGATGACCTGCAGGGCGCCAGGGTGTTGGATCAGACGCTTGATGTAGTTGGTCACGACCTGTTCCGGGCTGATCAGCACGTCCACTGGAATCGCGTCGTTGTCGAACAGGTCAGCGCGGGTCAGGTAGGACGCTTCGCGGACCCGGGCGATCTTGGTCGGGGTGTGGAACAGGGTGTGGGCCACCTGGCAGGCGACCATGTTGGTTTCGTCGCTGTTGGTCACCGCCACCAGCATGTCGGCGTCGTCGGCACCGGCCGAGCGCAACACGGTAGGCAGCGAGCCGCGACCTTGCACGGTGCGGATGTCGAGGCGATCGCCGAGGTCGCGCAGGCGTTCGCCGTCGGTGTCGACCACAGTAATGTCATTGGCTTCGCTGGCCAGATGCTCCGCCAGCGATCCGCCCACCTGCCCTGCGCCGAGGATGATGATTTTCATCCAGTCACTCCCTTGGAATCGTTTAACCGCGCGCGGCGGCGATCTTGATCAGCTTGGCGTAATAGAACCCGTCATGACCACCCTCTTGTGCCAGCAACTGGCGACCATGGGGCTGCTTGATACCGGCCTGGCTGGCGATATCCAGCTCGCGGGCACCCGGGGTGCGGGCGAGAAACGCCTCGATCACTTCGGTGTTTTCGGTGGGCAGCGTCGAGCAGGTGGCGTACAGCAGGATGCCGCCCACCTCGAGAGTCTTCCACATGGCGTCGAGCAACTCGCCCTGCAGAGTGGCCAGCGCGGCGATGTCGTCGGGTTGGCGAGTCAGCTTGATGTCCGGGTGACGGCGAATCACCCCGGTGGCCGAGCACGGCGCATCGAGCAGGATCCGCTGGAACGGTTTGCCGTCCCACCAGGCCTGAGTGTCGCGGCCGTCGGCGGCGATCAGCTCGGCATCCAGGCGTAGGCGATCGAGGTTTTCCCGTACCCGCAGCAGGCGTTTGGCTTCGAGGTCCACTGCCACCACGCCGGCCAGCGCCGGTTCAACTTCAAGAATATGGCAGGTCTTGCCGCCCGGGGCGCAGCAGGCATCCAGCACGCGTTGGCCGGGTGCCAGATCGAGCAGATCGGCCGCCAGTTGCGCGGCTTCGTCTTGCACACTGATCCAGCCTTCGCTGAAGCCCGGCAGGCTGCGCACGTCGCCTGGCGTGTCGAGGACGATGCCGTCCTGGCTGAATACGCAGGGTTGTGCGGCAACACCGGCCTGGTTCAACAGGGCGAGGTAAGCGTCGCGGGAATGATGGCGACGATTGACCCGCAAAATCATCGGCGGGTGCGCATTGTTGGCCGCGCAGATGGCCTCCCATTGCTGGGGCCAGAAGGCCTTGAGCGACTTCTGCAGCCAGCGCGGATGGGCGGTGCGCACTACCGGATCGTGCTCCAGTTCTGCCAACAGCGCTTCACTCTCACGTTGGGCGCGGCGCAGGACGGCGTTGATCAGGGCTTTTGCCCACGGTTTTTTCAGCTTGTCGGCGCAGCCAACCGTTTCGCCGATGGCGGCATGGGCCGGAACACGGGTGTAGAGCAACTGATACAAGCCGACCAGCAGTAGCGCCTCGACATCGGTATCAGCGGCCTTGAAGGGCTTTTGCAGCAGCTTGGCCGCCAGCGCCGACAAGCGTGGCTGCCAGCGCGCGGTGCCGAAAGCGAGGTCCTGGGTGAAGCCGCGATCGCGGTCTTCGACCTTGTCCAGCTGGGTCGGCAGCGAACTGTTGAGCGAAGCTTTGCCGTTGAGCACGGCAGTCAGTGCCTTGGCGGCGGCCAGACGCGGGTTCATTGCGCGTCCACCGCTTGGCCAAGGACGGTGCCGACAGCGAATTTTTCGCGCCGGCTGTTGAACAGGTCGCTGAAGTTCAGGGCCTTGCCGCCGGGCAGTTGCAGGCGAGTCAGGCACAGCGCCTGTTCGCCGCAGGCAACCAGCAGGCCGTCCTTGCTGGCGCCGATGATTTCGCCGGGGGTGCCTTTGCCGTCGGCCAAGGTGGCGGCGAGCACTTTCAACGCTTCGCCGTTGAGTGTGCTGTGGCAGATCGGCCATGGATTGAAAGCCCGGACCAGTCGCTCCAGCTCGACGGCCGGACGGCTCCAGTCAATGCGCGCTTCGTCCTTGTTCAATTTGTGGGCGTAGGTGGCCAGGCTATCGTCCTGCACTTCACCTTGCAGGGTGCCGGCAGCCAGCCCGGCAATTGCCTGGAGCACAGCTGGCGGGCCCATTTCGGCGAGGCGGTCGTGCAAGCTGCCGCCAGTGTCTTGGGCAGTAATTGGGGTGTGGACCTTGAGCAGCATCGGCCCAGTGTCCAGACCGGCTTCCATGCGCATCACGGTGACGCCACTTTCTGCGTCACCGGCTTCGACGGCGCGCTGGATCGGCGCCGCACCGCGCCAGCGTGGCAGCAGCGAGGCGTGGCTGTTGATGCAGCCCAGGCGCGGAATATCCAGCACCACTTGCGGCAGGATCAGGCCGTAGGCCACCACCACCATCAAGTCGGGCTTGAGCGCAGCCAGTTCGGCCTGGGCATCGGCGTTGCGCAGGGTCGGCGGCTGCAGCACCGGAATGTTGTTTTCCAGCGCCAGTTGCTTGACCGGGCTTGGCATCAGCTTTTGCCCGCGACCCGCCGGGCGATCCGGTTGGGTGTAGACCGCGACGATTTCGTACGGGCTGTCGAGCAGGGCCTTGAGGTGTTCGGCGGCGAATTCGGGGGTGCCGGCAAAAACGATGCGCATCGGGGGATCTCACAAAAGAAAAAGGCTTGCCGCAGCAAGCCTTTGGAAGAAAGGAGTCAAGTGTTCTGGCGGTGGAGCTTTTCCAGCTTCTTCTTGATCCGGTCGCGTTTGAGCGTGGATAGGTAGTCGACGAACAACTTGCCGTTGAGGTGGTCGCATTCGTGCTGGATGCACACCGCCAGCAGGCCTTCGGCAATCAGCTCGTAGGGCTTTCCGTCGCGATCCAGAGCCTTGATCTTGACCTTTTGCGGACGGTCGACGTTTTCGTAAAAGCCCGGTACCGAAAGGCAGCCTTCCTGGTACTGCTCCATCTCGTCGGTCAGGGTTTCGAACTCGGGGTTGATGAACACCATCGGTTCGCTGCGATCTTCGGACAGGTCCATGACCACGATGCGCTTGTGCACGTTGATCTGGGTCGCCGCGAGGCCGATGCCCGGAGCTCCATACATTGTTTCAAACATGTCATCGACCAACTGCCGCACTTCATCGTCCACTACGGCCACCGGTTTGGCGATCGTTCGCAGGCGCGGGTCGGGAAATTCGAGGATGTTCAAAATGGCCATAAGCGTAATAGCTGCACGTGTGAAGTTGGGTCAGGGCCGAGGCCACCGTTATAAAACGTCGCCCCCGACAGGAGCGAGCCCGGCGGGCCCTGGCGTTTTATGCGAACGGACATGATAAAGGGATTCACTGCATGAGTGAATCATTAGTCGCCCTGCGGCTTTGTACCTGGCGGCATTCGCGGTAAAGCCCTCAACAAGTTACCAACAGAGTTATCCACAGCTTATTCCTGCTAAAGCGGGACCACTTACGATCAAGGATGATCCTATGCCCTGCCCTGAAAATTCGCCGATATCCCCGGCCGAACTTGAAGCTCGCCTGCGTTTGCATTGCCTGCCGGAACTGGGGCAGCGACGTTATCTCAAACTGTTCGAAGCCTTCGGTTCAGCATCCAAAGCCCTCAGTGCGCCGGCCAATGCCTGGCGATCCCTGGGCCTGCCGGCATGTTGCGCCGAGGCCCGACGTAGTCCGCTGGTGCGCGACAGCGCCCAGCATGCCCTGGCCTGGCTTGAGCGCGAAGGCCAGCATTTACTGATGTTCGACCAGCCCGGTTACCCCGCATTGCTGGCCGAAATCAGCGATCCGCCGCCGTTGTTGTTCGTCGCTGGCGATCCGACCATCCTGGAAAAACCGCAACTGGCGATGGTCGGCAGTCGACGCGCGTCCAGGCCGGGCATGGATACCGCCGCGGCGTTTTCCCGCAGTCTGGCGGGTGCCGGTTTTGTCATCACCAGCGGCTTGGCCCTGGGGATTGATGCGGCAGCGCATCAAGCCGCGCTGGATGTGGGCGGTCAAACGATTGGGGTGCTGGGCACCGGCCTGGAAAAATTTTATCCACAGCGTAATCGGCGTCTGGCCGAGATGATGATCGCCCAAGGCAGTGCAGTGATTTCCGAATTCCCGCTCGATGCTGGGCCGCATGCCGGCAACTTCCCTCGGCGCAACCGGATCATCAGTGGTTTGTCCCTCGGGGTGCTGGTGGTGGAGGCCAGTGTCGCCAGTGGTTCTTTGATTACTGCACGGCTTGCTGCTGAACAGGGGCGCGAGGTCTACGCCATCCCGGGCTCCATCCATCACCCGGTCGCCCGAGGCTGTCACCAGCTAATTCGTGATGGCGCGGTGCTGGTGGAAACCATCGAGCACATTCTCGAAGGGCTACGGGGCTGGCAAAACCTGGCGGTGCCCGCGCAACCGGCCGTGGCTCTCGATCATCCCCTGCTCTGTTTGCTGATTGCTGCACCGCATACCAGCGAAGCCTTGGCTGACGCCTGCGGCTGGACATTGCCGAAAGTGCTGGCGGCCCTGACCGAGCTTGAGATGGATGGGCGCGCCGTGTGTGAAGGCGGACGCTGGTTTGCCCGCCTAAGCTAGGTTCAGACGCTGGGCTTTACAGGGAAGATGGGTAAACTGCGCACAGCCTTAATTTGGAGAGTCGATCATGGTCAACAGGTGGCGTGTGCAGCAAGCCGCACGAGGAATTCGCGCAGGGGCGGTGATTGCCTATCCAACGGAAGCTGTCTGGGGGCTGGGTTGCGACCCCTGGGACGAAGAAGCGGTCTATCGTCTGCTGGCGATCAAGGGGCGCTCGGTTGAAAAGGGCTTGATCCTGGTGGCCGATAATATCCGTCAGTTCGATTTCCTGTTCGAGGATTTCCCTGAACTGTGGATGGATCGCATGGCCAGCACCTGGCCAGGCCCCAACACCTGGTTGGTCCCGCATCAGAACATGCTGCCGCAATGGATCACGGGTGTGCACGAAACCGTCGCCTTGCGCGTCAGCGATCACCCGCAGGTGCGCGACCTGTGTTCGCTGGTCGGGCCGCTGGTATCGACTTCCGCCAACCCGCAGGGCCGTCCGGCGGCGCGCACGCGTCTGCGGGTCGAGCAGTACTTCCGTGGTGAAGTGGACCTGGTGCTGGGCGGCAGCCTCGGTGGGCGCAAGAATCCGAGCGTGATTCGCGACCTGGCCACCGGGCACGTGGTGCGCCCGGATTGACACCGCTTGCCGCTCTTCGCTGGCAGATGAGCGCCAGCGAAAGCGGCTTATTTCAGGGCAGGAGAATGGTCGAGCCGGTAGTGCGCCGCGCCGACAACTCTGCCTGCGCCTTGGCCGCGTCGGCCAGCGAATAGCGCTGGCTGATATCCACCTTCAGTTGGCCTCTGATGATCATCTCGAACAGCTCATCGGCCATGCGCTGCAGGTTGTCGGCGTTGTTGGCGTAGGTCGCCAGCGTCGGGCGAGTGACGTACAGCGAGCCTTTGGCCGCCAGAATCCCCAGGTTAACGCCGTCAACGGCACCGGAGGCATTGCCGAAGCTCACCAGCAGGCCACGGGGCGCAGTGCTGTCGAGGGAGGTCAGCCAGGTGTCTTTGCCGACACCGTCGTAAACCACCGGGCATTTCTGCCCATCGGTCAGTTCCAGCACTCGTTGTGCAACGTTTTCGTGGCTGTAGTCGATGGTCGCCCAAGCGCCGTTGGCCTTGGCCAGCGCGGCCTTTTCCGGCGAGCTGACGGTGCCGATCAGTTTCACCCCGAGCGCCTTGGCCCATTGGCAGGCCAGCGAGCCGACGCCCCCGGCTGCGGCGTGGAACAGGATGGTTTCGCCGCCCTTGAGTTCATAAGTCTGACGCAACAGGTACTGCACCGTCAGGCCCTTGAGCATCACCCCGGCGGCCTGCTCGAAACTGATAGCGTCCGGCAGATGCACCAGGTTGGCTTCGGGTAGCACGTGTACATCGCTGTAGGCGCCCAGCGGGCCGCTGCCATAAGCCACGCGATCACCGACCTTGAACCGGGTGACTTCGCTGCCCACCGCCTGGACCACGCCGGCGCCTTCCGCACCGAGGCCCGACGGCAAGGCCGGAGGCGCATAGAGACCGCTGCGGAAATAGGTGTCGATGAAGTTCAGGCCGATCGCCTTGTTACTCACCCGGACTTGATGCGGGCCTGGCTCGGCGGGCTGATAATCCACGTACTCAAGTACTTCGGGGCCGCCATGGGCGCTGAACTGGATACGTTTGGCCATCTGCACTCTCCTTGGGTGGTTTTGCGTAGGGGGTCTATCGGACTCCTAAGCTTGACCTTCGTCAACTGCGGCAGGTGTGGGTGCAGTGGTATGCTACGCGCCCATTTGCGTTGGTCGCCGCTCCGTGCGGGCGCCACGTAGCTTTGCCCGATTCAAGGTGATGCCATGACTACCCGCACCGAGGCCGTTAAAGCCTACCTGCTCGACCTGCAAGACCGCATTTGTGCTGCACTGGAAACCGAAGACGGCGGCACTCGTTTTGTCGAAGACGCCTGGACCCGGCCTGCCGGCGGTGGCGGTCGCACGCGGGTGATCGAAAATGGCGCGCTCATCGAAAAAGGCGGGGTCAACTTTTCCCACGTCTTCGGCAGCGGTTTGCCCCCTTCCGCCAGCGCGCATCGGCCTGAATTGGCTGGGCGTGGCTTTGAAGCCCTCGGCGTGTCGCTGGTGATTCATCCGCACAATCCCCATGTGCCGACGTCCCACGCCAACGTGCGGTTTTTCATCGCCGAAAAAGAAGGCGAAGAGCCGGTCTGGTGGTTTGGCGGCGGCTTCGACCTGACCCCTTACTACGGCAATGAAGAAGACTGCGTGCATTGGCACCGTGTCGCCGCTCAGGCCTGTGCGCCGTTCGGGGCAGACGTCTACAGCCGCTACAAGGACTGGTGCGACAGCTATTTCCACATCAAGCATCGCAACGAGCCTCGCGGCATTGGCGGTCTGTTCTTCGATGACCTGAACGAGTGGGACTTCGATACCAGCTTTGCCTTCATGCGCGCCATTGGCGATGCCTACATCGACGCTTACCTGCCGATCGTGCAGCGACGCAAGGCCCAAGCCTTCACCGCGCAACAGCGTGAATTCCAGGAATTTCGTCGCGGGCGTTATGTCGAGTTCAACCTGGTCTACGACCGTGGCACATTGTTCGGCCTGCAATCGGGCGGGCGCACCGAGTCGATCCTCATGTCGCTGCCACCGCAAGTGCGTTGGGGCTATGACTGGAAAGCCGAGCCCGGCAGTGAAGAGGCACGCTTGACCGAGTACTTCCTGCAGGACCGGGACTGGTTGGCAGGCACTGTTTAATAGCGAACCTGAAGGCGCTTACCCAGAGGTTGTGAGATGGATCAGTACGTAGTTTTCGGTAACCCGATTGGCCACAGCAAGTCGCCATTGATCCATCGCCTGTTCGCCGAGCAGACTGCCCAGCAACTCGATTACCAGACCTTGCTGGCGCCACTGGATGATTTTTCCGGCTGTGCCCGGGCATTTTTCCGCGAAGGTCGCGGCGCCAACGTGACGGTGCCATTCAAGGAAGAAGCCTATCGCCTGGCCGATCAGCTGACCCCTCGCGCGCAACGGGCAGGTGCGGTCAACACCTTGAGCAAGCAAGCGGACGGCAGCCTGTTGGGCGATAACACCGACGGCGCTGGACTGGTCCGTGACCTGACGGTCAACGCTGGATTCAGCCTGCGCGGCAAACGCATCCTGTTGCTGGGGGCTGGCGGTGCGGTGCGGGGTGCGCTGGAGCCACTGCTGGCCGAACAACCGGCGTCGGTGATCATCGCCAACCGCACGGTGGAAAAAGCCGAATTGTTGTGTGAATTGTTCACTGATCTCGGCCCGGTGTCGGCGAGTGGTTTCGGTTGGCTGCGTGAGCCGGTGGACCTGATTGTCAACGCCACGTCGGCCAGTCTGTCGGGCGATGTACCGCCGATTGCCGGCAGCCTGATCGAACCGGGCAAGACCCTGTGCTACGACATGATGTACGGCAAGGAGCCGACCTCGTTCTGTCGCTGGGCGGCCGATCAGGGCGGCGTGACGATGGACGGCCTGGGCATGCTCGCCGAGCAGGCTGGCGAAGCGTTCTTCCTGTGGCGCGGCGTGCGTCCGGACACCGCGCCAGTGCTTGCCGAACTACGCCGGCTGCTCGCCTAGTCTTCGAATCGTATCGGGCACTTCTCCAGCCCTTCGAGTTTGCGCAGTTCCTCGATTACATGAACCCGCGCCCGGCGCAGGGTCAGGCTGCGCTTCTGTCTGAGCAGGCGACGGGCCTCTTGATGGAGCATCTCCACGCCCGAGTAATCGATGAAGTTGATGTACTGCGCCTCGATCACCACCTTCAGGCCCTGGGTGCGTTGCAGGCGCACTTGCAGGTAATGGCTGGCGCCGAAAAAGATCGAGCCGCCGACCCGCAGGATTTCCTCGTCACCTTCGCGCCACTGCTGCACTCGCGGCTGCGAGGTGCGTTTCAGATAAAAGAACAGCGAGGCCAGCACGCCGGCGTAGATCGCGGTCTGCAACTCCAACAGCAGTGTGGCGACACAGGTCAGCGCCATCACCACGAACTCGGCACGGCTGACCCGGAACAGCGAGCGAATCCCGCGATGGTCCACCAGGCCCCAGCAAATCAGGAGGATGCTGCCGGCCATAGCCGGAATCGGAATGTGCGCGATCAGCGCCGCGCCGCTCACCGCAAACAGCGCCACCCAGAGCGCCGAGAACACACCGGCCAGCGGCGAACAAGCGCCCGCCTCATAGCTCAACCCGGAACGAGTAAAGGAGCCGGCCGACAGCGAGCCGGAGAAAAAACTGCCGACAATGTTCGACAGTCCCTGGGCGCGGACTTCCCGATTGGCATCGAGCAACTGCTGCGAGCGCGCCGACAACGAGCGGGCAATCGACAGGCTGGTGACCAGGCCGAGCATGCCGACGGCCACCGCACTCGGCAGCAGGCGCAGCACCAATTCCAGATCCAGCGGCAACGGGCTAAATGGCGGCAGGCGTCCAACAAATGCGCTGACCAGCGCCACATGACCGAACATCGATGGCCACAGCCATACCAGCAGGCTGCCGGCGATCAGGCTGATCAACAGGCTCGGCCAACGCGGTCGCCACAACTTGATCAGAATGCCCAGTGCCAGGGTGCCGAGGCCCAGCGCCAACGACGGTTTATCCACGGCGTCGAGATGGTTGACCAGTGACAGCAGACTATTGAGCGCGGTTGCCTGGCTCGGCAGGTCCAGCCCCAGCAGGTTCGGCAACTGTCCGAGGGCGATAACGACGGCGGCGCCCAGGGTGAATCCCAGTACCACCGAGTGCGAGACGAAATTCACCAGGGCGCCGAAGCGCAGAAGTCCCAATAGCCATTGGAAGACCCCGGCGAGGAAGGTCAGCAACAGGATCAGGGTGATGTAGTCCTGCGACGCCGGGACGGCCAGAGGGCTGACGCTGGCATAGAGGACAATGGAAATGGCTGCTGTAGGACCGCAGATCAAATGCCAGGAAGAGCCCCAGAGGCAGGCGATTAGCACCGGGATGATGGCGGCGTACAAGCCGTATTCCGGGGGAAGGCCGGCGATCAATGCGTAGGCGATGGATTGTGGCAACGCCAGAATGGCGCCGCTCAGGCCCACCAGCAGGTCGCGGCCGACGCTAGCGCGGGTTTGCCGGGGCAGCCATTTGAGAAAGGGAAAGAGCGAATGGCGACTGGGGATTGCCATGAATCCTCGCGATTGGGGTGTTTGCCAAAGAGTATCAGGGCCCGGGCGAATGTTCCCGCGCTGCTGGCAGGAACAGACCCGGGTCGAGCAGATTTAGAGCTTGGCTTGCACCGCCGGCAGCGCGTCTTTGCCATCCGCCGTCTTGACCCCGTCCAGCCATTTTTCCAGTACCGCCGGGTTGGCTTTGATCCAGGCTTTTGCGGCATCGGCGTTGCTGACCTTCTTATTCACCACCTCGGCCATGATGCTGTTCTCCATGTCCTGGGTGAAGCTCAGGTTGGTCAGCAGCTTGCCGACATTCGGGCAGGCCTGCGCATAACCCTTGCGAGTCAGGGTGTACACGCTGCCGGTGTCGCCGAAATATTTCTCGCCGCCCTTGAGGTAGTGCATTTTCAATTGCACGTTCATTGGGTGCGGAGTCCAGCCAAGGAAGGTCACGAACTTCTGCTTTTTCACTGCTCGCGAGACTTCGGCGAGCATTGCCTGCTCACTGGACTCCACCAGTTTCCATTGACCCATTTCGAAGTCATTCTTCTTGATGATTTCCTGCAGCGAGAGGTTGGCCGGCGCGCCGGAGCCGATGCCATAGATTTTCCGGTCGAACTTGTCGGCGTACTTGTTCAGGTCGGCAAAATTCCGCACCCCGGCGTCCCACACATAGTCCGGTACAGCCAGGGTGAACTCGGTGCCATCGAGGTTCTTGGCCAACTGGGTGACATCTCCAGTGGCGACGAATTTGTCATAGAAGCCCTGCTGCGCCGGCATCCAGTTGCCGAGGAAGACATCGACCTGACCGTCCTTGAGTCCGCCAAAGGTGATCGGCACGGCGAGGGTATCGACCTTGGCCTTGTAACCCATGCCATCGAGCAGGAAGCCAGTGATCGCATTGGTCGCGGCAATATCGCTCCAGCCGGGGTCGGCCATCTTTACGGTGGCGCAGCTGGTGTCGTCGGCCCAGGCCGGAACGCAGATCACCAGCAGGCCCGCGCTCAATACGGTGGATAACCTTTGCATGCTCTTCTTCCCCTTACGTTATTGGTTTTGGCAGGGTTGTGGATAACGAGCCTTGCGCTCCAGATCATCGAGGTCGATGTGGTTGCGCATGTACTGCTGACTGGCGTCGACCATTGGCTGGTGATCCCAGCTCTTGAGCTTGCCCAGGGTCAGCGCGTCGGCGACGAAGCGGCGGCGGCGCTGGCTGGCAAGGACTTGGTTGTGAATGGTTGGAATGTCCCACTTGGCGCGTGCTTCGGCGAGGAACGCGGCGAACAGTTCCCGGTGGTCCGCTGACTGACTGAGCTCTTCGCGCTCCTGCGGGTCGTTGCTCACGTCGTACAGCAGGCAGGGATCGCTTTCACTGTAGATAAATTTGTACGGCCCGCGTCGGATCATCATCAGTGGGCTGACGGTGCCTTCGGCCATGTATTCGCCAAACACTTCGTCATGCCCGCCCTGCCCTTGCAGATGCGGCAACAACGAGCGGCCGTCCAGTGGCAGGCCTGGCTCCAGTTGGCCGCCGGCGAGCGCGACGAAAGTCGGCAGCAGGTCGGCGGTAGAGACTGCGGTACTCACACGCCCGGCTGCGAACTGTCCCGGTGCGCTGATCAGCAGCGGTACCCGGGCCGCCATTTCGAACCAGTGCATTTTGTACCAGAGGCCGCGCTCGCCCAGCATGTCCCCGTGGTCGCCGGAGAAGACGATGATGGTGTCGTCGATCAGACCGGTCTCTTCAAGTGTTTGTATGAGCTTGCCGACATTGGCGTCGATGTAGCTGCACGCACCAAAATAGGCGCGGCGCGCATCGCGGATTTTCTCCACCGGCAATGGCTTGTTCCACAGGTCGTAGACCTTGAGCAGGCGCTGGGAGTGCGGATCGAGGTCGGACTGATCGGGAGTTTCCGGCAGCGGGATGTCCTGGTCGTCGTATAGGTCCCAGAATGCCTTGGGAATGGTGTACGGGTCGTGAGGGTGGGTCATCGAGACCGTCAGGCAAAACGGTTGATCGCCGTCTTCACGAATGTGATCGAACAGATACTGCTGCGCCTTGAACACCACCTCTTCATCAAAATCCAGCTGGTTGGTGCGCACACATGGGCCGGCTTGCAGCACCGATGACATGTTGTGATACCAGCTTGGGCGCACGTCCGGTTCATCCCAATTCACGGCCCAGCCATAGTCCGCCGGGTAGATGTCGCTGGTCAGGCGTTCTTCATAACCGTGAAGTTGGTCCGGCCCGCAGAAGTGCATCTTCCCCGAGAGTGCGGTGCGATAGCCGAGCCGGCGCAGATAATGGGCATAGGTCGGGACGTCGGCGGGGAAGTCCGCCGCATTGTCGTAGGCGCCGATTTTGCTCGGTAACTGACCGCTGACCAGGGTGAAGCGTGAAGGCGCGCACAACGGACTGTTGCAGTAGGCGGCTTCGAACACCACGCCTTCGGCAGCGAGACGGCTCAGGTTGGGCAGCTTGATCGGTGATGAACCGTAGAACGGCAACAGTGGCGCGGCCATTTGATCGGCCATGATGAAAAGAATGTTCTTGCGCTTCATGTGATCGCGGCATTCCATAGTGAGCAGTTATGCGAAAGTGCTGCGATCGAGAATGGAGTCCGCTCACTTCGTGGTAAAGCCCATGGCCGGCAATGACTAGGATAACGACAGCTTATGTATGACGCCCTTGGTGAGTTATCGCTGGATCTGCTGCGTACCTTTGAAGCGGCGGCGCGCCATCGCAGTTTCACCGCTGCGGCAGTTGAACTGGGAACCACTCAACCTGCGGTCAGTCAGCAGCTCAAACGGCTGGAGGAGCAACTCGATACGCGCCTGTTCGACCGCATTTATCGGGGCATCGAGTTGACGGAAGCCGGGACCATTCTGTTCGAGCATGTACAGGCCGGCTTGCAGGGCATCGATGATGGCCTGAATGCAATCAGCGCCCAGCACCAGCACGAGGTGTTGCAAGTGGCCACCGACTTCGCCTTTGCCGCCTACTGGCTGATGCCACGGTTGCATCGCTTTCACCAGGCCAATCCCCAGGTGGATGTGAGCCTGGTCACCAGCGAACGCAGTCACAACATGCTGCGTACCGACATTGATGTAGCGGTGCTGTTTGGCGATGGGCGCTTCAAGCAGGGCGAAAGTCATTGGTTGTTCAGTGAAGAGGTGTTTCCAGTCTGCAGCCCTTTGCTACTCAAGGACCGACCTGCTCCCCTTCCCGCCCAGGCACTCATGGAACTGCCCTTGCTTCATCTGCGCGGCGAGAACCGCAGTCACTGGTTTGATTGGAGCGGCGTGTTCCGCAGTCTGGGGATCGGCACTTCGCCCGCACCGGGGCAACTGCGCTTTGATAACTACACGCTGTTGATTCAGGCGGCGATTGGCGGCCAAGGGGTGGCCATCGGTTGGCGTCATCTGGTTGATAACCTGCTGACGCAAGGCTTGCTGGTGCGCCCGATCAACGAGACGGCGCTGTCGAGCTTTGGCTACTACGTGGTATTGCCTCAGCGCAAAAGGCGGCGCGCGTTGATCCAGCAGTTCGTCGACTGGTTGATGAGTGAGCAGGCCAGTAGTGCTGAATCGCTGACAGGCTTGGCCCTGCCATCAATTGCGGTGTAGCTTGATCATTTGCGCCACGAGAATGATATGCAACGGATCAAGGGCTATCACGCCCACGTTTATTTTGATGCGACCACTATCGACCAGGCCCGGGCTTTGTGTGAGCAGGCTGCTCAGACATTCAAACTGCGGATGGGGCGGGTCCACGAGCGGCCGGTCGGCCCCCATCCCGACTGGAGTTGTCAGCTGGCATTCGAGCCGGAATTGATTGGCGTGGTGCTGCCATGGTTGGCGCTTAATCGAAACGGCTTGGTGGTGTTCCTGCACCCGGAAACCGGTAATGACCTGCTGGACCACACCGATCACGCAATCTGGATGGGCGCTATTCGGCCGCTGGATCTGTCGAATTTCTAGATGCGCATAAAAAAGGCCCAGGGCAAAAACCTGAGCCTTCGATGCCGCTTTTAGATACTCAAGCAGTGCGCGCGTTACGCACACCTTGTGACAGCGCCGAGCACAGGCTCAACACGCCATCGATGGCTTGCTCGGATGTCGTCGCGTTGGCGATGTGATCGATCAGGGCCGAACCCACCACCACGCCGTCCGCTAGGCGAGCAATCGCAGCCGCCTGCTCCGGAGTGCGGATACCGAAGCCGATGCTGATTGGCAAATCGGTGTGTCGACGCAGACGAGCGACGGCTTCCTCGACATGCTCCAAGGTGGCCGCGCCGGCACCGGTCACACCGGCAACCGACACGTAATAGACGAAGCCCGAGCTGCCGTTGAGTACGGTCGGCAGGCGTGCGTCGTCAGTGGTCGGGGTGGTCAGGCGGATAAAGTCCAGACCTGCCGCTTGAGCCGGATCACAGAGTTCGCCGTTATGTTCAGGCGGCATATCCACCACGATCAGACCATCGACGCCGGCCTCCTTGGCATCGGCGATGAAGCGTGGAACGCCGTAGTAGTGAATCGGATTGAAGTAACCCATCAGCACCAGCGGGGTGTCGTTGTTCTCGGCACGGAACTCGCGAACCATCTGCAGGGTTTTCGCCAGGTTCTGTTTGGCACCCAGCGCACGGATGTTGGCCAATTGGATCGCCGGGCCATCGGCCATTGGGTCGGTGAAGGGCATGCCGAGTTCGATCACGTCCGCCCCCGCCGCTGGCAGGCCCTTGAGGATCGCCAGGGAGGTGTCGTAGTTCGGGTCGCCAGCGGTGATGAAGGTCACTAGGGCCGCACGGTTCTGCTCTTTGAGTTCGGTGAAACGAGTCTGCAGGCGGCTCATCAGTGTTTCTCCTGCTTGGATTGTTCCATGTGGAACATCACTGTTTGCATGTCTTTATCACCTCGGCCGGACAAGTTGACCACCATCAGGTGATCCTTGGGCAAGGTCGGTGCACGTTTGAACACTTCTGCCAGGGCGTGGGCGCTTTCCAGCGCTGGAATGATCCCTTCCAGGCGGCAGCACTTGTGGAACGCATCGAGGGCTTCGTCGTCGGTCACCGAGGTGTATTGAACACGACCGATGTCATGCAACCAGGCGTGTTCCGGGCCGATGCCCGGATAGTCGAGGCCGGCAGAAATCGAGTGTGCATCGATGATCTGGCCATCGTCGTCCTGCAGCAGGAAGGTGCGGTTGCCGTGCAACACGCCCGGTACGCCACCGTTCAAGCTGGCGGCGTGCTTGCCGGTTTCGATGCCGTGCCCTGCCGCTTCAACGCCGATGATCTCGACACCTTGGTCATCGAGAAACGGGTGGAACAGTCCCATGGCGTTCGAGCCACCGCCGATGCAGGCCACCAGGCTGTCGGGCAGACGGCCTTCCTGAGCCTGCAGTTGGTCGCGAGTTTCCTTGCCGATCACTGCCTGAAAATCGCGGACCATTGCCGGATAAGGGTGTGGACCGGCCACGGTGCCGATCAGGTAGAAGGTGCTGTCGACGTTGGTCACCCAGTCACGCAGGGCTTCGTTCATCGCGTCTTTCAGGGTACCGGTACCGGCAACCACCGGGATCACCTCAGCGCCCAGCAGTTTCATACGGAACACGTTGGCCTGTTGCCGCTCTATGTCGGTGGTGCCCATGTAGATCACACATTCCAGGCCAAAGCGCGCGGCGACGGTGGCTGTGGCCACACCGTGCATGCCGGCGCCGGTCTCGGCGATGATGCGTTTCTTGCCCATGCGCCGAGCCAGCAGGATCTGGCCGATGCAGTTGTTGATCTTGTGCGCGCCGGTGTGGTTCAGCTCTTCGCGTTTGAGATAGATTTTTGCGCCGCCGCAGAATTCGGTCAGACGCTCGGCGAAATAAAGCGGGCTTGGGCGGCCGACGTAGTCGCGCTGGAAGTAGGCCAGTTCTTCTTTGAAGGCTGGATCCTCTTTGGCGGCTTCGTATTCACGGGCCAGGTCGAGGATCAACGGCATCAGGGTTTCGGCAACGTAACGGCCGCCGAACGCGCCGAACAGGCCGCTGGCGTCAGGGCCGTTGCGCAGATTAGTCTGGGTCATGGGGCGCTCCAGGTGAATGCGTGAAGAGACAATGGCGTTCACTCTACCCCTGACGCTCCCCGGTGAAAACCGATAAGATCGCCACGACCTGTCAGGAAAACTCACCTATCCATGAGCCACGACCTGCCCCCTCTCAACGCCCTGCGCGCCTTCGAAGCCACTGCTCGCCTGAATAGCGTCAGTCAGGCGGCGGAGCAATTACACGTGACTCATGGGGCCGTGAGCCGGCAACTGAAAGTCCTCGAAGAACACTTGGGCATCAGCCTGTTCGTCAAAGATGGCCGCGGCATTAAACTCACAGATGCCGGCGTACGTCTGCGCGATGCCAGTGCCGATGCTTTTGAGCGACTACGCAGCGTTTGCGCTGAGCTGACGCAGGGTCACGCCGATGCGCCCTTTGTGCTCGGCTGCTCTGGCAGTTTGTTGGCGCGCTGGTTTATTCCGCGCCTGGGACGATTGAATGCCGATCTCCCGGACCTGCGCTTGCATTTGTCGGCGGGCGAAGGTGATCTCGATCCGCGCCGCCCTGGACTGGACGCCCTGCTGGTTTTCGCCGAGCCGCCGTGGCCAGCGGACATGCACGTCTATGAACTGGCCAGTGAATGCATCGGCCCGGTGCTCAGCCCACGTTGCGCCGCATACGAAACATTACGTGCGGCGCCGGCCAGCGCCCTGCTCGAGCAAGCCCTGTTGCACACAACCTCACGCCCGCAAGCCTGGCCCAGTTGGGCGCAACACAATCACCTCGACCCGCATGCCTTGAAGTTCGGTCAGGGATTCGAGCATTTGTATTATCTGTTGGAGGCGGCGGTTGCCGGTTTGGGAGTGGCTATCGCTCCACAGCCGCTGGTGGCTGAGGATTTGAAGGCGGGTCGCCTGATTGCGCCGTGGGGCTTTTCGCAAACCCCGGCGCAACTGGCGTTGTGGTTACCCAAGCGCGCCGCGGACGGGCGCGCTCGGCAACTGGCGCAGTGGCTGAAAAACGAACTGCGCCAGGCGGATTAGTCGCCGCGTTTGCACAACAGATACGCCGCCAACAGGCCCAGGGCACCGACTGCGACACCCGCCGTGGTCCACGGGTGCTCCTGCGCGTAGTCGCGGGTGGCGATCCCGGTCTCGCGGGTTTTCACTTTGACTTCTTCGTACGCGTCGCTGAGCAGGCTGCGCGAGTGTTTGAGCGCGCTCTCGGCATTGCCTTTCAAGGTTTTCAGGGTTTTCAGCGACTCGTCAGAGGCATCGCTTTTCAAGCTTTCCAACGACTTGAGCAGACTCTCGATCTCGGCTTCCATGCTTTGCAATGAAGCTTTGCGCAACGAGGTGTTGGCCATGGTGACTCTCCTGCATTGATTGAGTGGCATGTGTTGGTTCCGACTCCGGCGCTTCGCGAAAGTGCCGAAAAATCTGAACCTTCTCTGAGGAAATGCACACAGAAGAAATACGAAAAATCACTGCTAGTCTGTATTAACACTTAAGGAGATCGCCATGACTGACCATCACACTTACAAGAAAGTTGAACTGGTGGGCTCATCCCCTACCAGCATCGAAGATGCGATCAACAATGCGCTGGCCGAAGCCAGCAAAAGCATCAAACACCTGGAGTGGTTCGAGGTGGTCGATACCCGCGGGCACATCAAGGACGGCAAGGCGGCGCATTTTCAAGTGACGCTCAAGGTGGGCTTTCGGATCGCCAATAGCTGAGGGTGATCGCAGGCTAATGAACTCGTTCGCTGGCTGATTGCCATAGGAAGTGGCAAAGCGCTATTTAGACTCGGACACTGGAGTCTTGGACTTTATTTATAACCTTTTGATTCGACCAAGGAATGTGACCGATGAAGAAATTGATTCTGGCTTTGGGCTTGCTGAGCATTGCGGGTACAACGCTGGCGGCGGGTAAGCCGTGTGAGGAACTCAAGACGGAAATTGCAGCGAAGCTCGACGCCAAGGGCGTCTCCGGGTACACGCTGGAAATCGTCGACAAAGACGCTTCGACAGGCGGAAAAGTCGTGGGCACCTGCGAAGGTGGCTCCAAGGAAATCGTCTACAAAAAGTGACCCATTCCACACAAAAAAGCCGACGCCCAGGCGTCGGCTTTTTCATGGGTGCTCACAGGATATTCAACCCTTCATGACCTGCGCCAGCAGCTCGTAGGAGTGCAGGCGGTCAGCATGCTCATACAAGTCGCAGGTAAAGATCAGCTCATCGGCCTGGGTCTGCTCGATCAGCACCTCGAGCTTGCCGCGGATCTTCGCCGGACTACCGACCATGGCCAGTCCGAGGAAATCGCCGACAGCCTGTTTCTCATGCGGCAGCCACAAACCGTCCATGGATTTCACTGGTGGGCGCTGCACCAGGCTCTGGCCACGCATCAACGCCAGGATCCGCTGATAGACCGACGTCGCTAGGTAGTCGGCCTGGTCGTCAGTGTCGGCAGCTACCAGTGGCACGCCCAGCATCACGTAGGGTTTATCCAGCACGGCTGAAGGCTTGAAGTGGTTGCGATAGACGCGAATCGCTTCGTGCATGTAACGCGGTGCGAAATGTGAGGCAAAGGCGTAGGGTAAGCCGCGCTCCCCTGCCAGTTGTGCACTAAACAGGCTGGAACCCAGCAGCCAGATCGGTACGTTGGTCCCGGTGCCGGGCATAGCAATGATGCGTTGGTCTGGCGTGCGTGGACCGAGGTAGCGCACCAGCTCTGCGACGTCTTCCGGGAAGTCGTCGGCGCTGCCCGAGCGCTCGCGGCGCAAGGCACGGGCGGTCAGTTGGTCGGAGCCAGGGGCGCGCCCCAGGCCCAAGTCGATGCGCCCGGGATACAGGCTTTCCAGTGTGCCGAATTGTTCGGCAATCACCAGCGGCGCATGGTTGGGCAGCATCACCCCGCCGGAACCCACGCGAATGTTCTTCGTGCCGCCGGCCAGATAGCCCAGCAGCACCGAGGTGGCAGAACTGGCGATGCCGTCCATGTTGTGGTGTTCGGCCACCCAAAAACGGTTGTAGCCCCATTGTTCGACGTGTTGCGCCAAATCCAGTGAGTTACGCAGCGATTGCGCAGGGCTACCGTTCTCCCGGACGGGCACCAGGTCCAGGGTCGAAAACTTGATATCGGACAGCTGTTTCATAAGCCTGCTTCTCCAAAAGGGGGGCGGTGCAGGCTTTTCTCACCAACGAAAACCTGCCGAATGTATAAGCCTGTTCTATGCAATGTGGGCATATACCCGAGTTTCAATAGCAGGCTTGAAATTGCCTACCGGATAGTCGGTCTTATCCGACAATGTGAACTTTGTCCTGCGATCTATCCTCAGAAACCTTGGGAAGCGAAAACCATCAAGGCGCGAACCCTCGCGCCGGATTCTGAGGAGGCACAGATGAGCATCATCAAGAAAGCATCGGCGCATTGGGCAGGTGATCTGAAAACCGGTATTGGCTCGATATCCACGGAAACCGGTGTGCTGCGCGAGGCGCCTTACGGCTTCAAAGCGCGCTTCGAGGGCGGCAAGGGCACTAACCCGGAAGAACTGATTGGGGCCGCACATGCGGGTTGTTTCTCCATGGCCTTTTCCATGATTCTCGGCGAGGCAGGACTTACGGCTGAGAGCATTGATACCCAGGCCGAAGTCACCCTGGATCAGGTTGACGGCGGTTTTGCGATTACCGCAGTTCACTTGGTCCTCAAGGCAAAAATACCTGGCGCCAGCCAGCAGCAATTTGAAGAGCTGAGCAAAAAGGCCAAGGAAGGATGCCCGGTATCCAAGGTGTTGAACGCGAAAATCAGCCTGGACGGTCAGCTCATCACCTGAGCCCTCCCCTGCTGGAGATGGAGGCAGCGCAACGCAGAACTCGTCTGGCACAATGATGGTCGAATTAATGACAGCAGCTTGAGCACACGCCCGTGCGCGCTGCTTAGAGGGAGCTTCAACCATGAAACGTTTTGCCTTGGCGGTAATCTGCGCTGCGCTGACCACATCGGCCCTGGCGGCGCCCAAGCCGTGCGAAGAGCTCAAGGCCGAGATCGAAGCCAAGATTCAGGCCAACAACGTCTCTTCCTACACCCTGGAAATTGTCAGCAACGATGAAGTGCACGACCAGAACATGGTGGTCGGCAGTTGCGAAAATGGCAGCAAGAAAATCATCTACCAGAAGAACGATCGATAAGTCGCCTCAGGGTACGCAATTGATCTGACGTTCTTCGGCGACGATCTGACGCTTGGCGTCGTACAGTCGAGCGCTGGGCGTGAAGGCCAGCGAGCGGGCTTCAAGGCGATAGCGCTGGCCCGCCTGGAAATGGTCGTAAGAGAGGGTCATGTAGCACAACCGCTCCTGGGGATCGGTGTTCATGCCGCCCATGCCGCCGCCAAAAACTTCAAAATCAAAGCGCACCATCAGTTCATGGTGACCGGGCGTGACCTGGAAAAAACGGCCGTCGGTCAGGCGTTGATTGTCCAGGCGCTCGGCCATCAGCACTTTGCCGCCCGGCGACGGCATGGCGAAATCGACCCAGGCCATTTTCGGATCGACCGTAGGCAAGGGTGACGTGGTGCAGCCCGAGAGTGCGGTGAGGGCGAGAAGCAGCAAATACCTGTGCATGATTTATTTCCGTGCGGTCAGGTATTAATCATAGCGCCGATCAGGTGCCCTGGCAGCCTGTCGGACGGGCCTGACCGACGACTTTTCGCTGCTCATCGTAGAGTTTGGCCCAGGGCCGAAAACCGATATTTCCCGCCTGCAGTTGATAGCGACCGCCGGCGTTGAAATCGGTGTATTTCACGCTCAATTGGCAATCACGCCACAGTGTTTGCGCATCGGGGCCGATGTTGCTCGGCTCGACGGCAAACTGATAGCGCACCGTCAGCTCATGGCTGCCGGGGGGGACTTCGAAGTAACGTTTATCGAGGGTGGCCTTTTCATCGACTTCCAGCGCCTGCAGCGCGGTGTCCTTGGCATGGGGTGTGAGATCAATCCAGGCTTGTGTTGGGTCAGGTTGTGGCAATCCGGCACAGCCGGCTAGCGTCAGCAGGCCTCCACTCAGTATTAATGCGCGCATGGCGAAGCTCCAGTCAGGCGAGATAGTCTTGCAGGCAGACTCCCCAAGGATGATTCGATGTGATCAGGCTGCTTGCGAGCCATCGGTTACTTGATCGCGTTTTGCGCGTTTTGTTTCCGAGTGTGATGTTTTTGCTGCTGAACGGTTGTGCCAGCGTCAGTTACTACAGCCAGTTGGCCAGTGGTCAATTGCAGTTGTTAAACGCTCGTGTTCCGGTCAGCCAGGTCATTGCCGACCCGGCCAGTGACGCGAAACTGCGCGCACACCTGGAGCAATCGCAACGGGCCCGGGACTTCGCTAGCCAGCACCTGCACCTGCCGGATAACCAGAGTTACCGCCTCTACGCAGACATTGGCCGCTCCTACGTGGTGTGGAATGTGTTTGTCACTCCGGAATTTTCCCTCCGTCCGCAGAACTATTGCTTCCCGATTGCCGGCTGTGTGGCCTACCGCGGTTATTACCAGCAGGGTGCCGCGCGCGGTGAGGCGGCTCTCCAGCGCCAGCAGGGCATGGACGTGGCGATCGGCGGCGTCGAGGCCTATTCAACCCTGGGCTGGTTCGATGATCCGATCATGAATTCAATGCTGGGTTGGGGCGACGAGCGGCTGGCGACCCTGATCTTTCATGAGCTGGCGCACCAACGCCTTTATGTGAAAGACGACACTGAGTTCAACGAGTCCTTCGCCAGCTTTGTCGAGCAGGAAGGCACGCGCCAGTGGCGCGCGGCGCGCAACCTGCCTGCGCTGAATGATGCGCAGGAGCGACAGCGCGACCAGTTCATTCAGTTGTTGCTGGACACCCGTGCGCGGTTGGAAAAACTGTATGCCCTGCCCCTGGCGAGCGACGAAATGCGTCGGCGCAAGGCCGCTGAATTCACGCGCTTGCGCGCTGACTACCAGACCCTGCGCGACAGCCAATGGGCTGGCAGCCGACGCTTTGATGCGTGGATCGACGCGCCGATGAACAACGCCCGGCTACTGCCGTTCGGCCTGTATGACCAATGGGTGCCAGCATTCGCCGAGCTGTTCAGGCAGGCGGGCGGCGACTGGCAGAAGTTTTACTTGGCGGCGGAGCGAGTGGGCGCGCTGGCGCCCGCGCAACGCAAACGGGCGCTGATGTCATTGGACGACTGAGTACACCCGGGCGGAAAGCAGACTACCCGCGCAAGAAGGCCTGGTGCAGGTCTGCCAGGGTCTCGAAGTGATAGGCCGGTTGTTCCGCGCTCAACTCTTCGTGGCTGCCGAACCCATAACCCACGGCGGCAGCATCCAGGCCATTGCGGCGGGCGCCAATCAGGTCGTGCTTGCGATCGCCGATCATCAGCGTAGTGGCGGGGTCCAGGCCTTCTTCGCCGATCAGGTGGGCAATCAGTTCGACCTTGTCGGTGCGGGTGCCGTCGAGTTCGCTACCGTAAATCACCTTGAAGTGCCGGTCGAAGTCGAAATGTCGGGCAATTTCCCGGGCAAACACCCAGGGTTTGGACGTCGCGATATACAGCTGCCGGCCCTGTACGCTCAGTGTCTCCAGCAATGGCGTGACGCCATCAAACACACGGTTTTCGTACAGGCCGGTGACCTTGAAGCGTTCGCGATAGAAATTCACCGCCTGCCACGCCTTGGCTTCGTCGAAGCCGTAGAACTGCATGAAAGCCTGCAGCAACGGCGGGCCGATGAAGTGTTCCAGTTTGCCCAGGTCCGGCTCGTCGATCCCCAGGTTGCTCAGGGCATATTGGATAGAGCGGGTAATGCCCTCGCGCGGGTCTGTCAGGGTGCCATCAAGGTCGAACAAAACAGTTTGGTAATGCATGAAATGTCCCGAATAAGAGTCAGAGCTGGTCGTAGCCTTCGGCCAGATGCAGGTCTTTGAGCTTGACGTAGTTGCCGGCGCTATAGGTAAAAAATGCGCGCTCCTTGTCAGTCAATGGGCGAACTTGCTTTACCGGACTGCCCACGTACAGGTAGCCACTTTCCAGGCGTTTGCCCGGTGGCACCAGGCTGCCGGCGCCGATGATGACCTCGTCCTCGACAATGGCGCCATCCATCACGATGCTGCCCATGCCGATCAAAACCCGGCTACCGATGTTACAGCCGTGCAGCATGACCTTGTGAGCGATGGTCACGTCATCGCCGATCAGCAGAGGGAAACCGTCGGGGTTGAATGGGCCGGCATGGGTGATGTGCAGGACACAGCCATCCTGCACGCTGGTGCGTTGGCCAATGCGGATGCGGTGCATGTCACCGCGGATCACGGTCAGCGGCCATACCGAGCTGTCGGCGCCGATCTCGACGTCGCCGATGACCACCGCCGAGCCGTCGACGAACGCGCCGTTGCCGAGTACGGGGGTGTGGTTCTGGTACTTGCGAAGGGACACGATAGGCTCTCTCTCTTTTGCTGATAGCTGCGGTGAGCGTCGATTGTAATTAAGATGGCCCCATGTTTCTTCCAGCCAAGGTGCCAACCGTGAGCGTGAACAACCCTCTTTTGCAGCCCTACGACCTACCGCCGTTCTCGGCGATCCGCGCCGAACACGTGCAGCCGGCCATCGAACAGATCCTCGCCGACAACCGCGCCGCCATTGCCGAGATCCTCAAGACCCAGGGCCAACAACCGACCTGGGCCGGCCTGGTGCTGGCGATGGACGAGCTCAACGACCGCCTGGGCGCTGCCTGGAGCCCAGTCAGCCACCTCAATGCCGTGTGCAACAGCGCCGAACTGCGAGAGGCCTATGAGTCCTGCCTGCCGGCCCTGAGCGCCTACTCCACTGAACTGGGGCAGAACCGCGAACTGTTCCAGGCGTTCGAAGCCCTGGCCAACAGCCCTGAAGCCAGCGGCTTCGACGTTGCGCAAAAAACCATCATCGAGCACTCGCTGCGCGACTTCCGTCTGTCGGGTATCGACCTGCCAGAGGCTGAGCAGCAGCGCTACGCCGAAGTGCAGAGCAAGTTGTCTGAACTGGGCAGCCGCTTCTCCAACCAGTTGCTCGATGCCACCCAGGCCTGGACCAAACACGTCAGCGATGAGGCGGCGCTGGCCGGCCTGACCGATTCGGCCAAGGCACAGATGGCTGCGGCCGCACAGGCCAAGGGCCTCGATGGCTGGCTGATCAGCCTGGAGTTTCCGAGCTACTACGCGGTGATGACCTACGCCCACGACCGTGCTTTGCGTGAAGAAGTCTACGCTGCTTACTGCACCCGTGCGTCAGACCAAGGCCCGAACGCCGGTCAGAATGATAACGGCCCGGTCATGGAAGAGATCCTCGACTTGCGTCAGGAATTGGCCAAGTTGTTGGGTTTCTCGAGTTTTTCGGAACTGAGTCTGGCGACCAAGATGGCCGAGTCCTCTGATCAGGTGCTGAGCTTCCTGCGCGACCTTGCCAAGCGCAGCAAACCATTCGCCGCCCAGGATCTGCAACAGCTCAAGGCCTATGCCGCTGAGCAGGGTTGTGCGGACCTGCAAAGCTGGGACAGCGGGTTTTATGGCGAAAAACTCCGTGAGCAGCGTTACAGCGTCTCCCAGGAAGCGCTGCGCGCGTACTTCCCGATCGACAAAGTGCTGGGCGGGTTGTTCGCGATTGTCCAGCGCCTGTATGGCATCGAGATCGTCGAGCAAAAAGGTTTCGATACCTGGCATCCCGATGTTCGCCTGTTCGAAATCAGTGAAAACGGCCAGCACGTAGGGCGTTTCTTCTTCGATCTGTACGCACGCGCCAACAAGCGTGGCGGTGCGTGGATGGATGGCGCCCGTGACCGTCGCCGCACCGCCGAGGGCGCGTTGCAGAGCCCGGTGGCCAATCTGGTGTGCAACTTCACCCCGGCTGACAGCGGCAAGCCGGCTCTGCTGACCCACGATGAAGTGACCACCTTGTTCCACGAGTTCGGTCACGGCCTGCACCATCTGCTGACCCGCGTCGATCACGCCGGTGTCTCCGGGATCAATGGCGTGGCCTGGGATGCGGTCGAGTTGCCGAGCCAGTTCATGGAAAACTGGTGCTGGGAGCCCGAAGGCCTGGCGCTGATTTCCGGTCACTATGAAAGTGGCGAACCGCTGCCGCAGGACCTGCTGCAGAAAATGCTCGCGGCTAAGAATTTCCAGTCCGGGCTGATGATGGTGCGCCAACTGGAGTTTTCCCTGTTCGATTTCGAATTGCATGCCACCCACGGTGATGGCCGCAGCGTTGCACAGGTGCTCGAGGGCGTGCGTGACGAGGTGTCGGTGATGCGTCCGCCTGCCTACAACCGCTTCCCCAACAGCTTTGCGCACATCTTTGCCGGTGGTTACGCCGCAGGCTATTACAGCTACAAATGGGCTGAAGTGCTGTCGGCCGATGCGTTCTCGAAGTTTGAGGAAGAAGGCGTACTCAACGCAGCGACGGGTCGTGCCTTCCGTGAAGCGATCCTGGCGCGTGGCGGTTCTCAGGAGCCGATGGTGCTGTTCGTCGATTTCCGCGGACGGGCGCCGTCGATTGACGCACTCCTGCGTCACAGCGGCCTGAATGAGGACGTAGCAGCATGAGTGATGGGCCTGTGAGCAAAACCAAGAAACGCTTTATCGCCGGAGCCGTGTGCCCGGCGTGCAGCGAGCCGGACAAGTTGATGATGTGGAGCGAAGACGATGTTCCGCATCGCGAATGCGTGGCTTGCGGTTACAGCGATACGCTCAACGAGCAGGGTCTGTCGGTACCCAAGGAGTTGGGTACGCGGGTCAACACCAGTGCGGTGAAGGTTGCGGACGCCAAGGTCCAGACCGTGCAATTTTTCGTCAATCCAAAGCTGAAGAAAAAAACCGACGACGCCTGATTGCGCGGCCGGCTCCTCTCCTCCGGGAGCCGGCCCGAAGGCGTCTATAGCGCCGACTTACCCTCGCTGACGGATTTGAACCAGCTCTTCATCGAGCATGTGGCAAATACGCTGGTGCTGCATTCCCCATTGGCAAGGGCCGCGCGCAGCTTATCGATATCGGCATGCATCATGTAGCGTATGCCGTCCTTGAAATGATGACTGTCGCCGAATCCGCCTTCGGTCATTTCCTGCAGCGCACCCTCCTTGCTCCAACCCTGAACGACCACTCGGTACATTGCCGCAATCAGGCCTGTGCGGTCCGAGCCGTGTTTGCAATGCATCAGTACCGGGCCTTTGCTCTGGCCAGTCTCTATCGCCCGCAGGGCACTCAAGACCAGGCTGTCGTCGACATGGTTGGTCCTGTAGGGAATCTGCACCAGATTGATTCCGGGAGCGGTTAGCCACTGCGCATCGGACTGCGGCAGAAAGGTGATCACTGTGCGCACCTTGAGCCTGTCGAGCAGGGGCAGGACGCCGTCATCCGGCAGTGCACTGCGGTAGAGCGTTGGCGACATCTGAAAGAGGTCGTACTGCGCTTCGATGGGTTGCGCCCATTCGCCGGGGCGCAAGAATGACGTTGATGCGGCTTGAGCCGGATGAATCGAAAAAAACGCCATGAACGATAAGTACAGTACGAACAGCAAGCGTTGATTCGACATGAGCTGGGTAAACCGTGAAGGATGACAGCTTGCTAGCGTGGGCGTTTGGCAGTCAAAGGTCCGTGAGGGGCTTGTCAAAGATTTGTTCAATGATCAAGCCCCTCAACGAACGGCATTCACCTACAGCTTCATGCTGATGAATGCCCTGAGCAGGGGCGCCAGATTGGAAGCCTCGTGTGGCTGACTGCCGCTATGAGGATTCACTCTGTCCAGCTGGAAGTTAATCCCGTTATCAACCGACGTAGCCGTATAAGAGTAATCGTAAGGAACAAGTTTCTCTTCATCCTCATCCCGTTCGAACAAGTAAACTTTTACTCGAAGCACGTCCGCAGGATTGTTAAGCACCGTGAGAAATACTAAAAGTTCTGGATCGATGGTCGCTTGATGGTAAAAAGCCACTGCAAGTTTGCGGATAGCTTCAATGTCTTTTTCATCAATGCTGCCGTCAGGGACAACGTTAATGTCGGACCAAGGGTCGAAGTCGAACGTGGTGCTGTTGTCCTGCTTGTCGATATGCAAGGTTAAGTGGGTGGTAGCGCAAAGAGAGGAGTCGCTATTACTTCTGGACAATGTAATAAGAATTTTGACGGTGTCTGCGTCATCCACTCTTTGCAGAAATACGCCACTGGTAGTGCATGGAAACATACAGAACCTACCGTGCTTAAGGGCTGACGATGCTGGCGTAGGCTTTGGCGAGTGCTTTTAGTTTGTCTTCGTCGGCGGCATCCAAATCACCGTCGCCGTCCACATCTTTTTTCAGTCCGCTGAGGGTGAAGGTGTTTCCATTATCGCGGGATATTGCGGTGACAAAGATCGAGTCGACCAGGGTTTCCGTTTGGGTTTCATTTTCCGCATTCCACCCCATTTCCTTTCGAGCAAGTTGCATCGACACCCAGGTGTTGGGTTCCGATGGGCCGGGTTGCATGAGTTGCAGGAATATACCGCGTTGATTGAAATAAGACATGACTTAGTCCTTTAGGTTAATGTCGAGTGCAAATTATTTGCGGAGTGAAAACTAAAGCTAAAAACCCAGGTCAAGCCAATAACTATGTAGGTCAAAAGTTACTAATTATTAATTACTTGATTAACCAATGTAGTTGATTGCCATCTCTCCGCACGGCCGATCGGCATGCCGAACGGTACTCGTCGGCGCACGGCCTGTTGGAGTACTGTATGAATATACAGATAAAGGATGAGTTCGATGATCAGTTCCCTGCCACCTCGCGGGCGAGGTACCGCAGCCAATCCGCATAATCGCTTTGCACCCAGTCGTTCGGTCGCCGAGGACGACGGTTGGTATCAGGAAGTGCCGCTGACCCAAGGCACAGAGGTGCGCATTGAGACGGCGAAAACCATCATTACCCGCAACAACTCACCGGACCTGCCGTTCGATCGTTCGATCAACCCCTACAGGGGCTGCGAACACGGATGCATCTACTGTTACGCCAGGCCTAGCCACGCCTACTGGGACCTCTCCCCCGGGCTCGACTTCGAGACTCGCCTGATTGCTAAAACCAACGCGGCCGACGTGCTTGAGCAGCAACTCAGCAAGCGTGGCTATCAATGTGCGCCAATCAATCTGGGTTCCAACACCGACCCCTACCAGCCGATCGAGCGCGAACAAAAAATCACCCGGCGAGTTTTGCAGGTGCTCCTACGCTACCGGCATCCGGTGACTATCATCACTAAGGGCTCGCTGATCCTTCGCGACCTGGATTTGTTGAGCGAATTGGCCGAGCAACGGCTGGTGGCGGTGATGATCAGCCTGACCAGTCTGGATGATGAGCTCAAACGCATACTCGAACCTCGCACGGCGGCCCCCAAGGCACGGTTACGGGCGATTCGGGTGATGCGCGAGGTGGGTATTCCGGTGGGCGTGCTGTGTTCGCCGATGATTCCGATGGTCAACGACAGCGAGCTGGAAAGCCTGCTCACGGCAGCCCACGCCGCCGGGGCTCAAAGTGCGGCGTACATGATGCTCAGGCTGCCGTTGGAAGTCGCTCCGCTATTTGAAGAGTGGCTGGCGGCCCACTACCCGCAGCGTGCAGCTCACGTATTGAGCCTGATTCGCCAAAGTCGCGGCGGCGAGCTGTACGACAGTCGATTTGGCGTGCGCATGCGTGGCGAAGGGCCATTTGCCGACCTGTTGGCGCAGCGGTTTGCCAAGACCATCAAGCGCCTTGGGCTGAATCAGCGTGAGGGGTTCAACCTGGATTGCAGTGCCTTTTGCCCTTCGGGTGCGCAAATGTCGTTGTTATAGCCCACGAATTAATAGTGTTTATAGTGCTATGTAATACGTACCACGGTATGAAATATCTGCAGTAATCCTTTAAATGTGCGGTTTAGAGCCACTGATTCAGTTTGAGTTAAGTTTTGCTGGTTACGGTGCTCATCGAGTGACCGGCTGGTCACGGATTTGTTTTTCGGCCAGCCGTTGGCTCTGTCCCAGGTAAAACGGGAAGATTCGCTAACTCGTCAAAGAGGATGATCCATGAGTGACCAGGATAAACAGCCGCCGGCTGCATTGGTTTCGGCCCCTCCCGGGGCCGAAACCGCAGATGCAGCGCTGCAACATATCGTCGATGGCTTTCTGCATTTTCATCATGAAGTCTTCCCGCAGCAGGAAGAGCTGTTCAAGAAGCTCGCCACGGCGCAACGGCCGCGAGCGATGTTCATTGCATGTGCCGACTCACGCATCGTTCCCGAATTGATTACCCAAAGCGCCCCAGGCGATCTGTTTGTCACCCGTAATGTCGGCAACGTCGTTCCGCCCTATGGGCAAATGAACGGTGGTGTTTCCACGGCGATCGAATACGCCGTTCTGGCCCTGGGTGTGCAGCACATCATTATTTGCGGGCACTCCGATTGCGGTGCCATGCGCGCTGTACTCAATCCGCAAAGCCTGGAGAGGATGCCCACCGTCAAGGCCTGGTTGCGTCACGCCGAAGTGGCGAAAACCATGGTCCAGGAGAACTGCCAGTGCGCTGACGAACACGAAGGCATGCAGGTGCTGACCGAAGAAAACGTCATCGCACAATTGCAGCACCTGCGTACCCACCCTTCCGTGGCTTCGCGCATGGCCAACGGGCAGCTGTTTATCCATGGCTGGGTCTACAGCATCGAAACCAGCGAAATCAAAGCTTATGACGCGGATAAGGGCTGCTTCTTGCCGCTGGATGGTCAACATCCGATTCCCATGGCGACGCCCAAGGCGCGCTTCTAGAAACGCCTAAACACCTCGTCTGGCCCGGTCGTGGCTGCTGAAAAAGCAGTCAGGCCTTGTCACGCCTGTAAAAAATCGGGAGACGCGCTATGCGTACTGCGCAATTGAGAGCTGTTTTGCCACGGGAGCTAATGGCTTCGGTGGTGGTATTTCTGGTCGCCCTGCCGTTGTGCATGGGCATTGCCATTGCGTCCGGGATGCCCCCGGCCAAGGGCCTGATCACCGGAATCATCGGCGGGCTGGTGGTGGGTTGGCTCGCGGGGGCGCCGCTGCAAGTCAGCGGGCCGGCGGCGGGGTTGGCGGTATTGGTGTTCGAATTGGTACGCCAGCATGGTGTGGCGATGCTGGGCCCGATCCTGCTGCTGGCCGGCTTGTTGCAATTGCTTGCCGGTCGTCTGCGACTCGGCTGCTGGTTTCGGGTGACGGCACCGGCAGTGGTGTATGGAATGTTGGCGGGGATTGGCGTGTTGATCGTGCTGTCGCAGGTGCATGTGCTGTTTGACGGGGTACCCAAACCCTCGGGTCTGGAAAACCTTATCGGTTTCCCGGCGACTGTGGTGCAGGCGCTCGACGGTGCAGTGGGCTGGCAGGCCGGTTTGTTGGGGCTATCCACCATCACCGTGATGGGGCTCTGGGAGAAGTTGCGTCCGCCAGCTCTGCGCTTTATCCCCGGGGCTCTGCTCGGCGTCGCGTTGGCGACCATCACCAGCTTGCTCCTGGTGTTGGACGTCAAACGAGTCGAGGTTCCAGCCAATCTAGCCGAGGCCATCGACTGGTTGAAACCTGCGGACTTGCTGAACCTGGCCGACCCCAACCTGTTGATTGCCGCGTTTGCAGTAGCGTTTATTGCCAGCGCGGAAACCTTGTTGTCAGCAGCCGCCGTGGATCGAATGCACAGTGGCGCGCGGGCTGATTTCGACCGTGAATTGTCTGCTCAGGGCGTGGGCAACATGCTCTGCGGTCTGCTGGGCGCCTTGCCGATGACCGGAGTGATCGTGCGCAGTTCGGCCAACGTTCAGGCGGGAGCCAAAACGCGTCTGTCGGCCATTTTGCATGGCGTCTGGTTGCTGGGATTTGTGCTGCTGCTCTCCAGCGTCCTGCAAAGCATCCCGGTAGCCAGTCTTGCGGGGGTGTTGGTGTATACGGGGATCAAGCTGGTCGATCTCAAGGCGTTTCGTGGCCTGCAGCGCTATGGTCGGTTGCCGATGCTGACTTACGCCGTCACTGCACTGGCGATCATCTTCAGCGACTTGTTGACGGGAGTGCTGATCGGCTTTGGCCTGACCCTGGTGAAACTGGCCTGGAAGGCATCCCGCCTGAAAATCAGTCTGGTCGATCTGGCGCCGCAGGGAGAAATGGAATTGCGGCTGACTGGCGCTGCGACCTTTCTCAAGGTGCCAGCGTTGTCGCGGGCATTGCAGGCCATTCCGGCGGGTGCAACGGTGCATGTGCCACTGAACAACCTCAGTTACATCGACCATGCCTGCCTGGAATTGCTGGAGGAATGGGATCGGGCCAATCAGAGCAAGGGGTCGCGGTTGGTGATCGAGGCGCGTGGATTGAAGCGTCGACTGGAGGGGCGATTGCGGACTACGGTGGGGCTTGGTTAAAGCGAAAGATCGCAGTCTGCAGGGATTTCTGCTGGCTGCGATCTCTCAAAAGGGGGTCAAGCTGCCGGTTGATCCAGTTCCAGACCAACACCCAACTGGCGGGACAGGCACGGCCAGCGTTTCCAGGCAGCACCGGTGTCCGGGCTGTTGAGTTTTTCCCGGTAGGCTTCGACCGATTCCAGGGCGAAGCTGTCTTCGTCGAGCATTTCGTCGACGGCATGATGAACCGCCTCATCCAGTTGATTGGCGAAATCTTCGCCGATCAACTGGTGGGCAATCAGGTTGGCGACAGTCATGTCCAAGGGGATCAGTGGCTGGCCAAAATGCTTGATGTACAGGTCATTCACTTCCTCTACCAGGCGATGTGCGAGGTAGGCTTCGTCCAGCAGACAGTCGAGGCCGACATGGCCCTGCATGATTTCCGGTGGCTGGATGAAGAACTGTTCGGCGATCTTCAATACTGGTTTGATCTGCGATTCGATACCGGCTTCTCGCGCGACTTCATTGGCCGCGTCCAGCAGGTCGGGTACCTGGTCGATGTAAGCAGCAACAAAACGGGTCATCGCGCCGTTGGCGTCGACCTCGGGTAACTTGATGGCGTCATGCAGGTGAGGCAGTTGGTCTTCCAGCTGACGGCTCAGCTGACCGGTTTCGGACTCATGTTGCTGTGCACGTTGAATCTGCTCGCGCAATGCGGCGGTGTTCATGAAAACTCCAGGAAACGAAGGCAGGAAAATAGGGGAAGACATAAGTTAGCTTGCTTATGAAAACCCTTAAGACGTATTTGTCATAATTATTTCACCTTTGATGCGTATAGGTTATATCCATTTGCCATCATCCACCCCACATCCTTCTCCATCCGTGGCCCATGGCGCAAGTCCAGGGTGTTTCAGCTGATTTACGCCGTCGCGTTGCGAGGTCGTACTCCCTGTCTATACTCGGTTTTGTATGAAGTTAGCTGATGACGCCCGACTGCATGTGCAGCAAGGCTTGGCGGTTTAAGTTCGTAGTCTAGGTAGCCGCTCCCTTGGACGCAGGTGAAAGCCGGCGGGATAACAAGAACGATAAGGGGAACCCGCAATGATGCGACATCCACAAGTCTGGATGGGCCTCCTGTTGTGGTCGGTTTTCAGTCAGGCGCAAGCCGCCTGGACTGTGAATATGGCGCCTGGGGCTACTGAAATCAGTCACGCAGTGTTCGACCTGCACATGACCATCTTCTGGATCTGTGTAGTGATCGGCATCATCGTCTTTGGGGCGATGTTCTGGTCGATGATCATGCATCGGCGCTCCACCGGACAGGAAGCCGCCAAATTCCATGAAAGCACGACGGTCGAGATTCTCTGGACCATCGTGCCTTTCATCATCCTGGTCGCCATGGCTGTTCCGGCGACCGCCACCCTGATCAAGATGTACGACAGCAGTGAGCCGGATATCGATATCCAGGTCACCGGCTATCAGTGGAAGTGGCACTACAAATACCTGGGCCAGGACGTCGAGTTCTTCAGCAACCTGGCCACGCCTCAAGAACAGATCCACAACAAGAGCGCCAAGAGCGAGCATTACCTGTTGGAAGTCGACCAGCCGCTGGTGCTGCCGGTGGGGGCCAAGGTGCGCTTCCTGGTGACCTCGGCCGACGTTATCCACTCGTGGTGGGTGCCGGCATTCGCGGTCAAGCGTGATGCGATTCCCGGGTTCGTCAACGAGGCCTGGACTCGCGTCGACAAGCCCGGCCTCTACCGTGGGCAGTGCGCCGAGTTGTGCGGCAAGGACCACGGCTTCATGCCGATCGTGGTCGACGTCAAAACCAAGGCCGACTACGACACCTGGCTCGCCGAACGCAAGGCCGAAGCCGCCAAGCTCAAGGAGCTGACCAGCAAGGAATGGACGCTGGACGAGCTCAAGGAGCGCGGCGACAAGATCTATCACACCACCTGCGTGGCCTGTCACCAGGCCGAAGGCCAGGGTCTGCCGCCGATGTTCCCGGCACTCAAGGGCTCGAAAATCGCCACCGGTCCGAAGGACGCTCACCTGAGCATCGTCTTCCACGGCAAACCGGGAACCGCCATGGCGGCGTTCGGCAAGCAGCTGTCGGAAGTCGATATCGCCGCCGTCGTTACCTACGAGCGTAACGCCTGGGGTAACAACAAAGGCGATATGGTCACGCCGAAAGACGTGCTGGCCCTGAAACAGGCGGAAAGCAAATGAGCCGCTCGATTGCATGTTCCCGTGAACGCCTGGGGCTCAACCCCCCAGGCCGCCCAGCCCATTGGTTTGCAGGAGAAAGGACATGAGCGCAGTGATCGATGACCATGGTCATGCCGGCCATGACCACGCCCATGGTCCCGCCAAGGGCTTGATGCGCTGGGTGCTGACCACCAACCACAAGGACATCGGCACCCTGTACCTGTGGTTCAGTTTCATGATGTTCCTGCTGGGCGGATCGTTTGCCATGGTGATCCGCGCCGAGCTGTTCCAGCCCGGGCTGCAGATTGTCGAACCAGCCTTCTTCAACCAGATGACCACCATGCATGGCCTGGTGATGGTCTTCGGTGCGGTGATGCCGGCGTTTGTCGGCCTGGCCAACTGGATGATTCCGCTGATGATCGGGGCGCCGGACATGGCCCTGCCGCGGATGAACAACTTCAGTTTCTGGCTGCTGCCGGCAGCCTTCCTGATGCTGGTTTCGACCTTGTTCATGCCCGGTGGCGGACCGAACTTCGGTTGGACCTTCTACGCGCCGCTGTCGACCACCTACGCCCCGGAAAGCGTGACCTTTTTCATCTTCGCCATCCACCTGATGGGTATCAGTTCGATCATGGGGGCGATTAACGTCATCGCGACCATCCTCAACCTGCGCGCCCCGGGCATGACCTTGATGAAGATGCCACTGTTCGTCTGGACCTGGCTGATCACCGCCTTCCTGCTGATCGCGGTGATGCCGGTACTGGCCGGTTGCGTGACGATGATGCTGATGGACATCCACTTCGGCACCAGCTTCTTCAGTGCCGCCGGTGGCGGTGACCCGGTGTTGTTCCAGCACGTGTTCTGGTTCTTCGGTCACCCCGAGGTGTACATCATGATTCTGCCGGCGTTCGGCGCCGTCAGCTCGATCATTCCGACCTTTTCGCGCAAGCCGCTGTTCGGCTACACCTCGATGGTCTATGCGACGGCGAGCATCGCTTTCCTGTCGTTCATCGTCTGGGCGCACCACATGTTCGTGGTGGGCATCCCGTTGGTGGGTGAGCTGTTCTTCATGTACGCCACGTTGCTGATCGCGGTGCCCACTGGGGTAAAGGTGTTTAACTGGGCCAGTACCATGTGGCAGGGATCGCTGACGTTCGAGACGCCCATGCTGTTCGCCGTGGCGTTCGTGATTCTGTTCTCGATCGGTGGCTTTTCGGGGTTGATGCTGGCGATCGCTCCGGCGGACTTCCAGTATCAGGACACCTACTTCGTGGTGGCGCACTTTCACTACGTGCTGGTGCCGGGCGCAATCTTCGGGATCTTCGCCTCGGCCTACTACTGGATGCCGAAGTGGACCGGCCACATGTATGACGAGACCCTCGGCAAGCTGCATTTCTGGCTGTCCTTCATCGGCATGAACATGGCGTTCTTCCCGATGCACTTCGTCGGGCTGGCGGGCATGCCGCGGCGGATCCCGGACTACAACCTGCAGTTCGCCGACTTCAACATGGTCTCGTCGATTGGCGCGTTCATGTTCGGCGCCACGCAGATTTTCTTCCTGTTCATTGTGATCAAGACCATTCGCGGCGGCCCACCCGCCCCGGCGAAACCTTGGGATGGTGCCGAAGGCCTGGAGTGGGAAATTCCATCGCCAGCGCCGTATCACACCTTCACTACACCGCCAGATGTGAAGTGAACGGCGCGGAGGATCGACACCATGGCTGACTCGATCTCGATGAAAAAACTAGTCACCCGGCTGTTGCTGGTGGTGGTGGCGATGTTTGTCTTTGGTTTTGCCCTGGTGCCGATCTACGACGTGATGTGCAAGGCGCTGGGCATCAATGGCAAGACCGGTGGCCAGTACACGGGTGAGCAGCAGGTGGATGCTTCGCGCCAGGTGCGGGTGCAGTTCCTGTCGACCAATGCCATCGACATGGTCTGGGATTTCTATCCCAAATCCGATGACATCGTGGTCCATCCGGGGGCGGTGAACGAGATGATCTTCATCGCGCGTAATCCCAGTGACCACCCCATGAGCGCCCAGGCGGTGCCGAGCATTTCGCCCAGCGCTGCGGCGATGTACTTCCACAAGACCGAATGCTTCTGCTTTACCCAGCAAGTGCTGCAGCCCGGTCAGCAGATCGAGATGCCGGTACGTTTCATCGTTGACCGCGATATGCCCAAGGATGTGAAGCACCTGACGCTGGCTTACACGCTGTTCGATATCACTGCACGTCATCCGCCCGTGGCCGTCGCCGAGAAGACCGGTGGCTAGACGTTCAAGCGTGCCCGATAAGGAGAACAATAAATGGCAACTCATGAGCACTATTACGTACCCGCCCAGAGCAAATGGCCGATCATCGCCACCATCGGCATGTTCGTCACGGTGTTCGGCCTGGGCACCTGGTTCAACGACCTCAAGGCGGCGCGCCCGGAATCCCACGGCCCGCTGATCTTTTTCGTCGGCGGTCTGCTACTGGCCTACATGCTGTTTGGCTGGTTCGGCGCGGTGATCAAGGAGAGTCGTGCGGGGTTGTACAGTGCGCAACTCGATCGCTCATTCCGCTGGGGCATGAGCTGGTTTATCTTCTCCGAAGTGATGTTCTTCATCGCCTTCTTTGGCGCGTTGTTCTACGTGCGCCATGTCTCGGGTCCGGCGTTGGGTGGTGAAGGCACCAAAGGCATCGCCCACATGCTCTGGCCGAACTTCCAGTTCGTCTGGCCGCTGCTGGAAAACCCGGACTCCAAACTGTTCCCGCCACCCAAGGACGTCATCAGCCCCTGGGGCTTGCCGCTGCTCAACACGGTCATTCTGGTGACGTCCAGTATCACCGTGACCATCGCCCACCATGCTCTGAAAAAAGGCCATCGCGGCGCGCTGAAAATCTGGTTGGCCCTGACCGTATTGCTGGGCTGCGCGTTCCTCGGCTTCCAGGCTGAAGAGTATATCCACGCTTATAAAGAGCTGGGCCTGACCCTCGGTTCGGGCATCTACGGCGCGACTTTCTTCATGCTCACCGGTTTCCATGGCGCCCACGTGACCATCGGCACCCTGATTCTGTTCGTGATGCTGATGCGGGTCCTGCGCGGGCATTTCGATGCCGAGCACCAATTCGGCTTCGAAGCCGCGAGCTGGTACTGGCACTTTGTGGACGTGGTGTGGATCGGCTTGTTTGTCTTCGTCTACGTGCTTTGAGATCGTTTACCAGGGGGCATGAGAGACCAGCTGGCCGCTGAAGAAGCCCCAGGCGATCAGGCCGACGGTGACGGCGGCCAGGCCAACGCGAACACTCAGGGCGATCACCAGGCGATGTGAGCTGCTCTCGTCCTTGACCAGAAAAAACAGGCCGCTGAACAGGCTGACAACCGTGGCAATCAGCATCAGGACGATGGCTGCTTTGAGCATGGGGACACTCCGGGGGAAACGCGTATGCATTTGAGTATAGCCAGCTCGCCCGCTGACTTTCTGGCGCGGCCATGAAGCATTTCCGCCCGGGTCTCGTGCCGAGCCTGGTGGTGGCGCTGTTGCTGCCGCTGCTGGTCTCGCTCGGCTTCTGGCAACTGGCCCGTGGCGAGCAAAAAAAGCTGCTCATGGACAGTTACGCCGAACGCCGGGCGGGCGAGCCAGTGGCCGTCGCTGAGTTGCTGCACAACTCTGATCCGGCCTTCAGACGGGTCAGCCTGCACGGCCATTTCGACGCCGAACACAGCGTGCTGCTGGACAACCGGCAGCGCGATGGCAAGGTCGGCGTCGAGTTGCTGCAGCCATTTCTCGATCAGGCCAGCGGCCAATGGCTGTTGGTCAATCGCGGTTGGTTGCCGTGGCCGGACCGGCGCACACCGCCGGCATTCAGCACACCCGAGCAGGCATTGAGCCTGACCGCGTGGGTCTATGTCGCTCCCGGTACCACCTTTCAACTGCATGCCGATCCCCTTCAGGCCAACTGGCCGCGGCTGGTGACGGCGATCGCGCCGCAAAAGCTCTGGGACGAACTGGGTCGCAGCGGTTTCGCCTACGAAGTTCGCACAGAAGCCGGGCCTGCGGCCTACCAGGCCGACTGGCCAGTGGTGTCCATGGGCCCGGAAAAACACCTCGGTTATGCCGTGCAGTGGTTCGCCATGGCGCTCGCACTGTTCGGCCTCTATCTCTACCTCGGATGGCACAACGCAAGGGAGAAAAACCATGGGAGCGACCATGAATCCACCCAACATGTCTAATGCACAGGCGCCTCAACGGCGGCGCGGACGTTGGCAGTTGATCCTGATTGTGCTGATGGTGATCGGTCCGATGATCCTCGCCACCGGCATGTACAAATTGCAGTTCTGGGTGCCGGACGGGCGCAGCTATCACGGCGAACTGATCGGCAATGGCCAGGGGCGCGCCGACCTGGGGGTGCAGGCGGACGAGCAGCGCTGGCAGATGCTGGTGACGGCGCCGAAGGAGTGTTCGGTCGATTGCCAGCAACTGGTGTACCTCGCCCGGCAGATCCAGGTCGGCCTGAACCGTGATGCTGCCCGCGCCAGTCACGCCCTGGCGGTCGCCCAGCCGTTGAGTGCCGATTACGACGCCAAGCTCAAGCGCGAGTACCCACAACTGCAGCGCTATCCGCTGGACCTTGGGACCTACAACAAAGCCGTGGAAGGCAAAAGCGCGGCGCAACTGTGGATCATCGATCCCCACGGCAACCTGGTGCTGCGCTACGGCCCCACCGTCAAAGGCAAGGACCTGCTCAACGACCTGCGCCACCTGCTGAAACTGTCGAATATCGGATAAGGGCATCGTCATGGCCAAACCTGGATTTCGCCTCGCGCTGTTTGCCACCTTGCTGGCACTGATTGTCGTGTTGCTGGGGGCCTACACTCGGCTGACCCATGCCGGCCTTGGCTGTCCGGACTGGCCGGGGTGCTATGGGTTTATCAGCGTACCGAAAAGCGAAGCCCAACTGGCCCATGCCGAATTGCACTTTCCAGATACCCCGGTCGAGGCCCACAAGGGCTGGAACGAGATGATCCACCGTTATTTCGCCGGGACCCTGGGCCTGCTGATCGTGTTGCTGGCGGCGCGTGCCTGGACTCACCGCAAGCATCCCGATCAACCGCTGAAACTGCCGTTGTTCCTGATGGCGGTGGTGTTCGCCCAAGCGGCGTTCGGCATGTGGACCGTGACCCTCAAACTGTGGCCGCAGGTGGTGACCGGGCATTTGCTCGGCGGCTTCGCCACCCTGAGCCTGTTGTTCCTGTTGACCCTGAGGTTGTCTGGCGTGTTGCCGGCGCTGATCGTGCCGCGCCGCTTGCAGTATTGGGCAACTGCTGGTCTGTTGCTGGTGATCGGTCAGATCGCCCTGGGTGGCTGGGTCAGTTCCAATTATGCGGCGGTGGCGTGCATTGATTTCCCGACCTGCCATGGTCAATGGCTGCCACCGGCGGACTTCGCCAACGGCTTTCATCTGACCCAGCATATCGGCCCCAATTACCTCGGCGGACAGCTCGACAGTGATGCGCGCACCGCCATCCACCTGACCCACCGCATCGGCGCCTTGCTGGTGACCCTGGTGTTGCTGGGCCTGGCCTGGCAACTGAAAGTGGTCGGCATGACTCGCCTGGCCGGCCTGGTGTTGCTGGCGCTGGCCACGCAGATCACGCTGGGCATCAGCAATGTGCTGTTTCACCTGCCCCTGCCGGTGGCCGTGGCACACAACGCCGGAGGCGCGGCGCTGTTGCTGACCCTGGTGCTGGTCAACTACCACGCCCGCACCAGCCTGGTCCGGGTCGAGCAACAGGCGCTCGGACGCTGGCGCTTCAGCCCGCGTAAACATGCGGCTGGGCCGATAACCATAAAAGGAGAAATGCCATGGCGACTCTGATCGGCGAACGGCCCCGGCAGGCAATCTGGCGTGACTACCTGGAGCTGACCAAGCCCAAGGTGGTGGTGCTGATGCTGATCACTTCGCTGGTCGGCATGTTCCTCGCGACCCGGGCCGGCGTGCCGTGGACGGTATTGATATTCGGCAATCTGGGCATCGCCTTGTGTGCCGGCGGCGCGGCGGCGGTCAATCATGTGGTAGATCGGCGAATCGACGCCGTCATGGCCCGCACCCACAAACGGCCATTGGCCGAAGGCCGGGTCTCACCGTTCGGGGCCTTGACCTTTGCCCTGGTGCTGGCACTCAGTGGGCAAGCCCTGCTGCTGGCCTTCACCAATCCGCTGACGGCTTGGCTGACCCTGGCTTCGCTGTTGGGCTACGCGGTGATCTACACCGGCTTCCTCAAGCGCGCCACCCCGCAGAACATCGTGATCGGCGGGCTGGCCGGTGCTGCCCCGCCTTTGCTGGGCTGGGTCGCCGTCACCGGGCACCTCAGCGCTGAGCCGCTGCTGCTGGTGCTGATCATTTTCGCCTGGACCCCGCCACACTTCTGGGCGCTGGCGATTCACCGCAAGGAGGAGTACGCCAAGGCCGATATCCCGATGCTGCCGGTGACCCATGGCGAGCACTACACCAAGGTGCACATCCTGCTCTACGCCTGCGCCCTGCTGGCAGTGAGCCTGATGCCCTACGTGATCCATATGAGCGGCCTGTTGTATCTGGCCTGTGCACTAGGGCTGGGAGCGAGGTTTCTGCAATGGGCCGTGGTGCTGTACCGTGGCACTCGGCCGCACGCGGCGATCAACACCTTCAAGTACTCTATTTACTACTTGTTCCTGCTGTTTATCGCCCTGCTCGTAGACCACTATCTGATGTTGAACCTATGACCCGAACCCAGAAAACTGTCTTCATCCTTGTTGCCCTGATTGCCCTTGTCCTCGGGCTGACCATCAACAAGGTCCTGTCCGGCAAGGGCCAGGGAGATCCGACCGCGCTGATCGATGCCGGGATCATCCTGCTCCCGCAAAGCCGCAACCTGCCGGACGTGCAGATGACCAACCAGGACGGCCAGCCGGTCACCATCAATGAGTTGAAAGGCAAGTGGAGCCTGCTGTTCTTCGGCTACACCTTCTGCCCGGACATCTGCCCGACCACCCTTGCCCAACTGCGTCAGATCAAGAGCGAGCTGCCGGCGGATGCGGGCGACAAGCTGCAGATCATCTTGGTCAGCGTCGACCCTCATCGCGACACACCGCAGCAGCTCAAGCAATACCTGGGTTACTTCGATCCACAGTTCATCGGGCTGGCGCCGAAATCGGTCGAAGAACTGCAGACCGTGGCCAACGCGCTGAGCATCCCGTTCATTCCGGCGGATACCAGCAAGCCCAACTACACCGTCGATCACAGCGGCAATTTGGCGGTGATCGGCCCGGATGGCACCCAGCGCGGATTCATCCGTGCGCCCTTGAACAACGTCAAGCTGGTGGCGCAGTTGCCTGTGATGGTCAGCCGTCAGTAATCGAGTCGTTTATCAGGCACAAAAAAGGGGCGCATTGAATGCGCCCCTTTTTAGTTGTATCGCTCAGATCAGAACGCCGGCACTACCGCACCTTTGTACTTCTCCAGGATGAACGCTTTGACTTCCGGGCTGTGCAGGGCAGCTACCAGTTTCTTCATGGCGTCGCTGTCCTTGTCGTCCGGGCGGGCAACCAGGATGTTCACGTAAGGCGAGTCCTTGCCTTCGATGACCAGCGCATCCTTGGACGGATCCAGTTTGGCTTCCAGCGCGTAGTTGGTGTTGATCAGCGCCAGGTCAACCTGGGTCAGCACGCGCGGGATAGTGGCGGCTTCCAGCTCGCGGAATTTCAGGCCCTTGGTGTTCTCGGCGATGTCCTTGACGGTCGCCAAGATATTCTTCGAGTCCTTGAGCTTGATCACGCCGGCGTGGTCCAGCAGCAGCAGGGCACGGCCGCCGTTGGTGGCGTCGTTCGGAATGACCACGGTGGCGCCACCTGGCAACTCGGCCAGCGACTTGTACTTGCTGGAGTATGCACCCAGGGGCTCGATGTGCACGCCGGCCACGCTCACCAGGTTGGTGTTCTTGGCCTTGTTGAATTCATCGAGGTACGGCTGGTGCTGGAAGAAGTTGGCATCCAGGCGCTTTTCCGCGACCTGAACGTTCGGCTGCACGTAGTCGGTGAAGACCTTGACCTTGAGGTCCACGCCCTCTTTGGCCAAGGCCGGTTTCACGAACTCAAGGATTTCTGCGTGCGGTACCGGGGTGGCGGCAACGGTTAGGGTTTCTGCAGCCTGGGCGGAGAACGCAGCAACGGCTGCGAACGCGACGAGTAGTTTTTTCATCCAGCAAACTCCTTGTGAAGCGCCCTTTCGGGCGCCTGCCGGCGTAATGCCGACGATTGCATTTATTTTCGGGAAAAGTGCACCACCAGCTTATCGCCGACGGTTTGCAGTACCTGGACCAACACCAGCAACAACACCACGGTCACCACCATGACGTCGGTCTGGAAGCGCTGATAGCCGAAACGGATGGCCAGGTCACCCAGGCCTCCGGCGCCGACCACACCGGCCATGGCCGTGTAGGACACCAGCGTGATGGCCGTCACCGTGATCGCCGCGAAGATGCCCGGACGGGCTTCCGGCAACAGGGCATTTGTAATGATCTGGCGTGTCGTGGCGCCCATTGCCTGGGTCGCCTCGATGATGCCGCGATCGACTTCGCGCAGGGCGGTTTCCACCAAGCGGGCAAAGAACGGTGTAGCACCGACCACCAGTGGCGGAATCGCCCCGCCGACGCCCAGCGAGGTGCCGGTGATCAGTACGGTGAACGGAATCATCACGATCAGCAAAATGATGAACGGCAGCGAGCGCAGAATGTTCACGATCAGCGACAGCAGCGCGTAGACACCCTTGGCTTCAAGCAATTGGCGTGGGCTGCAGAGGAACAGCAGCACACCCAGTGGCAGTCCGAGTAATACGGTGAACAACAGCGAGCCGCCGAGCATCAGCAAGGTGTCGCCGGTGGCCAGCCAGATTTCGTACCAGTCGATATTGGCGAAGAAACTTGTCAGCAGTTCCATTAGCGCAGCACCTCCATATGGACTTCGGCCGCAGCAAAGAGGGCGAACGCCGCTTCCATGTCACCCCCGGTGATGGCCAGGGTCAGTTGCCCGTAAGGGACGTCTTTGATGCGGTCGATGCGACCGGCGAGGATGCTGTAGTCGACCCCCGTTTCGCGGGCGATGGTGCCCAGCAGCGGCGCATAGGTGGCATCACCCTGGAAGGTCAGGCGCACGATACGCCCCGGCACGTGAGCGAAATCATCGCGCTGTTCGCCTTCGTCGACCTGCTCGTCTTCCTGGACGAAGCGCTTGGTAGTCGCATGCTTGGGATGCAGGAACACTTCGGCCACCGGGCCCTGTTCGACGATCCGGCCGGCGTCCATTACCGCAACCTGGTCGCAGACCCGGCGAATCACGTCCATTTCATGGGTGATCAGCACGATGGTCAGTTTCAACTCGCGGTTGATCTCCGCCAGCAGTTGCAGGACGGATGCAGTGGTTTGCGGGTCGAGGGCGCTGGTGGCTTCGTCGCACAGCAGGATTTTCGGTTTGGTCGCCAAGGCGCGGGCGATACCGACGCGCTGCTTTTGACCGCCGGACAGTTGCGCCGGGTATTTTTTGGCGTGGTCGGACAAACCAACTCGCGCCAGCAACTCGGCCACACGGCGGTCGATGTCGCTGCGCGAGAGTTCGCCGGCCAGGGTCAGTGGCAACGCGACGTTGTCGGCAACCGTCTTGGAGGCCAGCAAGTTGAAGTGCTGGAAAATCATCCCGACTTGCTGGCGGAAACGGCGCAGGGCCGTGGCGTCGAGCGCAGTGATTTCTTCGCCGTCGACGGTGATTTTGCCGCCACTGGAGTCTTCCAGGCGGTTGATCAGGCGCAGCAGGGTGCTTTTCCCGGCGCCGGAGTGGCCGATCAGGCCAAACACCTGACCGTTATCAATCGTCAGACTGGTCGGATGCAGGGCGGGAATATCCTTACCGGCGACGCGGTAGGTTTTATGGACGTTTTGAAACTCGATCACGTAGCGAACCTTGTGGGGCGCGTTGGAAAAGGATCAGCGGTTAGCCGGGGGCGCATTTTAGCCTGTCCGTATAGAGGTTCTTAGCATTTATTTCGTAAACAACCTTTCATTTGGCGATAACGCGATCAAAGGTCATAAAAAAGGAACGGTGCCGAAGCCCGTCAGTCACTACTTCAGCAACTGAAAAACGCCCGCTGTCGACGGGCATCCCAATCGAGGAGTTCAGGACTGATGAGTAGTAAAAAACCGGGTGCCGACCAAAGCCAGCTGGCGGGTACCCATACCCCGGATCGCGCCAACAGCAATGCCAAGCTGCAAAGCTTGGAAACCTTCCGCTCTGATGCCACCGAGCAGGCTCTGCGTACTAATCAGGGGGTCAAGGTCGCCGATAACCAGAATAGCTTGAAGGCCGGCGCACGCGGGCCGTCGTTGCTCGAAGACTTCATCATGCGTGAGAAGATCACCCATTTTGACCATGAGCGAATCCCCGAACGCATCGTGCATGCCCGCGGCACAGGCGCCCACGGCGTCTTTCAGTGCTACGAGAACCATGCTGAATTGACCAAGGCCGGTTTCCTGCAGGACCCAGGACAAAAAACGCCGGTGTTCGTGCGCTTTTCCACGGTGCAGGGGCCGCGCGGGTCCGGCGATACGGTGCGCGATGTCCGGGGCTTTGCGGTGAAGTTCTTCACCAAGCAAGGTAACTTCGACCTGGTCGGCAACAACATGCCGGTGTTTTTCATTCAGGATGCGATCAAGTTTCCTGACTTCGTCCATGCGGTAAAACCCGAGCCGCACAACGAAATTCCTACGGGTGGCTCGGCTCACGATACCTTTTGGGATTTCGTATCGTTGCAGCCGGAGTCGGCGCACATGGTGATCTGGGCCATGTCCGACCGGGCTATCCCGAAAAGCCTGCGCAGCATGCAGGGCTTTGGCGTGCACACCTTTCGCCTGATCAATGCCGAGGGCAAGGCGCGCTTCGTCAAGTTCCACTGGCGGCCCACTGCTGGCACCTGCTCGCTGGTCTGGGATGAAGCGCAGAAGCTCGCCGGCAAGGACACGGACTACCACCGCCGCGACCTCTGGGATGCCATCGAAATGGGTGATTATCCCGAGTGGGAGTTGGGAGTGCAGGTCATCGAGGAGGAAAACGAGCACGCCTTCGATTTCGACATCCTCGACCCGACCAAGCTGATCCCCGAGGAGCTGGTGCCAATTACCCCGTTGGGTAAGATGGTGCTCAACCGCAACCCTGACAACTTTTTTGCCGAAGTCGAGCAGGTCGCGTTCTGCCCGGGCCACATCGTGCCCGGCATCGATTTCTCCAACGACCCGCTGTTGCAAGGCCGGCTGTTTTCCTACACCGATACCCAGATCAGCCGGCTTGGCGGGCCGAATTTTCATGAGATCCCGATCAATCGGCCAATCACGCCTGTGCATAACGGACAGCGTGATGCCCTGCATCGCACCACCATCGACAAGGGTCGCGCCTCCTACGAGCCGAATTCGATTGATGGCGGCTGGCCGAAAGAAACCCCGGCGGCTGCGGTCGACGGCGGATTCGAGAGTTATGCCGAACGGATCGATGCGAACAAGATCCGCCAGCGCAGCGAGTCATTCGGCGATCATTTCTCTCAGGCCCGGTTGTTCTTCAACAGCATGAGCGAGCATGAGAAAGAGCACATCATTGCCGCCTACAGTTTTGAACTGGGCAAGGTCGAACGCGAGTTCATCCGGGCGCGGCAGGTGAATGAGATCCTGGCCAACATCGATCTGGATCTGGCGGCACGCGTGGCGCAGAACCTAGGGTTACCGGCGCCGAAAACCGGGACTGTCGAGGTTCGCGAGACTTCGTTGGAGCGCTCGCCGGCGCTGAGTCAGGCCAACCTGTTGCCGGAAACCATCAAGACGCGAAAAGTCGCGATTTTGGCAGCGAACGGAGTCGATGCGGCGGCGATCAGTGCCATGAAGAAGGCGCTGGAAGCTGAAGGGGCGCACGCCAAACTGTTGGGGCCGACCTCGGCGCCGGTGACTTCGGCGGATGGCAAGGCGCTGGCGGTGGATGCGTCGATGGAAGGCATGCCTTCAGTAGCCTTCGATGCGGTGTTCGTCCCGGGTGGTGCGGCGTCGATCAAGGCGTTGAGCACCAATGGAGTGGCCTTGCACTACGTGCTGGAGGCTTACAAGCACTTGAAGGCCATCGCGCTGCAAGGTGAAGCCAAGCAGTTGCTGGATGTATTGAAGTTAGAGGTCGATGCCGGGCTGATCGTCGGGGCGGATGCCAAGTTGACCAAGGCATTTTTTGCCGCCATTGGCCAGCATCGGGTCTGGGATCGCGAGGAGAAGGCCAAGGCCGTTCCCGCCTGATTCAGCCATTACCCTCGATTGCCACGATTAATCCTTGCGCGGTGTTAACACCATCTGCGCAGGGATGTGGCGCAGGATCTGCCGCTGGATCTTCAGGTCGAAGTCGGAGTCGAGTTTTTTCACCCGCTTGGTCAGCAGGGTCGCGAGCCACGGGTAATCTTCGGTGCGCGGTGCCTGAATGCTGACGGCGCATTGATAATTCACCACATCGGCGGCGATCGCGTCCAGTTGTCGCCGAAGTTTTGGGCTATCGGTGATGTTCAGCGCAACGGTGGTGCTCTCGGCGGTCGGGTCGATTACCCTGGCCTTTGGCTTGGCGGCGGCGGCCTCAAGGGCGGCCTCGGCCTGCTCCAACTCAGCCCTGCGCGCTTCGGTAATGGCGCCGTTAACACCGCCGGTCAGCGCCGGTGCCTTGGGCATGAGTGCGCGAGCGCGGCTTAGGGCCGTCGCGGCAGCGTTCACATCACCCTTTTGCAGGACGATCTGACTGCGCTGCAGGTAAGCTTCGGCCAATTGACGCTGATACTGCTCCAGCGAGGGATCGTCGGGTGTCTGCGCTTGCAGTGCCGCCAGTTGATCTTCGGCAGTCGCCAGCTCACTGCTGGCCAGGCTCTGTTGCAACTGGGCAATCGCCGTCGTCCGAGCGTCCGGGACTTCGGGGGCGGGGGGTGTGCTCTGGCAGGCGCCCAGAAGTACAAAGGCAACAAGGAGCAGATAACGGGAGGCGAACGGCTTCATTCCTGCGACTCTCTGATTGCGCAAAAAACGAGCAAGTCTACACCCCTCGACGGGGCAGGACAAAACTCAGCAGAAACAGCGCGGCGGCGGCGACCACAATCGACGGGCCGGCCGGCGTGTCCTTGAACCAGGACAACGCCAGGCCACCGCAGACCGCGAGTATACCCAGCACGCTCGCACCGAGGGCCATTTGCTCCGGCGAGCGAGCGTGGCGTTGTGCCGCAGCGGCCGGAATGATCAGCAAGGACGTGATCAACAGCACTCCGACGATTTTCATCGCGACCGCGATCACCACGGCAATCAGCAGCATCAGGGTCATCCGCAGAGCGGGTACCGGCAGGCCTTCGACCGTTGCCAGCTCTTCATGCACCGTAATCGCCAGCAGCGGTCGCCACAGCGCGGCCAGCAAAATCAGCACCGCCGCGCTGCCGCCGAGGATCCATGCCAGATCGTTTGGGCTGATCGCCAGCAAGTCGCCAAACAGATAAGCCATCAGGTCAATCCGCACTTCATGCATGAAGCTTAGTACCACCAGGCCGAGGGAGAGCGTGCTCGGCGCAAGAATCCCCAGCAAGGTGTCGGAGGCCAGTGGTTGGCGCTGCTGCAGGGTTACCAGCAGGACGGCGAGCAACAGACAGCCAACAGTCACCGCAATGGTCGGACTGACATCCAGCAAAAAGCCCAATGCTACGCCCAACAAGGCGGCGTGGGACAGGGTGTCGCCGAAATAGGCCATGCGCCGCCAGACCACGAATGATCCCAGCGGGCCGGCAACGATAGCGAGGGCGAGGCCTGCGAGCAGGGCGTACAACAGAAAATCAGCCATGCTTGCAGCCATCTCCATGAACGTGGGTATGAGCGGCGGGCGCCGCGCTGACGACCGAGCCATGCAGGTCATGGGCGTGGTCGTGATGGTGGTGGTAGATCGCCAGGCTTGGCGCATTCTTGCCAAACAACTCGACGAATGCCGGGTCGCCGCTGACCTGTTCCGGATGCCCGGAGCAGCACACGTGACGGTTTAGGCAGACCACCTGATCGGTGGTGCTCATCACCAGGTGCAAGTCATGGGACACCATCAACACGCCGCAACCGTGGCGATCGCGCAAGCGGGTGATCAGGCTGTACAGCTCGGCCTGGCCGGCGACGTCGACCCCTTGCACCGGCTCGTCGAGCACTAGCAACTCAGGCTCGCGCAACAGCGCACGGGCCAGCAGCACGCGCTGCATTTCGCCGCCGGAAATGCTCTGCACCGGGCTATCAATCACCTGCTCGGCACCGACTTCGCCGAGTGCCGCGAGGGCACGCGTGCGGTCGACACCGGGGACCAGGCGCAGAAAGCGCAGGACTGACAGCGGCAGGGTCGGGTCAACATGGAGTTTTTGTGGCATATAGCCAACCCGTAGCTTTGGCTTGCGCCACACGCTGCCGCTGTCGGGCTTGAGCAGACCCAGCACGGCGCGCACCAGGGTGGTTTTGCCAGCGCCATTGGGGCCGATCAAGGTCACGATCTGACCTGGCTCGACGCTCAGCTCGATATTGTCCAGTACGTTTTGCCCGGCGAAGGTCACTGCAACCTGGTTCAGGCGAATCAATGCAGTGCTCATCAGGCCCCCTGGCAACCCGCGCAGAGACCAACGACCTCGACGGTCTGGCCTTCGACCACGAAACCGACGTCGCTGGCGCTGTGGATGATCGCGTCGCTGATGGATTTCTGCTCCAGCTCGATGGCTGCATGGCATTCGCGGCAAATCAGGAACTGGCCCTGATGGGCGTGGCCCGGATGGTTGCAGCCGACAAAGGCGTTGAGCGACGAAATGCGATGCACCAGGCCGTTGTCCAGCAGGAAATCCAGGGCGCGGTACACAGTGGGCGGCGCGGCGCGGCGGCCGTCCTGCTCGCTGAGTACCGCGAGGATGTCATAGGCGCCCAGCGGCTTGTGGCTCTGCCAGACCAACTCCAGCACGCGCCGGCGCAAGGCGGTCAGGCGCAGGCCCTGGCGTGCGCAAATGGCATCGGCCTCGGACAGCGCGGTGTGCACGCAGTGCGAATGGTCGTGGGGGCGGCTGGCGAGCGGTGTTTTAGGCATGAGCGGCGACGAGTTTTGTGAGAGACGTTATTATGTTACCCGTTCTCGCCTCTTTGAGTGGTCATCGTGTCCAGACTTTTTGCCATCCTTGTCACATTTACTGCCAGTTTCCTCGCGATCAGTGCCGCGCAGGCCGAGGTCAAGGTGCTGACCAGCATCAAGCCGGTACAGTTGATTGCTGCAGCGGTGCAGGATGGCGTCGGCGTTCCCGAGGTGCTGCTGCCACCGGGTGCGTCGCCGCATAATTACGCCCTGCGACCTTCCGACGTACGGCGCGTGCAGTCGGCTGACCTGCTGTACTGGATCGGCCCGGACATGGAAGGCTTCCTCCCTCGCGTGCTCAAGGGGCGCAATTTGCCATCGGTTGCGTTGCAGGACCTGCCGGGTCTGAAGTTGCGCCGGTTTGCCGAAGACAGTCATTCCCATGCAGAAGAGGCCGACGACCACGATCACGACCATCGTCCGGGAAGTCTCGACGCTCATTTATGGTTATCACCAGTCAATGCGCGGGTAATTGCCGGGAAAATCGCCAACGATCTGAGCGCTGCCGATCCGGCCAATGCCGCGCGCTATCAAAGCAACCTCAAGGCCTTCGACGAGCGCCTCGATGCGCTGGACCTGCGGTTGAAGGCGCGTTTGGCAGCCATTGAAGGCAAACCCTACTTCGTCTTCCACGAAGCTTTTGATTATTTCGAAGACGCCTACGGGCTCAAGCATGCGGGGGTGTTCAGCGTGGCTGCCGAAGTGCAGCCGGGCGCCCAACATGTGGCGGCGATGCGCGCGCGCCTGCAGGAAGTCGGCAAGACCTGCGTGTTCAGCGAACCGCCATTGCGCCCACGCCTGGCCGAGACCCTGGTGGCGGGCTTGCCGGTGAAATTGGCTGAACTGGATGCGCTGGGTGGCTATACCCCGGCGACTGCCCAAGGGTATGAGCAGGTGCTGGAAAAGCTTGGGAATGATCTGGCGGGGTGTCTGGAGTCGCTATAACGCTGGAATCGGCGTCGCCGCAATCGCGAGCAGGCTCGCTCCTACAGGTGATCGACACAACCCCCTGTAGCGAGCCTGCTCGCGATGCTTTTAGAGGGCAAACGGCAACGGCGTACTGACCTGCTGACGCTGAACCAAACGCTGTTCAAATTCCATCGGGTCGTGAATCAGCACATCCTGACCGGCAAAAGATTCGGCGGCGATCAGGCGCGACAGCCAGAAGCGCACGCAGGCAACGCGCAGCATGGTCGGCCACAGCTCGGCCTCGGCCGCAGTGAAGGGTCGCAGCGCGGCATAAGCCCCCAACAAAGCCCGCGCTCGTGGACCATCAATCTGGCCGTCGTCGTCCGAGCACCAGTCATTCAGGGCGATGGCTACGTCATACAGCATCGGACCCGAGCAGGCGTTATAGAAGTCGATCAGTCCGGTCAGGTGCGTGCCTTCGAACATCGCATTGTCGCGGAACAGGTCGGCATGGATGTTGGCGCGAGGCAACGCGAGGATTTTGCTCTTCTGCTCGCTGATTTCGTCCAGTGCCCGTTGCAGCAGTTGCCGCGACTCATTGCCCAGGTGCGAAAGCAATTGCGTGCCTTCTTGCTGCATCCAGTCCAGGCCGCGGTCGGTCTTGCGTTTGATCATCTTGTCCTGGGTGGCCAGGTGCAGATGCGCAAGCAACTCGCCGACTTGGGCGCAATGCTGTGCATTGGCAACCTTGATGTGCTTGCCCGCCAGCCGCGGCTGTAGCAACGCAGGTTTGCCGGCCAGCGTGCGCAGGGCGACGCCGTCAGTGGTGCGCAGAGCGTAGGGAACGGGCAGATTGGCATCGTGCAGGACATCGAGCAGTTCGATGAAAAACGGCATCTCCTGCACCGGCCCGCGCTCGACCAGGGTCAGGACAAACTCGCCCTGCTCCAGGCTGATGAAGAAATTGGTGTTTTCACTACCAGCGGCAATCCCCTGGAAATCGAGCAGGCGGCCGAGCCCGTACGGGGCGAGAAAGGTTTCCAGCTCGGGCCGAGCCAGGGGGGTGAACACAGACATGGTTAAAAACTGCTCAGTTCGGGCGCGGCGATCAAGCCAGCGCCGATTAAAATTAAGAAACTACTTCCACTCAAAGATCTTCCACGCCGGGATCAGCATATCCGGCTGATCCGAACGTATGAAGTTCGCATCCGTGCCGTCCGAGCGCACCAGGAAGTACGGCTTGCCGCCCTTCGGAGTGACCTTGATCGCGTACAGGAAACCGTTTTGGCGGTACTCCTGAATGGTCTTGTCGCCTTCGGTGCGGATGGTCACTTCCGGATCCGGAGTCGGAGCATCGTCCGCCGCCATGGCGGCCAATGGAATACAACCAAACAAACCAGCCAGCAACAGGCGATTGAGTGTGCGCATGATAACCTTGTCCCTTTGTCGTCAACGGTCCCGCTATTCTAGCGCCGGACCCGCCGAAAAGGTTGATCCTGCTCATGAGCCAAGCGCCCCTCGTCCTGGTGGACGGTTCTTCGTACCTGTACCGCGCCTTTCACGCGCTGCCACCTCTGACCACGTCCAAAGGCCTGCCTACCGGCGCGGTGAAGGGCGTGTTGAACATGCTCAAGAGTCTGCGCAAGCAGTACCCGGATAGCCCGTTCGCCGTCGTATTCGATGCCAAGGGTGGGACCTTTCGCGATGACATGTACGCCGAATACAAGGCTAACCGTCCCAGCATGCCGGACGACATGCGCGTACAAATCGAACCCCTGCACGCCAGCGTCATCGCCATGGGCTTCCCGCTGCTGTGCGTCGAAGGCGTCGAAGCCGATGACGTGATCGGCACGCTGGCCCGCAGCAGCGCAGCCGCTCAGCGTCCGGTGGTGATCTCCACCGGCGACAAGGACATGGCGCAGTTGGTCGACGGGCACATTACCTTGGTCAACACCATGACCGGTAGCGCCATGGATGTGGCTGGCGTGAAGGAGAAATTCGGCGTCGCTCCCGAGCAGATCATCGACTATCTGGCCTTGATGGGCGATTCCTCCGACAACATCCCCGGCGTTCCGGGTATCGGGCCGAAGACTGCATCGGGCTTGCTGGTGGGGGTTAACGGCGGCCTGGTCGAGCTGTATGAACAGCTCGATATCGTCCCGACCCTGCCGATTCGTGGGGCGAAAACCCTGCCTGCCAAGCTCGAGGAACACCGGGAGATGGCGTTCCTTTCCTATCAGTTGGCGACCATCAAGGTCGATGTGCCGCTGGACGTCGGCCTGGACGACCTGCACCTGCGCGAGCCAGACCGGGAAAAGCTCGCCGAACTCTACGCCCTGCTCGAGTTCAAGAGCTGGCTCGACGAACTGCAGCGCGACGCCAAACGGGTCGAACTCAAGGCTGCTGCCGAGCCGGCGCCGGTGGCGGATCTGCTGAGTGCGGTGGAGCCCGAAGAGGCGGCACCTGCGCAGGCACAATACGAGACGATCCTCGATCAAGCGCGTTTCGACGTCTGGCTGGAAAAATTGCGTAACGCCCCGCTGTTCGCCTTCGACACCGAAACCACCGGGATCGATGCCCAGCAGGCGCAATTGGTCGGCCTGTCGTTTGCGGTCAAGGCCAACGAAGCGGCCTACATTCCGCTGACCCATTCCTACATTGGTGTGCCTGAGCAACTGGACCGCGATACAGTCCTGCGCGCTCTCAAGCCGCTGCTGGAAGACCCGCAGAAGCTCAAGGTCGGCCAGCATGCCAAGTTCGACATCAACATCCTGGCCAACTGTGCCATCGGTGGCGATCAGACTTGCGGCATCACGGTACGCGGCGTGGCATTCGACACCATGCTCGAATCCTACGTACTCAATTCCACCGCGACCCGGCACGATATGGACAGCCTGGCGCAGAAGTACCTGGACCACACCACTGTGAGTTTCCAGGACATCGCCGGCAAGGGCGCCAAGCAGCTGACATTCGACCAGATCGCCCTGGAGCAGGCTGGTCCGTATGCCGCCGAGGATGCCGATGTGACCCTGCGCCTGCATCAGGCCTTGCACGAAAAACTCACGGCGATTCCTAGCCTGGCCAGCGTGCTCAGCGATATTGAAATGCCTCTGGTGCCGGTGCTGGCGCGAATCGAACGCCAGGGCGCACTGGTGGATGACAAACTGCTGGGTGAGCAAAGCGTCGAACTGGGCGAGAAGATGATTGCCCTGGAGCGTGAGGCCTTTGAAATCGCTGGCGAACCTTTCAATCTCGGCTCGCCCAAGCAGTTGGGGGTGATTCTTTACGAGAAACTCGGCTACCCGGTGCTGAAGAAAACCGCCAAGGGGCAGCCCTCCACGGCTGAAGAAGTGTTGGCCAAGCTGGCGGAAGAAGACTACCAGCTGCCGAAAGTGCTGATGCAGTACCGCTCCATGAGCAAACTCAAAAGCACTTACACCGACCGTCTGCCGGAGCAGATCAACCCGCGTACCGGGCGGATTCATACCTCCTATCACCAGGCGGTGGCCTCCACCGGGCGTCTGTCGTCCAGCGATCCGAACCTGCAGAACATTCCGGTGCGTACCGCCGAGGGGCGGCGCATTCGCCAGGCATTCGTCGCGCCAGCGGGCTACAAACTGCTGGCTGCGGACTATTCGCAGATCGAGCTGCGGATCATGGCGCACCTGTCCCGTGACGAAGGGCTGCTCAATGCCTTCCGCAATAATCTCGACGTGCACACCGCCACTGCCGCCGAAGTCTTCCGGGTCGAGCTCGAGCAGGTCAGCATCGAGCAGCGGCGCAGCGCCAAGGCCATCAACTTCGGCCTGATCTACGGCATGGGCGCGCAGAAGCTGGGCAAGGACATCGGCGTCGACACCAAGCAGGCCAAGGCCTACATCGACACCTACTTCGCCCGCTATCCGGGTGTGCGTGAGTATATGGATCGCACCCGTGCTCAGGCCGCGGACCAGGGCTATGTGGAAACGATTTTCGGACGTCGCCTCTATCTGCCGGAAATCAACTCGAACAAGCCGCAGGAACGCGCGGCGGCTGAGCGCACCGCGATCAATGCGCCGATGCAGGGCACGGCAGCCGATATCATCAAAAAGGCCATGGTGGCTGTGGATAACTGGCTGACCAGTTCCGGCCTGGATGCCAAAGTCATTTTGCAGGTACACGATGAATTGGTGCTGGAAGTGCGCGAGGACCTGGTCGATCAGGTTCGCGAGGAAATTCGTGGGCACATGAGCGGTGCGGCGAACCTGGATGTGCCGCTTTTGGTTGAAGTGGGTGTAGGAAACAACTGGGATGAGGCCCATTAAGGGCGTTTTTCAGGGAGTTTTTGCGTGAGTTGCCGCGGCATAGTGTCGCGGTAATGGGCTCGAAAAGGCTTAGTTCGAAAAAATCTTGGGGTTATTCCCAATCGATTTTGCCCGCCTGCGGAACTAAACCAGTGAATTGCCACTCAGAGTTACTGAATGGGTGGTGAAGCCCTTCGATGCTCCTATGTTGTGTTAAGTGTTGGCAGATATCTGGACCCCGCCCTAGCGGTCCGGAGTACTTAAACCCCGAACTCTCCCTCCCCATATGAGTTTCGGGGTTTTTTTTGCCTGGAATTCGACCCTGCTCTCTGTAGGCGCGAGCCTGCTCGCGAAAAACCTGAGGGCGCGTCGCACCTTCAGAATGCCCGCGTTATCGTTTGGCGTTTTTCGCGAGCAGGCTCGCCACTACAGTTGTAGGTGTTATTCCGCGCCTTTGTCAGCCAGTTCCATCCAGTCCGCCAATACAGTGTAGGCCTCTTCCAGGCCCAGGCGTTTTGGTGCTGAAAACAGTTGGATGGTCACGGTTTCGCCCCAGCCTTTGCGGATTTCGGCCTGGACTTTAAGCAGGGTGTTTTTGGCCGCGCCATAGGTCAGCTTATCGGCCTTGGTCAGCAGTACATGCATCGGCATGCCGCTGGCTACGGCCCAATCGAGCATCAGCAGGTCGAAGTCGGTCATTGGATGACGGATGTCCATCATCAGGATCAACCCCTTCAAACTCTCGCGGCTGCCCAGGTAGGCTTCCAGGTGGCGCTGCCAGTGCTGTTTCAGTGGGATAGGAACTTTTGCGTAACCGTAGCCCGGAAGGTCGACCAGACGCCGTTCTTCGTCTAGCTTGAAGAAATTCAACAGTTGCGTGCGCCCTGGGGTTTTCGAGGTGCGTGCCAGGCTGGCATGGGTGAGGGTGTTCAGCGCGCTGGATTTGCCGGCGTTGGAACGCCCGGCGAAGGCGACTTCGAAGCCGTCGTCGTCAGGGCATTGATCGACTTTGGCGGCGCTGAGCATGAAAGTGGACTGTTGGCACAGGCCGAGGATGGGGTTCTTGAGTTGCATGGGATTTCCGATGTGGGCGGTGCCGAGAATGGTCGCAAAGAGCAGCGTCGTTTCCGTTTCAGTAACGCCAGTATATAATGCCGCAGATTTTGTGTGCGCTTTGTCCCAGCGTAGGATGAAGTTCACGAGAGCGACAGACCTTGATTGCGCATTAGAACGCAGCACGCTCTCAACCCTGAAAAGGTCGTTTTATGACGAAATGGCTGCTGGCTATCGGTGTCTTGATGCCGCTTTGTAGCGCGCAGGCTACACAGGATCCGGAAGCCGTGTACAACCGTGTTTGTGGGGCCTGTCATTCCGGCCAACTCCCAACGGCGCCTCGCAAGGGCGATCAGGAAGCTTGGGCGCCGAGACTGGCGCAAGGTATGGAGACGCTGGTGCAACACGTGACCCAGGGTTTCAAGGCGATGCCGCCGCGTGGTTTGTGCATGGACTGCAGTGCCGAGGATTACCGAGCCATCATCCACTGGATGAGCGAGTGATCCCGGTCCATAACTCTTTAACCCTTAGCCGTAGTTGGATTAGCTGATGAACAAATTGATCGTGAGTCTGCTGTTGACCGTGGGGATCTCCGGCATTGCCCATGCTGCAGGTGATGCGAAAGCTGGTCAGGCGAAGGCCGCAGTGTGCGGTGCCTGCCATGGCCCAGATGGCAACAGCATGGCGCCTAACTTTCCAAAACTGGCGGGTCAGGGTGAGCGTTACCTCGACAAGCAACTGCACGACATCAAGTCGGGCAAGCGCACTGTTCTGGAAATGACCGGCCTGCTGACCAACCTGAGTGATCAGGACCTGGCGGATATTGCGGCGTACTTCGCCAGCCAGAAAGGCAGTGTAGGCGCAGCAGATCCGAAAGTCGTGGCTCGCGGTGAAGAACTGTTCCGCGGCGGGAATCTGGAAAAAGGTATGCCATCGTGCACCGGTTGCCACTCCCCTAACGGTGTCGGCAACGCTGCAGCGGGCTTCCCGCACTTGGGTGGTCAGCATGCTCAGTATATCGCCAAGCAATTAACCGATTTCCGCGAGGGTAACCGTACCAACGACGGTGATGCGAAAATCATGCAAAGTATTTCGGCCAAGCTGAGCAACAAGGACATCGAAGCGGTGTCCAGCTATATCCAGGGCCTGCACTAAGGCCCCTTGAGCGAGCGTGGTGCGTGAGGTTCTACCCGCGCCACGTTAACGCTCGATTAATCCTTCGATGCAAGCATAAAAAGGGTGGCTTTGGCCGCCCTTTTTTGTGGCCGCTGCCGTTACACTAGAGAACTCAAGCCCGCCATGACCTGTCAGAAGCAAGGTCGCGCGAGGCACTCAAATTGTCCAGGAGTAAAGCATGCGTAAACTGATTCTCAGCGCCGCACTGGTTGCTGCCAGCTTGTTCGGCATGACCGCACAGGCGGCCGAACCGCTTGAAGCCGGTAAGCAATACGTCGAACTGAGCAGCGCTGTTCCGGTGGCTGTGCCGGGCAAGATCGAAGTCGTGGAGTTGTTCTGGTATGGCTGCCCGCATTGCTACGCGTTTGAGCCAACCATCAATCCATGGGCGGAAAAACTGCCAGCCGATGTGAACTTCGTGCGTATTCCGGCGATGTTCGGTGGCATCTGGAACGTTCACGGCCAGTTGTTCATCACCCTCGAAGCCATGGGTGTCGAGCACAAGGTCCACAAGGCCGTGTTCGAAGCCATCCACGGTGGCAAGAAGCTCGCTACCCCGGAAGAAATGGCTGAGTTCCTCGCCGGTGAAGGCGTCGACAAGGACAAGTTCCTCAGCACCTACAACTCGTTCGCTGTCAAAGGCAAGGTCGAGGATGCCAAGAAGAAGGCCCAGGCCTATCAGATCTCCGGCGTACCGACCATGGTCGTCAACGGCAAGTACCGCTTTGACCTGGGCAGCGCCGGTGGTCCGGAAGCTGCCTTGAACGTTGCCGATCAACTGATCGCCAAGGAGCGCGCCGCTCAGTAAGCGGCGCACGCCATGCGTCGCTGGGGCACTGAACGCCTCGTTGGCCTGCATGATCCGCGGGTCAACGAGCACCATCTGGAGTCTTCTGGCTTGCCCGAAGACAGTCGGCTGCGTCTGCTCAGCTTCAATATCCAGGTGGGCATCAGTACCGAGCGTTATCGGCACTACCTGACCCGGGGTTGGCAGCACCTGCTGCCGCACACCGGGCGCGCCGACAATTTGCAAAAAATCGGCAACCTGTTGAACGACTATGACCTGGTAGCGTTGCAGGAGGCTGATGGCGGCAGTCTGCGCTCAGGCTACGTCAATCAGGTCGAGCACCTGGCCCAGCTCGGCGCCTTCCCCTACTGGTATCAGCAACTCAATCGCAACCTCGGACGGCTCGCCCAGCACAGCAACGGCGTGCTCAGTCGACTGCGCCCGTGGGCGATTGAAGATCATCCGCTGCCAGGCCCGAAAGGCCGTGGGGCGATCCTGGTGCGTTTCGGCGAAGGCCCCGAGGCCTTGGTGGTGGTGATGATGCACCTGGCGCTCGGCGCCCGTGTGCGCACGATGCAACTGGCTTACATTCGCGAGTTGATCGGCAACTACAAGCACCAGGTGCTGATGGGCGACATGAACACCCATGCCAGTGATTTGCTGCAAAGCTCGCCACTGCGCGATCTCGGTTTGCTGGCGCCGCAAGTCGAGGCGACATTCCCCAGTTGGCGTCCGCAACGCTGCCTGGATCACATCCTGCTCAGCCCGAGCCTGACCCTCGAACGGGTCGAAGTGCTGGCGCAGCCGATTTCCGATCACCTGCCGGTCGCGGTAGAGATTCGTCTGCCGGGTTCGCTCACGGCCGATGCATTGCCCGCGTTGAGTCCTGCCCTTCGCGGAACCCCTGAATGAGCGACGAAGCAAACCGCTGGAAAGAGAAGTACCTCCAAAGTATCGAACAACAGGAAAAACTCGAACGGCGCTGGGACGCACGTCTCGACCTGCTGCGTCGCGGACTGGTGCGTAGCACATTGGCGGCTGAGGGGACGGACCGTGCAGTTGACCAGTGCATGAAGGAAATGCGTGAAGTCATCCGCACCGACGACATGGATGCCGGCCTCGCCGCCCTGCTGCCGCGTCTGGAAAAGGCCGTACTGGATTCCGAGCAGCGACGCGAAACCCGTGTCGATCAGATTGCGACGGCGTTGGCCGAGCTGGTCAAACAGCTACAAGGCCTGCCACTGCCGCGTGAGGTCAGCCGGCCGCTGAAGACCTTCGCCAAGCAACTGGACGGACGCGTGGGACAGGCGCGCGAGATTCCGCTGTTACTGGGTGAGCTGAGTGGTTTGCAGGGGCGGGCGCTCAGTCTGTTGGAGCAACCCGCCGAGCCGAATCGTCCCGGCTTGTTGCAGCGCCTGTTTGGCGGGCGTGAGCTGGATGTCGAAGTCCGGGATGAATCCACGCCAGCGACCGTGACTGCAAGCGCACCGCTCGCTCCCGTGCATCAGGCTCAGGAGCCTTCTACTGCGGCTGGCGAGGCCGCAGTGGACGCTGATGTAGCCATACTGGAAGAGCCCGCTGTCGAGGTTTCCATGCTCACGCCAGCGATGACATCCGACATGACGTCGCCCGCCATCGAGCCGATCCAGGAGCCGCAGGAGACGCTGGCACTGTCGCCAGCGATGGTCGAGAACCCCGCCGAGCACGACCCGGAGCGCGCTGAGCAGGAGGCGCTCTACGCCCTGCCGGATTCACCCGAGCCTTCTTACAGCTCCGTGGCCAAGCATATCGAGGGGACGCTGCTGGGGCTGCTGGATGATTTGTCGCTGCCAGAACGACATCGTCCGCAGGCCGAAGCGATGCGTGAACGCCTGAAAAACGGCTTGAACTGGTATGAATTGCTACCGATTCTCGACGATCTGGCGGTACTGATGCTGGCCATCACCGACAGCGGCCAGCACGAGTTCGAGGTGTACCTCAAGCAACTCAACGAGCGCCTGGAGTCGTTCCAGAGCAATCTGCAAGCTGCCAGCGAGGGACATGCCGACAACCGCTCCGCAGCGCAGCAGCTCGATTCGCAGATCCGCGAGCAGGTCGATGGTCTGCAGAGCAGCATGCATCAGGCGGCAGACCTGGCGGGTCTCAAGCAGGTGCTGGAGAACCATCTCGAAGGCCTGCTGGGTACCATGGACGAGCACCGCAAGCAGCGCGATCAACGTGAGCAGGAAGTCGCCTTACGCCTGCAAGGCCTGGCGGACCGGGTGGCGAGCATGGAACATGAGGCCCAGGGCTATCGCGAGCACCTTGAAGAGCAGCGGCAGAAGGCTCTGGTCGATCCCTTGACCGGGTTACCCAATCGGGCCGCCTGGAGCGAGCGCCTGCAACACGAAATCGGCCAATGGCAACAGCATGGCAATACCCTGTTGCTGGCGATGCTCGATCTCGATCATTTCAAGCGAATTAACGATAACTATGGTCACCTGGCTGGCGATAAAGTGTTGAAGATTATCGCCACGGTGTTGCGCAAACGCCTGAGGGGGGCGGACTTCATTGCCCGTTTTGGCGGTGAAGAGTTCGTTCTGCTATTGCCGAATACGCCGCAGGCAGCCGGAATAAAACTGTTGCAGTCGTTGCGCGCGGCCATCGAGGCCTGCCCATTTCACTTCAAGGGTGAGCCAGTGACCATCACGGCTTCGATCGGTGTCTCCGCCTTCCGTGCCGGTGAGCACAGCGATGTGGTGCTCAAACGGGCCGATCAAGCCTTGTACCGGGCGAAGGATGCCGGTCGCAATCGGGTCGAGCCTGGCTGATCCATTTGTCCCTTTTTGTTAAATCCCCATAGGGGAGGTGGGCAGTACGTTACACTGTTGCATTACTGCCATCAGCGTACTGCCTTCACCATGAAATTTCTCGCCCTGCTTGTTTCCCTTCTCGTCCTGGCTGGTTGTGCCAGCGGTCCGCGTATCGACACCAGTCATCCCTCGGTCAATCACGACAGCCGCGTGCAGTTCGTGGTGGTTCATTACACCTCTGCTTCTCTGGAGCGCTCGTTGGCATTGTTGACCCACGGCGAAGTCAGCAGTCACTACCTGGTCGGCGACGACAAGAACGCCACCATCTTTAAGTTGGTAGACGAGAATCTGCGTGCCTGGCACGCCGGCGAAAGTGAATGGCAGGGCCGGACCTGGCTGAACTCCAGTTCCATCGGTATCGAGATCGTCAATCCGGGGTTTCGCGATACGCCAACAGGACGGGTCTGGTATCCCTACAGCGAAGCTCAGGTGCAATCCTTGATCTTCCTGCTCAAGGACATCAAGCAACGTTATGGGCTCAACCCGCGCCAGATCATCGGACACAGCGACATTGCACCCCTGCGCAAGCTCGATCCGGGGCCGTTGTTCCCATGGAAGCGCCTGGCTGACGCAGGCGTGGCGCTCTGGCCGAATGAACAGGCGGTAGCACGTCAACAGGCGGTATTCGCGACCCAACTGCCGAGCATCAGTTGGTTCCAGGAACAGTTGTCCCACTTGGGCTACACCACGCCCCAGACTGGCGAGCTGGATGTCGCAACACGGCATGTGTTGGCGGCCTTCCAGATGCGTTTCCGGCCATCACGCTTCGACGGCGCTCCGGACGCGCAAAGTGCCGCGATCCTTCAGGTGTTGAATCAGACAAAATAATGACGCCCGCCCGACGGTCCGGGCGAAATTCCCATCAGTAGCTATAACTCATTGGTAATCCTTTGGATGTTCAATGATGGCGGCCGCCCGAGAGACCTTGCGCAGTTGGTTTTATCGCCCCTGGACCTTGGCGATAGTGGCGGCTGCCCTCAGCGCGGTGTTATTGCTGGCGGGTAGTTTGGGCGTGGCCTTGCGTCAGGTGCAGCAACGCGAAAGCGAGCAGATGAACAGCCAGGGCGAACGCTTTCTGGAGCGCCTGGAGCAACTGTTCGGGCAATTGCGCGAAGGCCTGGACGATCTGGAAGCCCAGCCGTTGCGTGGCTGTGACATGAAAATGTTCAGCACCTTACAGCAGGTCAGTTTCAGCTACCGCTTCGTCTATGAAGCGGCCTACATCGACAAGACCCAATTCTGCTCCAACCGACCTCATCAGGAAGCCCTGTCGGCGATCCGTCCGCCTGACATCAAGGGGCCGACCTACAGCTATTGGCTGAACACCTCCACCGAACCCGACGAAAACCGCGCGGCCTTGATGTTGGGTCGAGGTAACTTTCGGGTAGCGACCTCGCGCGGGCACTTGACCGACATGGTCGACCTGACGCCCGGCAGCAGTCTGTTGGTGATTCTCGACCACGGCACCCGTGCAATTCCGGTGCTGGGCGCCCCGCAAGCCTGGCCACCGTCCGAGCCCTGGTCACCGTTCAGCAGTGAGCCTTTGCAGATCACCCAGAACAGGCTGATCTACCGCATGCCCACCAATAACCCCGAATACCAATTGGTGCTGATTTCCCCACGCACCGCCATGCACCTGCCGACGCTGTGGTGGTGGCTGGTGCCGGCGAGCCTGGTATTGGGCCTGAGCATCGGGGCGCTGGTGTTTCTGTTGGCCAGGCAGCGGCAGTCGATGGGAGGGGAGCTGCAGGGGGCGCTCAAGCGCGGCGAGCTGCAGGTTTTGTATCAGCCGATCTTCGACCTGCGCGATCGCCAATGCGTCGGTGCCGAAGCCCTGCTGCGCTGGCGTCGACCGGACGGCACGCTGACCAGTCCGGACCTGTTCATCCCTATGGCAGAGGACAGCGGCCAGATTCGCCAGATCACTGACTTTGTCCTGCAGCGACTGTTGGAGCAACTGGGCCAGTTATTGCGTGCCAATCCGCACTTGTATGTCTCGGTCAATCTGGCGGCCTGCGATGTGATGGTGCCAAGGATTGGTGAAGTCATGGCTCGCCTGCTGGATCTGCATCGTGTCGAGGCCCGACAGATTGCGTTCGAGGTCACTGAGCGTGGCCTGATCGACGTCGTGGTGGCGCGGGAAAACCTGCAAGCCCTGCGCGATGCCGGACATCAGGTGTTGATTGATGATTTCGGTACCGGTTACTGCAGTCTGGCTTACTTGCAGACCTTGCCGGTGGATTGCCTGAAGATCGACAAGGCCTTCATTGATGCGCTGGGTCATGACGCGGCCAGCAGCGGGGTCGCGCCGCACATCATTCGCATGGCCCATGCCTTGGATCTCAAGGTGATCGCCGAAGGCATTGAATATGAAGCCCAGGCGATGTACTTGAGCAGCGAGGGCGTCAACTATGGCCAGGGTTGGTTGTTCGCCCATGCATTGAGCGCCATGCAGTTGATAGAGCTGGTGACGCGAGGGCGTCGGCAGGGCCCGCGACGCATCGACGACGAGGCCTGAGCGGCCTTTACAGAGGTAGCGCCATGTAGAACTGCGTGCCCTGCCCTGGGCGCGAGTAAACGCCCATGCGCCCGCTGTGCAACTGAACGATTTCCTTGCACAGGGCCAAGCCGAGCCCGGCGCCACCCTTCTTGCGTCCGACCTGAACGAACGGCTCGAATATACGTCCCTGCTGGCCATAGGCGATGCCTTCGCCGTTGTCTTCGACGCTGACAATTACCCGTTCGCCATGGCGGCGTGCCTGAAGACGGATTTGTCCGTTGGTGCCGGTGTGACGCAAGGCGTTGTCGATCAGGTTGTCCAATACCCGGTCGAGTTGAGCCTGGTCGGCCTGCAGGCGTGGCAACGGACTTTGAATTTCCAGCAGCAATTCAATGGATTGCGCGCGTGAGCGGTCGACGAAACGCTCGCGCGCCTGTGCCAGTAGATCGTCGATGTTGCAGGGCGCCAGGGTGAGTTTTTGCAGGCCGTTTTGATACCGGGAGAAATTCAGCAGGTCGTTGATCAGTTGCATCAAACGCTGCATTTCTTCCTGCACGGTATCGAGCAGGTCTTTTTCACGGGAGTTTTCCGGAAAATGCGCGCGTTCGCGAAACAGGCCGAACGCCATGTGCATGCCGGTCACAGGCGTGCGCAATTCATGCGAGGCGCGTAGGACAAATTCGCTACGCACCCGTTCGAACGCGCGCTGTTCGGTGACGTCATGCAGCACCATCACAGCGCCCAATATGTGGCCTTCGGCAGGACTGACCGGGGTCAGGCTGTAGGTCAGCAGTCGCGATTCGCCATCGACTTCGATGCTCAAATCCTCGGGTGCGCGCTCCAGGGAGCCGCCGCGCAATACCAGGCGCAGTTGTTCGTCGAGCTCCGGGCGTTGCAGGGCGGTGCCCAAACCGACGCCGAGACGATCATCCTCCCAGCCCAGCTGGCGTTGAGCCACTGGGTTCATGTGCTCCAGGCGGCCTTGCCGATCGATCATCAGCAGGCCGTCATCAATGCTGTCGAGTACCGCTTGCAAGCGTTGCTGACCGGCGAGTAGTTCGTCGACATTGGTTGCCTGATGCTCGCGCAATGCCTGGGCCATGATCCCGAAACGGCGTGTCAGTTGGTTCATTTCCGCTGACTGGGAGATCGGCAGGGTGACATCAAAGTTGCCCTGGCCGATGTGGTCCGCTGCCTTGGCCAAGGCTTCAATTGGCCCACCAAAACGTCGGGCAATGCCGTGGGCGGTAATGAAACCGATGATCAGCACAGCCAGGGCAACCAGTCCCAGCGAACCGGCGACCAGCAACGCACGCTCCCGGGCTGCGCGTTGGGTGTTGTTGATGTTCTCCAGTGCCAGCTTGTGTTCGTTGATCAGGCCATTGCGCAGGATGTCGAATTTCTCCGTGAGCTCCTCATTGCCTCTCAAGCTGGCAGTCGGTTGCTGCGCATTGAAGGCCTTGAGGAAGCTCAGGTAGTCGTCACGGGCCTGCTGGAAACCATGGTGGCCGTTATCGAGGGTGTTTTCATGGGCAATGCCCTCCTCCAGCAGCTCGAAATAATGCCGTTCGACTTTTTCCAGCGCCGCCAGATCCGGCTTGTCGTCCAGCATGATCATGAACTGGTCGCCCAGGCTCTGGCGCAATTTGAGACCCAGGTCGAGGGTGATGAAGTTGTCGCGAATCAGCACTTCCTGATTGCTGGCCATTTGCATCACGCTCACCAGGCCTAGCACCAGCCCCAGCAAGGCCACCGTCATCAGCGCCGAGATGCTGAGAAACAGTCGGGTGCGCAACTTCATCGCCAGCTTCATGAGGAGGCGCTCACAAGTTGTACTGTTTGCGTTTGCGGTACAGCGTCGAGGCGTCGATGCCCAGGGTTTTCGCCGCCTGATCAAGGGTCGCGGCACTGGCGAGGACCGCACCGATGTGGGCCTTTTCCAGCTCATCTAGGCTCAGGGCCGCGCCGATACGAGGAGCGTTGTTGGTGGGTTGCTCGGCCATCCCCAGATGGCTGATCTCGACCCGTTCCTGCGGGCAAATGATGCTTGCCCGTTCTACCACGTTGCGCAATTCGCGGATGTTGCCGGGCCAACGGTAGCCGAGCATTGCCTCGCGAGCCTCATCGCTGAAGCCGCGAGCGGGCCGCGCGTACTCCTTGACGAACCGGGCCAGGAAACGGTCAGCCAGGGTCAGAATGTCCTCGGCACGCTCGCGCAGTGGCGGCAGGTGCAAGGTGATGACATTCAAGCGGTACAGCAGGTCTTCGCGAAAGCGCCCGTCGCGGACCATGTCTTCCAGGTTGAGGTTGGTGGCGGCGAGGATCCGCACGTCGGCGCGGCGAGTCACCGGGTCGCCAACCCGTTCGTACTCCTTGTCTTGAATGAAACGCAGCAACTTGGGTTGCAAGGTCAGGGGAAAATCGCCGATCTCGTCGAGAAATAGCGTTCCGCCATCGGCCTGGTTGACTCGACCCAGGGTGCTTTCGCTGGCGCCGGTAAACGCGCCGCGGCTGTGACCGAACAGCTCGCTTTCCATCAGTTCAGCGGTCAAGGATGGGCAGTTGATCGTTACGCAGGACTTCTTCGCCCGTTTGCTCCAACCGTGAATCGCGCGAGCCAGCTCACCCTTGCCGGTACCGGACTCACCAAGGATCAGGATGTTGGCGTCGGTGCTCGCCACCTGGCGAGCCGTTTCCAGTACGACTTTCATGGCCGGGCTATGGGAATCGAGGCCGTCACTGGGCTTGCGCATTTCGCCTTCAAGCGCTTCCAGGCGGGCGGAAAGCTGCCGGACTTCCAATTGCTTGGCGGTCGCCAGGCGCAATTGGTCGGGGCTGCAAGGTTTGACCAGGTAATCGGCGGCGCCCGCCTGGATGGCGTCGACGGCGGTGTCCACGGCGGAGTGAGCCGTCACAATCACCACGCGCATCCATGGGGCCTGGATTCGCATTTGGGCCAGTACGTCGAGACCGTTGTCTTCACCCAGGCGCAGATCGAGAAAGCACAGATCGAAGACCTGACGCTGCAGCAGGGCATCGGCCTGAGCGGCGCTGTTGGCCGTTGCAACGTTGTAGCCTTCGTCTTCCAGGCAGTAACGGAAGGTACGCAGGATGGCGGATTCATCGTCCACCAGGAGAATGCGGCCTTGGTGCTCGTTGGCAGATTCCATTTTTCCTACGCTCCTTAAATGAATGATCTTAGTTAGTCACGCCCGAATCGGGCAAGTTGCATGGTTTATTCTGGGCGCTTGCGCGTCGGACGCGGTAGTCCTTTGCCGAAATTGTAGGTAAGTCTCTAATTTTTATCGGTTTTCTTGCAAAAGTGCTTTGTCTGACCTACGACTGCCTATTTTTCTGACATCTACGTCCCCTCATCCATTCCAAAATATTTTCGATTTCCTACGATTTCATCGGGCAATTCGCACGACTCTCCATCATGCATCGTGCAGGATGCGTTCGGATTCAATTGGGGATCATATGTAACTTATTGATTTTATTGATTATTTATCCGTGACGATTTTTGGCATGCAGGCTGCAATGTATTGATCAACCCGGGGCGATCAAGAAGCCGCCCTCAAACCGATTACCACCAGTGTGGGAGGAGTTTCAGGATGATTCGCCAACGTGCCGCCCAATTGCGTTTTTCGCCACTGTATCTCCAGCAAGGTCTGTTCACGGTGCTAGCGCTGGTGATCACCTTGATTGGCGGCCAGCAATTCATGCTCTGGCAACACAGCCAGCAACCTGATGCTGCGATTCCTGCTACTCATCATTTCACCCAGACACACTTCAGTGCCGTCAGCAGCCGGTCTGCGGAAGCTGGCGCTGTGCGAATGCTGGACGTCGACCAGGCGCAGGGCGCCTTTGACGTGCCACGGCAGGAACGCTGGATTTTCTAAGTGACAAAACCGATGCCATCTGAAGGCATGGGGAACAGCAAGACCTCAAATAAAGCGTAAGGAGAATCATCATGCTGAGTTGGGCAATCACATTCTTGATCATTGCCATTGTCGCCGCTGTTCTGGGCTTCGGTGGTATCGCGGGCACCGCCACGGGTATCGCCAAGATTCTCTTTGTCGTGTTCCTGGTGATGTTTGTTGTGTCGTTCTTCTTCGGCCGTCGTGGTCGAGGCTGACCTGAGGCCTCGAATGCTAGGTGCTGGCCGCCACCCTTGGGGTGGCAGTGCCAGTGCAAGCGGCAAGGAAGCGATGTTGTTAAAGCGAATTGAAAACCGAAAGAGTTGGACGCCAATTCTTTCCTTTACGCCCACCCGAGGAGGGTGTGTGTATGACCAAGGGGCCGGGACGTTCTGATTGCTGCAGGATCGGAGTGACCTACGGGTACAGGGAGTGCCTGCGAAAAGGGCCGGGTCAGGCAAGCAGCGCCGTCTATTTACCTACCGGTTATGGTGGAGTCGATAGACGGCGTACTTATGTGTGCGGAAATTGATCCAAAGCATTTGCAGCTATTTCAATCAGCACTATCGTCATCCCCAAGCGTTTCCTCGTGTTTCCTGGTGACCGTATATCGAGAAATTTTCGACTAATTTCTGATCATTTTTCGACGCGTCGCGTAGGGAAAATCTCGTTTTTTTGTACATAATTGACTGATCAATTAATCACCAGTCTCCTCTGCGATGGCCGGTACACGGCACTTATGCCTGCCGAAATGTCGCATTCGAACCGGTTGGGACGGCCGTTTTGTTTGAAAAAACTCATGCCGATTCGGCATGGGGTAGGCGTTTACGGCATTAGACGCGGTGTCCTTGCATCGGAATAGTTGCGCCTTTTTTCGCCTGCCGAAGAGCCGTAACACGCGCCTCGGGCGACCTTATACGGGGGCCGATGCACGAACTTCTACACCATAGGGTGTTGCAGTTCTGGCATCGGTCCGAGATAAACAAAAGTAAGGGTAATGATATGAAGAAGGCAAAGCTTAGCCTCGCCTGGCAGATCCTCATCGGTCTGGTCCTGGGTATAGCAATCGGCGCACTGCTCAACCATTTCAGTGCTGAAAAAGCCTGGTGGGTCAGTAACGTCCTGCAACCAGCGGGCGATATCTTTATCCGTCTGATCAAGATGATCGTGATCCCGATCGTGATTTCTTCGCTGATCGTCGGCATTGCCGGTGTGGGGGATGCGAAGAAACTCGGGCGCATCGGTCTGAAGACCATCATTTACTTTGAAATCGTCACCACCATCGCCATTCTGGTGGGTCTGGTACTGGCCAACGTGTTCCACCCGGGCGCCGGCATCGACATGAGCACCCTGGGTACCGTGGATATTTCCAAGTACCAGGCGACGGCGGCGGAAGTCCAGCATGAGCATGCGTTCATCGAAACCATCCTCAACCTGATCCCGTCGAACATCTTTGCCGCCATGGCGCGTGGCGAGATGCTGCCGATCATCTTCTTCTCGGTACTGTTCGGTCTCGGTCTGTCGAGCCTGCAGTCGGACCTGCGCGAGCCGCTGGTGAAGATGTTCCAGGGCGTATCGGAAAGCATGTTCAAGGTCACTCACATGATCATGAACTACGCCCCGATCGGCGTGTTCGCACTGATCGCCGTGACCGTGGCCAATTTCGGCTTCGCGTCCCTGCTGCCGCTGGCCAAATTGGTGATCCTGGTTTACTTCGCCATCGCCTTCTTCGCCTTCGTGATCCTGGGCCTGATCGCTCGCCTGTTTGGCTTCTCGGTGATCAAGCTGATGCGCATCTTCAAGGATGAGCTGGTGCTGGCTTACTCCACCGCCAGCTCCGAGACCGTGCTGCCGCGTGTGATCGAGAAGATGGAAGCCTACGGTGCGCCGAAGGCCATTTGCAGCTTCGTGGTACCGACCGGCTACTCGTTCAACCTCGACGGTTCGACCCTGTACCAGAGCATCGCGGCAATCTTCATCGCCCAGCTGTACGGCATCGACCTGTCGATCAGCCAGCAGTTGCTGCTGGTTCTGACCCTGATGGTCACCTCCAAGGGCATTGCTGGCGTGCCGGGCGTCTCCTTCGTGGTGCTGCTGGCGACCCTGGGCAGCGTTGGCATTCCGCTGGAAGGCCTGGCGTTCATTGCCGGTGTCGACCGTGTCATGGACATGGCCCGTACCGCACTCAACGTAATCGGCAACGCCCTGGCGGTTCTGGTTATCGCGCGTTGGGAAGGTATGTACGACGATGCCAAGGGCCAGCGCTACTGGAACTCCCTGCCGCACTGGCGCAGCAAAGACAAACTGCCTGCGGGCGAGGCGTCGAAGAACTGATCAGCGCTTGGTGATCATGCAAACCCCGGAGAAATCCGGGGTTTGTCGTTTCTGTACACCCCGCTATCATTCGCCGCATCTTCTGGGGGATATGACTGATGCTCAATGGCCTGTGGCTTGGCTTTTTCATCGTGGCGGCCATTTCGGCCATGGCGCAGTGGCTGGTCGGCGGTAATGCCGGAATCTTTGCCGCCATGGTCGAGAGCATTTTTGCCATGGCCAAGCTGTCGGTGGAAGTCATGGTGCTGCTGTTTGGCACCCTGACCCTGTGGCTGGGCTTTTTGCGGATCGCCGAGAAGGCAGGCATCGTCGAGTGGCTGGCGAAGGCCCTGGGACCGCTGTTCCTGCGCTTGATGCCGGAAGTGCCGCCGGGCCACCCGGCCATCGGCCTGATCACCCTGAATTTTGCCGCCAACGGCCTGGGCCTGGACAATGCGGCCACGCCCATCGGCCTCAAGGCGATGAAAGCCCTGCAGGAGCTCAACCCCAGCGCCACAGTGGCCAGCAATGCGCAGATCCTGTTCCTGGTGCTCAATGCGTCGTCGCTGACCCTGCTGCCAGTCACTATCTTTATGTACCGCGCCCAGCAAGGCGCGCCGGACCCGACGCTGGTGTTCCTGCCGATCCTGCTGGCGACCAGTTGCTCGACCCTGGTGGGGCTGCTGTCGGTGGCCTTCATGCAGCGTTTGCGCCTGTGGGACCCGGTGGTGCTCGCCTACCTGATTCCCGGTGCCCTGGCCCTCGGCGGCTTCATGGCGCTGCTGGCAACGCTCTCGGCCACCGCCCTGGCTGGCCTTTCCTCAATCCTCGGCAACCTGACGCTGTTCGGCCTGATCATGCTCTTCCTGGTGATCGGCGCGCTGCGCAAGGTCAAGGTCTACGAGGCCTTCGTCGAAGGCGCCAAGGAAGGTTTCGACGTCGCTAAGAACCTGCTGCCGTACCTGGTCGCCATGCTCTGCGCGGTGGGCGTACTGCGCGCCTCCGGGGCGCTGGATTTTGGCCTCGACGGCATTCGCCATCTGGTCGAGTGGGCGGGTTGGGATACGCGTTTTGTCGACGCCTTGCCGACCGCAATGGTCAAGCCGTTTTCCGGCAGCGCCGCGCGGGCGATGTTGATCGAGACCATGAAGACCTCGGGCGTCGACAGCTTCCCGGCGCTGGTGGCCGCGACCATCCAGGGCAGTACCGAAACCACCTTCTACGTGCTGGCGGTGTACTTCGGTGCGGTGGGTATTCAGCGGGCGCGGCATGCGGTGGGCTGCGCGCTGCTGGCGGAGCTGGCTGGGGTGCTGGCGGCGATCGGAGTGTGCTACTGGTTCTTCGGTTGAACCACTGACCCGCAGAATCCTGCAGGTCAGCCATTCAAGGCTTGGCGGGCACGTTCTTCTGGCCCTGTTCCACGGTCCAGGCAATCACTTGGCGGGTCAGTTCATCCCCGGCCCGGCCGAATCCGCTGACCACGCCAGGTACCTGCACGTCACTCACCGGTTGGCGGACCTCGAAGCGCTTGCTGGCGAGGATACGTTGGTCGGTGCCGCGCACCAGCAACGCATCCAGGCGGATCACCACCTGCACACTGTTGCCCTGATATTCGGTCTGGAACGCCTGCAGGTTGCCGGCCAGTTCCAGATCGGTCTGCAAGTTGGCGTCGTCAGTGCTCAGCAATTGCACCCGACCATCCTCGGCAAAGCCGTCGAGCAGGCGGTTGCGCAGCAGCATCGGTGCCCGGTCGCTCCAGCGCGAGGCCTTGTAACTGCTGATCAGGTCGCCCTGGGGAATCACCGCGATGCGTGAGCTGTTGAGCACATCGCTGGCTTGCGGCTTGGACACTCGCAGCGACCAGCTGACGGCGGGCGCCTGTGTCGCCGACCCAGGGCTGTGGGCTGCCGGCAGGCGATAGACGTCCTGCGGGTCGCCCTTGGGTAAAATCGAACAGGCGCCGGTCAGCGCCAGGCTGGCCAGCAGCGTCCCGTGGGCCAGGGTGCGGAAGACGCGCTTCATGGGGTGAACTCCTTGTCTGTCTCGTGGCCGAGCAGGTAACCGCTGGGATTGGATTCCAGGCGCCGGGAGATGGCCCGCAACGAGCCCAGGGTGTCGCGCAGCTCGCGTATGGCCGGGGCCAGGCTGTTGAGCCCCTGCATGCCGTTGCCCAGCGCTTCCTGATTATTGGTCAGCAGGGTATTGATGGTGGCCGTGCTCTGCTCCAGGGACTTCATCGCCTGCTCGGCGCTGCCGAACATCTGCTTGCCATTGTTGTTGAGCAACCCATTGGCGTTGCGCATCAGCAAGGTGGTCTGTTCCAGCGCGGCGCTGGCCTGCTTGCCGATAGACGCCAGTTGGCGCATGGCCTGCAGGATATCGCCACGCTGATCGTTGATGGTGCCGGTGGTTTGCTCGAGGTTTTCCAGTGTCTTGCTCAGGCGCTCGACGTTTTGCGGCGAGAGTACCTGGTTGGCGTTGTACAGCAGTTGATTGACGCTGCTCATCACGTCGTCACTGTTGTTGAGCAAGCGTGCGATGGGCGACGGCGAGGCGACGATGACCGGTAGCTTGCCGTTGTTGCCACGCAATTCCGGGCTCTGCGGTGTGCCACCGCTGAGCTGGATCAGCGACGTGCCGGTGATACCGGTCAATGCCAGCTTGGCTTGGGTGTCTTCCTTGATCGGGGTCTCGCCACCGAGGCGGATGCGCGCCAGCACCCGGCGCGGGTCCTTGGGGTCGAGGCGCAAACTGACCACGTCGCCGACCTTGATCCCGCTGTACTGCACCGCGCTGCCCTTGGACAGGCCACTGACCGCTTCGTTAAAGACCACCTCGTAGTCCTTGAACTCGGTGTCGACGCTGGACTTGGCCAGCCACAGACCGAACAGCAAGGCACCGGCCACTACCAGGACGGTGAACAGGCCGATCAATACATGATGGGCTCGGGTTTCCATGTCATACCTCGTTGGACGGTGAAGCGGCCGTCAGCGCCGCGCGGCCACGGGGGCCATGAAAGTATTCGTGAATCCAGGCGTCATCGGTTTCCGAAACAACATCGATGGCATCCGCCACCAGCACTTTCTTCTGTGCCAATACCGCCACCCGGTCAGTAATGGTGTAGAGGGTGTCGAGGTCATGGGTTACCAGGAACACGCTCAGGCCCAATGCATCACGCAGGGTCAGGATCAACTGGTCGAACGCGGCTGCGCCAATCGGGTCGAGGCCGGCGGTGGGCTCGTCGAGAAACAGGATATCCGGGTCCAGCGCCAGGGCCCGGGCCAGCGCCGCACGCTTGATCATGCCGCCGGACAGCGAGGCCGGGTATTTGTCGGCGGCTGACAGCGGCAAACCGGCCAGAGCCAGTTTGACCGCCGCCAGGTGCTCAGCGTCGGCGCGACTCAGGCCTGCGTGCTCGATCAGCGGCAGCGCGACGTTCTCGGTCACGGTCAGTGACGAGAACAAGGCGCCCTTCTGAAACAGCACGCCGAAGCGTCGTTCAATCAGCGAGCGCTCGTGTTCCGGCAGGCTGGGCAGGTTCTTGCCGAACACCTTCACACTGCCCCCGCTGGGCTGGCGCAAGCCGATGATGCTGCGCAGCAGGACCGATTTACCGCTGCCGGAGCCGCCAACCACGGCAAGAATCTCGCCCTTGTACAAATCCAGGTCGAGATTTTCGTGCACGCTCTGCTTGCCGAAGCGATTGCACAGCCCACGCACTTCGATCACCGCCTCGCTGGGCGCACGGGGTACTCGACTCACCAGCCCATCTCCATGAAGAACAGCGCGGCGACCGCATCCAGCACAATCACCACGAAAATCGACTGCACCACGCTTGAGGTGGTGTGGGCGCCAACGGATTCGGCGCTGCCGCTGACCTTGAAGCCTTCCAGACAGCCAACCGCGGCAATCAGGAAGGCAAAAATCGGCGCCTTGACCATGCCGACGAGGAAGTGCTGAACGCCGATGTCCGATTGCAGCAGCGCGAGGAACATTGCCGGCGAAATGCCCAAGGAAATCGCACACACCACCCCGCCGCCGATAATCCCTGAGAGCATCGCCATAAAGGTCAGCATCGGCAGTGCCACCAGCAGCGCGAGAACTCGGGGCACCACCAGCAACTCCATGGGATCGAGACCCAGGGTGCGGATGGCGTCGATTTCTTCATTGGCCTTCATTGAACCGATTTGCGCGGTAAAAGCACTGGCGGTGCGGCCCGCCATTAGGATCGCGGTGAGCAGCACGGCGAACTCCCGCAGGAACGAAAACGCCACCAGGTCGACGGTGAAAATGGTCGCGCCGAAATTGGCCAGCACCGTGGCGCCGAGGAACGCCACTACGGCGCCCACCAGGAAGGTCAGCAGGGCGACGATGGGCGCGGCGTCGAGCCCGGTTTGTTCAATGTGCGCCACCACCGGGGTGATGCGCCAGCGCGAGGGGCGAAATAGGCCGCGGGCGATGGTTTCGAGGATCAGGCCGACGAATCCGAGCAGTTGCAGGGTGTCCTTCCAGACGGTGTCCACTGCCCGGCCGATCCGTGTCAGCAACTGAACACCGACGCTGATTTCCGGCTCCTTGACCGGAATACAGAAGTCGCTCATCGAGCAATAGACCGTCTGCAGCAACGCCCGGTCGGCGCTGGAGAGGCTGCAATCGGGGTGTTCGGCGGATTTGCCGAGGCGTTCGGCGCCCAACAGCTCAACCAACAGCGAAGCGCCGGCGGTGTCGAGCGCGCCGAGACTATTGAGGTCGATGTGGGTGCGCTCGTCGTATTGGCCCTTGAGGGTTTCGCTCAGGTGTTTGAGGGCTGCGTAGTGGGCGAGCGTCCAGTCGCCGCTAACCCTTAGTTGGGTTGGGCTTTGCGAGGTGTCGAGTTGGGCATTGCCGGCGATCGTATTGCTCATAAGCTCCGTGCTTGTTCAGCTGATACGCAGTGCTACGTAATAGCACGATCCTTGTTACTTTGCCTGGTTCGCCGGTGGGTTGTCTTGACCTGTGTCGCTGACCACGAAGCGCAGCACGCCAATCACCTGACCATCTTCGGTCAGGACTCGCACCTGCCATTTACCGGCCGGGTTGGGCGGGAAGTTCTTCTTGTGAGTCCAGGCACGGTAGCCTTCCTTGCGACCGCCGTGAATATCCAGGGCAATGCGGTCGACTTCCTTACCGTTGAACGTCCATACGTGATAAATCCGCTCGTCCAGACCGCGCGGCGCGTTGATGGCGGTGTAGGCATACAGGCCATCGCCGCGTAGTTGGCCGACGTTGACTTCATCCAGGCTGTCGCCGGGCGTGCGGTCTTGCAATTGCGTGCTGATCGCCACTTCAGTCATCCACAGGGTGGCCGGTGGCACCCAGGAGCGCATGAACCAGCCAGTGGCGCCGATGGCGACGGTGATGCACAGCACGCTCAGGCCGCCGCGCAAGGTACGTATCGGAAAGATCGAGGCCAGGCTGGGGAAGGACAACAGCATGGCGATGCCCAGGGCCAGCTTGAAGCTCTGCGCGGTGGTCAGGTGGAGGATGATCGGCAGCGCCGTGAGCAAGGCGGCGAACAGCGTCAGCGTGTGCATGGCCAGGAACAGCCAGCGCTGCGGCGCCAGCCACTTGTAGTAGAGCGGATCGGTGATGGAGATCAGCGCCGCAGCGCCCAGCAGCCCTGTAAATACCAGCTGTCCGCTGTTCCAGGTAGTGGTGATGAAAAAGAATGGCAGGACGAAAAACAGGCTTTCCTGATGGATCATCTGCGTCGCATAGCGCAGCAAAGGCTGGGGGATTTCGCGCTTGAAGACCTTGGCGAACAGCTGGGTCAGACTGTTCTCCAGCATCAGCCAGACCCAGCTGACCAGCATGATGATCGCAATCCAGGTCGCCAGGCCTTGTTGGCGGTCGACCAGGATGAAGCTGCCAACCCCCGAGATGAAACCGCCGAGCGCAATGACTCCCGGGTAGCGCTTCATCAGTTCGAGGATGCGCTGTACGTAGAGGGTCAAATTCGGCATGGGACAGTTCACAGTGGTTGTAGGAAAACCCTCACAGGATACCGCCGGGATACCCATGTAGCGAGAAACCAGACGTTATCGATGCCGATGATGAAGGTGCCAGCCCAGCAGGCCGAGGAACATCAGCGCAACAGCCGCTCCCAGGATCCAGACCAGTTGGTCGTAACTGAGCAGCGGCTTTTCGATGCGCAGGTAACCGGGTTGTTCGAGTAACTGTTTCAGGGCCCGGTTAGCTTGCTTGAGCGTCACCGCACGCAGGCGTCGAACCGGGTCGGCAAAGCGCCCGTCGTCATAGTCGGCCAGGGCACTCCAGTAATAATCGGCCAGGGCGCTATTGCCCTGCACAGCCCAGGCCTGGCGGGCGATGGCGGCCTGTTTGAGGCGCTCGAAGGCCACCGGATCAAGACCGTTTTTCAGCAGGTCCGCCTTGAATGCTTCCAGCACTTGCTGCGCTTGCGCCAGGTTGTCGCGCTCCAGATCGGCATTCAAACTCATGAAACCTACGCCGCCGAAGACTTCGCGCTCGGCCGAAGGGCCATAGGACAGTCCGTGTGCCAGGCGTAATTGGCGGTACAGCGCCCAGTCCAGGTAGTCCTTGAGTAGGGAAAAGGTCTCGTCGTATTGGTCGTCAAGGACCGGCTCGGGAAACAGCCAGTGCAATTTGGCCGAGTCGCCAAGCCAGCCATGGATAAGATTACGCTCGGCTTCGGCGGGTTGTTGCAGTTGGGGCAAGTCTGGGTGCTGGCGGGGATCGACCGGTTTGAGCCGGCCATAGGTGCGCTCCAGGTAGGCCGGCAGCAGGCGGTCGAGATCACCGACGATAATCAGCGTCATGTTGTTGGGGGCGTACCACTGCTGGCGCACGTCCTCAAGCTGTTCACGGGTCAGCGGCTGGACATCGGGTCGTTCCCTGCACTTGAGCCCCAACTCCATCGCCAGTTGATTGCTTGCGTTGTGGCTCAGGTCCTGGCGATCGAGCCAGCGCTGCAAATGCGAGGCGTGCCCGCCATCTTCACGCTCGACCACCTGTTTGGCGGCCTGGACGGCATGGTCATCAATTCGAGTCTGGGTCAGCAGGGCCAGCAGCAGATCCAGTACCTTGCGCTGGTTTTTCGCTGGAGCCTCAATCACAAAAGTGGTGTCGGCGTTACTGGTGTAGGCATTCCACTCGCCACCCAGGCCTTGCATGCGCTCCTCGAGCCCGCCCTCACCGCCCGCGTCGATGCCGCTGAACAGCACGTGCTCCAACAGATGCGGCAATTCCTTTTCGGTACAGGAAAAGTCGTCGAGCCCGACGCCGACCACCAGGCGAATTGCCACGTGCCCACGCTCGCTGCTGGGTTTGAGCAGGATTTGCAGGCCATTGCGCAGCACATAGCCTTCGACCTGCAAGCGGTCCAATGCCCAGGTAAAGCTGGACCCAAACAGCAGGCATGCAAACAACAGACAACGCATAACGACTTTCCTGGCGGGTAGTTGCGGGGCGAAGAGTTTTCCCCAGGTTTTGCAAATGACTACCGGCAACACTAGACGTTCAGGGTGAATGGGTGATGTCGGCCAAGTCATCGACGGCCAGTGCTCCGGTTTCCGAGGTTTCCAGGACCGCGTAGGCGCTGCTGCAGAATAGAGAGTTCAAGCGTTTCATATCGGCGATCAGCTCCAGGTGCAGCGAGCTGGTTTCCAGGCTTTGCACGATTTTGCGTTGCAGGCGGCTCACATGGGCATGGGCCAGGCGTCTTTCCTGCGCACGGAAGCGGCGCTTCTCGCGCAGCAGTTGCCGGGCACTTTCCTTGTCGGCGCTGAGAAACACTGACAGCCCCAGACGCAGATTGGCGATCAGTTGATGGTGCAAGCCGGTGAGCTCTTCCAGTCCTATGTCGGAAAACGAACGGCGCTGTGAAGTCTTTTGCTGTTGGACCTTGCGCAGCATGCGTTCGATCAGGTCCGAGGCAAGCTTCAAATTGATCGCCAGTTCGATGATTTCCGCCCAGCGTCGGCTGTCCTGCTCGCTCAAGTCTTCTCGGGGCATCTGCGCCAGATACAGCTTGATCGCGCTGTACAGCCCTTCGATGTCATCACTGAGACGGCGCATTTCCTGGGTCACGGCGGTTTGCTTGCCGCGCAACACGTCGAGCATGGCTTCGAGCATGTTATCGAGCAGGTCGCCCATGCGCAGAGTCTCGCGCGCGGCATTGGCCATGGCCAGGCTCGGCGTGGCCAGGGCCGTAGGGTCCAGGTGCCGGGGCTTGGCCAGGCCATTGGCTTCCGGACGCTCCGGTAGCAGCCAGGCGCACAGTCGCGCCATCGGGCTGACGGTAGGCAACAGCACCAGGCAGCGCGCGGTGTTGTAGAGCAAATGGAAGCCGATCACCAGACCTTGGGCGCTGTAGTCGAGGCTGTCCATCCAGTGCACCAGCGGGTCGAGTACCGGGATGATCAAGAGCAGGCCGATCAGCTTGTACAGCAGGCTGCCCAGCGCCACCTGGCGGCCAGCGGCGTTCTGCATGCTAGTGCTGAGAAAGGCCAGCACCCCGCTGCCAATGTTGGCGCCGATCACCAGGCCGATGGCCACTGGAAGGCTGATCACCCCGGCACCGGCCAGGGTTGCGGTCAGCAGGACGGCGGCCAGGCTGGAGTAGGAAATCATCGCGAACAGCGCGCCGATCAGCGCATCGAGGAGGATGTCGCCAGTCAGCGAGGCAAAGATGACTTTGACGCCCTGGGCATGGGTGATGGGCGCCGCGGCTTCGACAATCAACTGCAGTGCCAGGATGATCAGCCCCAGACCAATCGCCACCCGGCCCATTTGGCCGACCCGGGTTTGTTTGCGTGAAAGGAACAGGATCACGCCGACGAAAATCAGCAACGGCGACAGCCACGACAGGTCGAGGGTCAGCACCCGCGCCATCAGCGCGGTCCCGACGTCGGCCCCGAGCATGGTCGCCAGGGCTGGGGTCAACGCCATCAGGCCTTGGCCGACAAACGAGGTCACCAGCATGGCTGTGGCATTGCTGCTCTGGACCATGGCGGTCACCAGGATCCCGGCGATAAAGGCCAGCCAGCGCTTGGACATGTTGCGCCCAATGACATGGCGCAGGTTAGAGCCGTAGACCCGCAGGATGCCGGTTCGGACGATGTGCGTGCCCCAGATCAGCAAGGCCACGGCGGATAACAAATTGAGCAGGGTCAGCATGACAGGCCCCCTGGTTGAATAGCGTCCCAAAGGGACAAGTCAGCAGTACCGCGCGTTTTTTCTACATTCTGTACTTAAGCTGTAGTTGGCTTACGGTCTGGACGCCAGCATCGCATAGCTAAAGAGTGCATTGAAACAAAACTGTCATGAAAACAGCTTCATGCAGGCGTGAAAAAGGGGCCTGCGAAGGCCCCTCTCCATGACAACCGGCTTCAATTACTGACCCGGGATGTCCTTGCGCAGTTTCACAGGATCCTGCTGCTTCCTCTTTTTCGCGATGGCAGTGCGCAACTTGATGTTGATCGCTTCCACCGCCAGCGAGAAGGCCATGGCGAAGTACACGTAGCCTTTTGGAATGTGCACTTCGAACGATTCGGCGATCAACACCGTACCGACCACCAGCAGGAACGACAGTGCGAGCATTTTCAGCGACGGGTGTTTGTCGATGAACTCGCTGATGGTACCGGCCGCCAGCATCATCACCAGGACGGCGACGACGATTGCCGCGACCATTACCGGCACGTGGGAAACCATGCCTACCGCGGTAATCACCGAATCCAGGGAGAACACAATGTCGATGATCGCGATCTGGATGATGGTGTAGAGGAAGTTACCGCCTTTGCCGCTAGGCTCGTCAGAGGTTTCGTCTTCACCTTCCAGCGCGTGGTACATCTCCTGGGAGCTTTTCCACAGCAGGAACAGACCACCGAAGAACAGGATCAGGTCGCGTCCGGAAATGCCCTGGCCGAAGACCACGAACAGGTCGGCGGTCAGGCGCATGACCCAGGTGATCGACAGCAGCAACAGGATCCGGGTGATCATGGCCAGGGCCAGACCGAAGATCCGGGTGCGCGCCTGCATGTGCTTGGGCATGCGGCTGACCAGAATCGAAATCATGATGATGTTGTCGATGCCCAGGACGATTTCCAGGGCCGTCAGTGTCAAGAAGGCAACCCAGATCTCTGGGTTGGTCAGCCATTCCATGTGTATTCCTTTGAGGATGTGTTAAACCACGCCGCCAGCGGCTTCAAAACTCGAAGTCTAGCTGGCGGCGCGGTGAGTGGGTGCGCTTACAGGGTGCTGAACAGCGGAAATATCCCCATCAGCAACGCGGCGAACATTATGCACAGGCAAACCAGAACTGCCCACTTGAGGGTGAAGCGCTGGTGGTCGCCGAACTCGATCCCGGCCAACGCCACCAGCAGGTAGGTCGACGGCACCAGCGGGCTGAGCAGGTGAACGGGTTGCCCGACGATCGAAGCACGGGCCATTTCCACGGCAGTGATGCCGTAGTGACTGGCGGCTTCGGCGAGAACCGGTAACACACCGTAATAAAATGCGTCGTTGGACATGAAGAAAGTGAACGGCATGCTCACCAGGGCAGTGATCACCGCCAGGTACGGCCCGAGGAAGTCCGGGATGACCGCCAGCAGGCTTTTGGACATGGCGTCAACCATACCGGTGCCGGTCAGGATGCCGGTGAAAATACCGGCAGCGAAGATCAGCCCGACCACCGCCAATACGCTCCCGGCATGGGCCGCGACGCGGTCTTTCTGCTGCTGCAGGCACGGGTAGTTGACGATCATCGCGATACTGAACGCAACCATGAACAGCACCGGCAATGGCAGCAGGCCAGCGATCAGGGCACACATCAGGCCCAGGGTCAGGGCACCGTTGAACCAGATCAGCTTCGGACGACGGGCATCCGGGAACTGCGAAACGCTGATTTCGCTGTGGTCGATTTCATCGCCTGCCAGGTGCAGTTCGCCCAGGCGTGCGCGCTCACGTTTACCGTACATGTAGGCAATTGCCAGGATCGCCACGACACCGGCCAACATCGCCGGGATCATCGGTACGAAGATGTCAGAAGGATCGACATGCAGAGCGCTGGCGGCCCGTGCGGTCGGGCCACCCCATGGGGTCATGTTCATCACGCCGCCGGCGAGGATGATCAGACCGGCCATGATCCGCGGGCTCATGCCGATGCGGCTGTACAGCGGCAGCATGGCGGCGACGCAGATCATGTAGGTGGTGGCGCCGTCACCGTCCAGGGAAACCACAAGCGCCAGCACGGCAGTACCGACCGACACTTTGAGCGGGTCACCCTTGACCAGCTTGAGGATCTTGCGCACGGCCGGGTCGAACAGGCCGGAGTCGATCATCAAGGCGAAATAGAGGATGGCGAACATCAGCATCACCCCGGTCGGGGCCAGCTTGGTGATGCCTTCGAGCATCATCGGGCCGATTTTCGGCGCGAAACCACCGAACAGGGCAAACAGGATCGGCACGATGATCAGGGCGATCAGCGCGGACAGGCGCTTGGTCATGATCAGGTACATGAACGTGATGACCATGGCAAAGCCAAGGAAAGTCAGCATGGGAATACTCCAGGCGTAGCGCGTCTAGGGAATGGCGGACCGGATCGGGTCAGCGCAGAACGGGAAGCACGAGGCGTACGAAGGGAGTCGGGGCGTACAGGCGGGTATGAGCGGACATCAGGATCACCATTGTTGTTGTTAATTGGGCCGGGCGAACTGTTTAAAAGTCGCGTTGGCCAACCGGTCTATTGCCGGCAGTGAGGGCGATCCTAGTCGGCAAACCTTTCAACCAGCTTTCGCATGTAGAAATGTCTGACGAGGTGTTCAGGTAAATCTTACGGGCCTAAAGTAGAACGAAGTCGATGGTCGAGGGAGAGCGGGAATGAACCCAGTGCATGAGGGTGGCTGCCATTGTGGTCGGCTGCGTTATGAAATCAGCGGGCCGTTGCGCGACATTGCCCATTGTCATTGCTCGATCTGTCGGCGGGTCAGCGGTGGTTTGGTGACCACCTGGATCACCCTGCCCCATTCAAGCTTCCGATGGCTGGCGGGGACTCCGGCGCGCTACGACTCTTCGCCCAGTTGCGCGCGTTATTTCTGCGCGGATTGCGGTGCGCATCTGACGCTGATCACCCACCTGAGCCCGGAAAGTATCGACGTGACCATCGCCACCTTCGATCACCCCAAACTGGCGCCCGCAGACCGGCATATCTGGACCGATAGCCGGCTGCCATGGCTGCATCTGGATGAACACTTGCCCGAGGAGCGGGAAGAAACCCTCTAGTCTGGCGAGTCAGGGCAATTCCAATCCACCGGCGGCCTTGTGCAGCGCACGCAGGTGTTCGCCCAACTGCTTGACATTGGCTTCGTTGGCCGCGATCTCTGTTGCGCGCTCCGGTTCCAGCAGGGCCCGAGCCTCTTTGTCCAGTTCTCCGGTCAAGGCCAACAGAGTCTTCTGTCGACTGCTGCTTTCCGCCTCCAGGCGTTGCCACTCATTGGCCTGGGGCAAGCCATACCCGCCTCGATCGAGCAATTCCGCCGGACGACTGAGGAAGCCGCTGTTGAGCAGGATCTGCTGCAAGGTCTGATTGGCGCGGTCCATGCCACCGTTTTCCAGCTCACGGGCGTTCAGGTAGCGCTCTTTCACTTCGTTCTGGGCCAACAACAACTGTTGGCGGAAGCTCGCCTGTTCCAGCAGCAGCAAGGCGGCGCTGGTGCGCAGATCGGCCTGGTCAAACCATTTGCGCCGTTCGGCGGCGCTGCTGCTGAGCCAGTCCTCGACCTTGTCCTGTTTGATCGGCAAGTGCTTTTTCAAGACCTCGAACATCGCTTGATAGCGGTCGCGGAACGAGTCGAAGCGATAACCCAGGCGTAAGGCTTCCTTCGGGTCATCGAGTACGCTGGTGTCCGCCAGGCCTCTGCCTTTGAGCACTTCGAGCAAACCGTTGGGCATGATGCTGTCGAGTCCGACCAACTGCGAGTTGTTGCTGCCGCTGCGCAGCAGTTTGAGGTTCTCCACCGCGCAGTTATTGGACAGGAAGAAGTAATTGCCGTCGTAGCTCCAGTGCATTTCCGCCGCGTGCTCGACCGTTTCGTTGATTTCACTGCGTGACAGGTTCAGTGGCACCGATGCCAGGCTGCGCAGTTCGGTCTTGGTGTATTCGTCGATGACCTGGGACAGCGGCAGGATAAACAGGCGCGACGGGTACTTGCCCACCAGGCCGCCCCAGCTCGACAGCTGTACGTCGCCGACAAAGGCGCGGTAGGACAGCACCAGCGAGTATTCGAGGTCGAGCCGGCAATCCGGTCCGCGTGGGCGGCCGGGCGCGCAGATCACCAGGCGCAACATGCTGTGGCCCCAACGGCTGACCAGATTCTGATTGGCTTCGGCCAGCAGATAGTCGATGGCGTAGACCCGCTCCGGATCGACCTTGCCCAGGGGCTGTTTGGCAAAGTCATTGCCGGCGTTCAAGAAGGCGAACGAAGTGGCGCAGGTATTTTTTGCCGCCGGCGCCCAGCCGAAGTGCGTCTGGTAGTAGCGGTACAGCGCCGGACGGCGACAAGCGTAGCTCGGGTCGAGGAGGAAGTACTCCATGTTGACCGCGACAAACTCCTTGGGACTGCTGGTCTCGTAGAGGTCCGGGCTGCGGGCGATCTGCCGGTTGTGCTGTTCGCGCTCGCCGCGGCGGCCGACGTACTGCTGCCAGCCGGCCAGGTCGAGCAGGCGCGGGTCATCGCTCAGGGTGAAGCGACGGTCGTTCTGGCCGCGGCATTGATCAGGCATGCCGATCAGGCCGGCGCTGTTGTTGCGGCGGGTGCAGCGCTGGATCAGCAGGCGTTCGGAATCGGACCACAGGCGCGCACGGTCATAAATATGGGTGAGTTCGTGAAGGACGGTGGCGAGCAGTTCCCGGCGCACCGTGCCATGGGGGCGATTGGTGTTTTTGCTCGCGGCGCTGCCGTCGGTCAGGCTGGCGAGCAGCTTGCGATTGAGGTCGAGCTCGGACACCAGGGATGCCTGACCGTAGGCATTGGCCGGCATCTTGTCGGTCCAGCCGACATCGATACGCCGGTCCAGTTGCTCGATGAAGCGCGGCGGCAATGCCTGCAGCGCTTCATCCAGCAAGGCCTGGCTGGCCTGTTGTTCGGCTGGGCTCAGGCCCTCGCGCTTGAGCTGCAGTTGCAGGCCGGCGTGCGCCGTGGTGCCGAACAGCAGGACGAAGGTGGCCAGCAGCCAGGCGACGACCGGCCTCACAGTGCGAGGATGGCTTCGGCGAGTACCTGGTCACTGGCATCGCGGGCTTCCGGCACGCGGGTGCGCAAGGTTTCAAAGGCCGCTTCCAGGTGCGCGCCACGGATATCGCCATTGCTGGCAACAAAGCTGGCGGCATCGTCCTGGGCATCGCGCACGACTTTCGAGTCACGGATGGACGTGGTGGTGTCCGAGGTGAAATCCAGGGTGCGCTGGGAGGCACGGATAATGATGTTACTGGTGGCTACCAGGGTGTGGGCCTGGGCCACGTCGGCCAACAACAGCAGGCCTAGGGTGGCAGCAATCAGCGGGCTACGCATGGAACGACTCCGGAATAACAGGGAATAACTATTGGACGAGAATTGCTTGCGCCAGTTCAAGGTCACTTGCATGAAGTTTCGCCGGGGCATGCCGCAGGTAACTCAGGGCAGACTCCAGGCGTGCGCCTCGTAATCGGCCGTTGCTGGCAACAAACGCGGCGGCATCATCGTGCGCGGAGAGCAGCAGTTTATGGTCGAAGGGCGCGGCGGTCACCATGCTTGTGGCATAGGCGCTGATGACCAGGTTCTGCGTGGTCAGGTCCATGGCATGCGCCGGGTTGAACCAGCAGGCGAACAGTGTGGCGGGGACGTAAAGTGCTTTTGAAAGAAAACCCATGGGACTCGACAGTTGGAAGCGAGACCCAAGGCTAGCGCAATGCCTGTGCCAGAGCCAAGCATTGCAAGGCGCGGCAGCGGACTGCCGCGTTTTTACGCGGCAATCAGATGGTCAGGATTGCCTGAGCCAGCTGCGCGTCGGTCGCGCTCAACTGTGGAACCTGCTTGCGGATGTGCTCCAGGGCACTTTCCAGACGCACGCCACGGATTTCACCTTCGCTGGCCACGAAGCTGGCCGCATCATCACGCGCTGCGCGGACGATTTTGTCGTCACGGAACGAAGAGGTGACATCGGAGGTGGCGTCGGACGTGGCTTTCAGCGCGCCGACGATCGCATCAGTGGTCACAATGAAGCTGGTAGCGTGCGCATTGGCAGCCACGGCCAGCAGGGCTGCAGCGCTGAGCAGACGAAGACGGGACATGGGGTAACTCCTGTTTATGAAAAAAATATGGCGCCGAGCACGCCAGGCGATCACCGCAAAATAGGTCGCGCCTGAAAGCTCAGACGTCAGCCACGCAGCAGTCGCCACTTGATATCGATGATAGTAGGCCCTTGGTAAGGCGTTAGAACAGTCTTGTGCTGTTTAGTTGCGCCACTTACTGCCAAAACGAGCGCTCCAGTTCGGCCATGCGTTCGCAGTGGCTGATGCCTATATCGGACAGTTGCTGCTCGTTGAGTTGGGCCAACAAGCGTCGGGTCCGCGCCCTCTCCAGGCTCCTGCCCCAGGCAGCGAACAGTCTGCGGACCAAGCGCCATGCAGCGAGCCGCGGGCGGCGTGGCAGAGGAGTATCCAGTGAACGGTCCATGATCTGATCCTCGCGATAAGGCTGGAAGAGCAGCCTTGGGAGATCATGGTGAGCGATTCGCAATTTATGTATCAGTGACACCTGCGCTGAATTGTACTGGTTCAGTCTGTTGATTTATTAAACTGTACCTGTTGCGAGTATCCGCTTCTGTATCTGTGTTTTCCTGACCCTGAAACGACAAGACCCGTCGCGGTTTCCCGCGACGGGTCTTGTGTGTGCAATTCAAAGTGCTGGCGGTGGACCCAGGGGGTCAGAGCCAGCGACGCTAAGTTAGCGCCAGAACGGCTTGCTCAGCTCTTCGAAGCGTTGTGCTTCGCTAATCCCTGCGTCAGCCAGCAGACGCGAATCCAGGCGAGCCAGTTGATGGCGGCTGGAGATGCGGCGCTGCCACAGCATCAGGTTGGCGAGAACGCGAAGAGGCATGGAAGCCTGGGATTTTGCAGCTTTGTCTTCGAAGAACAGCTCGGAACTGAGTGTACGTTCCATGGTTGACATCCTTCCGCTTGTGGCGGGATTAGGTAGTGGTTTAACTGGTGCCCATGATCCTCTCGTTTGGCCAGTCTCTGTAGATACAGTTCACCTGTATTGTGAGAGACCAGTTAACTGTTAAAGGGTGCTGTGCTGGTCAAAATTGAGGCAACTGTACCTGTGCGCACTAACTTAGTGCGTTTTCGTTGATTTAGCATCGGAAGGTAGGGAAATACGGTAGGAAAAGACCGGTACAGCAGTACAGTTTTTGTTAGGATCGAGCGAGGGAATGGCGGGCTGACGAAAAACTGTTTGCGTCAGCCGCCATCTGTATCAATTACACCGCCAGCATGCGCCCGGTTTCTTCCAGGTTCATGTGCCAACTCAGGGCATCACGCAGGATGTGCGGAGTGTGCCCGCCCAGTGCGCAGGCCTTCTCGAAGTAATCGTTGAGTGCCTGGCGATAGTCCGGGTGGACACAGTTGTCGATCACTGCCCGGGCACGTTCGCGTGGCGCCAGGCCGCGCAGGTCGGCGAGGCCGATCTCGGTGACGAGGATGTCGACGTCGTGCTCGGTGTGGTCAACGTGGCTGACCATCGGCACCACGCTGGATATCGCCCCGCCCTTGGCAATCGACTTGGTGACGAAGATTGCCAGGTGCGCGTTGCGGGCAAAATCGCCCGAGCCGCCAATGCCGTTCATCATTCGCGTGCCGCACACGTGCGTCGAGTTGACGTTGCCGTACAGGTCGAACTCCAGCGCGGTGTTGATGCCGATGATGCCCAGGCGACGCACCACTTCCGGGTGGTTGGAGATTTCCTGCGGGCGCAGCACCAGCTTGTCCTTGTAGCGCTCCAGGTTGCCGAACACATCGGCGTTGCGGCGCTCCGACAAGGTGATCGAGCTGCCGGAAGCAAAGCTCAGTTTGCCGGCGTCGATCAGGTCGAAGGTCGAATCCTGCAGGACCTCGGAGTACATGGTCAGGTCGTGGAACGGCGAGTCGATCAAGCCGCACATCACCGAGTTAGCGATGCTGCCAATGCCGGCCTGCAGTGGGCCGAGTTTGTCAGTCATGCGCCCGGCGTCCACTTCCTGCTTGAAGAAGTCGATCAGGTGATCGGCAATGGCCTGGGTTTCGCTGTCCGGCGGCAGCACCGTGGATGGCGAGTCCGACTGGTTGGTGACGACGATGGCGACAATCTTGTCCGCCGGGATCGGGATTGCAGTGCTGCCGATGCGGTCGTCGACCTGGGTCAGCGGGATCGGCGTGCGGGTCGGCCGGTAGGTCGGGATATAGATGTCGTGCAGGCCTTCCAGATTCGGGTTGTGCGCCAGGTTGATCTCGACGATCACCTGCTTGGCGAAAATCGCGAAGCTGGCGGAGTTGCCGACCGACGTGGTGGGTACGATGTGGCCTTGTTCGGTGATGGCCACAGCCTCGATCACCGCAATGTCCGGCAGCTTGAGCTGCTTGTTGCGCAACTGCTCCACGGTTTCCGACAGGTGCTGGTCGATGAACATTACCTCGCCGGCATTGATTGCCTTGCGCAGGGTGCTGTCGACCTGGAACGGCATGCGACGAGCCAGCACGCCCGCTTCGGTCAGCTGTTTGTCGAGGTCGTTGCCCAGGCTGGCGCCGGTCATCAGGCTGATCTTCAGCGGCGTGACCTTGGCGCGCTCTGCCAGCGCATGGGGCACGGCCTTGGCCTCGCCGGCGCGGGTAAAGCCGCTCATGCCGACGGTCATGCCGTCCTCAATCAGAGCGGCGGCATCGGCGGCGCTCATCACCTTATCCAACAACGAAGGCAAGCGAATACGGTCACGGTACATGGTTGTTATCTCGGGCAACGGAAGCAAGATGCGCAGTCTAGAGATTTCGCAAAAATTCGTCCCGCTACCATGGTCGAATGCCGACCGCCGATTTAGAGCCTTTGGTCGGGTTTCATGGAGTAATAAAAAACCCCAGCCTATTGCAGGCCGGGGTTTTGGGTATTGCGCTGGAGCAATGTTTTATTCGACAGCCTTGACCATGTCCTCGATGACTTTCTTCGCGTCGCCGAAGACCATCATGGTTTTGTCGAGGTAGAACAGTTCGTTGTCCAGACCGGCATAGCCGCTGGCCATCGAGCGCTTGTTGACGATGATGGTCTTGGCCTTGAAGGCCTCGAGAATCGGCATGCCGGCGATCGGCGACTTGGGATCGTTCTTCGCCGCCGGGTTGACCACGTCGTTGGCGCCCAGCACCAGTACCACGTCGGCCTGGCCGAACTCGGAGTTGATGTCTTCCATCTCGAACACCTGGTCGTACGGCACTTCGGCCTCGGCCAGCAATACGTTCATGTGGCCAGGCATCCGGCCAGCAACCGGGTGGATCGCATATTTCACGGTCACGCCGCGGTGCGTCAGCTTTTCGGTCAGTTCCTTGAGCGCGTGCTGTGCCCGTGCCACTGCCAGGCCGTAGCCCGGAACGATGATCACGGTGTCGGCGTTGGTCAGCAGGAAGGTCGCGTCGTCAGCCGAGCCCGATTTCACCGGACGAGCTTCTTGCGAGCCGGCTGGACCGCCAGCGTCGGCACTGTTGCCGAAGCCGCCGAGCAGAACGTTGAAGAACGAACGGTTCATCGCCTTGCACATGATGTACGAGAGGATTGCACCGGACGAACCCACCAGCGAACCTGCGATGATCAGCATCGAGTTGTTCAGCGAGAAACCGATACCGGCCGCCGCCCAGCCCGAGTAACTGTTGAGCATCGACACCACCACTGGCATGTCGGCGCCGCCAATCGGGATGATGATCAGCACGCCCAGCACGAAGGCCAGGGCCAGCATCAGGGCGAAGGCGCCGAGGTTGCCGGTCAGCATGAACATGATGCCCAGGCCCAGTGTCGCCAAGCCCAGGATCAGGTTGACCTTGTGTTGGCCGCTGAACTGTACCGGTGCGCCCTGGAACAGGCGGAACTTGTACTTGCCCGAGAGTTTGCCGAACGCGATCACCGAGCCGGAGAAGGTAATCGCACCGATGGCGGCACCGAGGAACAGTTCCAGGCGGTTACCGGCCGGAATCGCGTCGCCCAGTTGCTTGACGATGCCCAGGGACTGCGGCTCGACCACGGCGGCAATCGCAATGAACACGGCGGCCAGGCCGATCATGCTGTGCATGAACGCGACCAGTTCCGGCATCTTGGTCATTTCAACGCGCTTGGCCATGATCGAACCAGCAGTGCCGCCGACCAACAGCCCGACAATGACATAACCGATACCAGCGGTGGCAAGCTCTGCGCCCAGCTTATAGATGAGGCCCACAGTTGTGAGGATCGCCAGCGCCATGCCGAGCATGCCGAACAGGTTGCCGCGTCGCGAGGTGGTGGGGTGCGACAGGCCTTTGAGGGCTTGGATGAAGCAGATCGACGCGATCAAGTAGAGCGTCGTTACGAGGTTCATGCTCATTACTTCGGCGCCTCTTCTTTTACGGCTTTCGGGGCTTTTTTCTTGAACATCTCAAGCATGCGTCGGGTGACCAGGAAGCCACCAAAGACGTTCACTGCCGCCAGTGCGACAGCCAGGGTGCCCATGGTTTTGCCCAGCGGGGTCACGGTCAGGGCGGCGGCCAGCATGGCGCCGACAATCACGATTGCAGAAATGGCGTTGGTAACGGCCATCAACGGCGTGTGCAAGGCGGGTGTAACGTTCCAGACCACGTGGTAACCGACATAAATCGCCAGCACGAAGATGATCAGGTTGTAGATACCGGGGGAGATAAGCTCTTCCATCGTCTGAATCCCTGCTTAGGCGTTTTTGCGGATGACTTGGCCGTCGCGGCACATCAGGCACGCGGCGACGATGTCGTCTTCGAGGTTGATCTCGAACTGGCCTTCCTTGGTGAAAACCAGTTTCAGGAAGTCCAGCAGGTTGCGCGCATACAGCGCCGAAGCGTCTGCACCGACCTGGGCGGCCAGGTTGGTCGGACCACAAATGGTCACGCCGTGGGCCACGATCACCTGATCGGCGACGGTCAGCGGGCAGTTGCCGCCTTGCGCAGCAGCCAGGTCTATGACTACCGAGCCAGGCTTCATTTGCGCAACGGTTTCCGCGCTCAGCAACACCGGTGCCTTGCGGCCGGGAATCAGCGCAGTGGTGATGACGATGTCGGCTTGCTTGGCGCGCTCGTGCACCGCCTGGGCCTGACGCTGCATCCAACTGGCGGGCATTGGGCGTGCATAACCACCGACACCGACCGCGCACTCACGCTCTTCATCGGTTTCGTAAGGCACGTCGACGAACTTGGCGCCCAGGGATTCGATCTGTTCCTTCACCGCCGGACGCACGTCGGACGCTTCGATCACCGCACCCAGGCGCTTGGCCGTGGCGATGGCCTGCAGACCCGCGACGCCGGCGCCGAGAATCAGCACGCGAGCCGCTTTGACGGTGCCCGCAGCGGTCATCAGCATCGGCATGAAGCGCGGATAGTGGTGAGCTGCCAGCAGTACGGCTTTATAGCCGGCAATGTTGGCTTGCGAGGAAAGCACATCAAGGCTTTGCGCACGGGAGGTGCGCGGCGCGGCTTCCAGGGAAAAGGCGGTGATACCGGCCTCGGCCAGCTTGGCAATGGTTTCATTGCTGAACGGGTTGAGCATGCCAACCAGCACGGTGCCGCTTTTGATCAGGCTCAGTTCGCTATCGCTGGGGGCGACAACCTTGAGGATCAGCTCTGCACCAAATGCATCGTTGGCGCTGCCAATCACTGCACCTGCCGCTTCATAAGCACTGTCGACAACGCTGGCATTGATGCCGGCGCCGGTTTGCACAGTGACTTTATGACCCTGGCCGATCAGCTTCTTGATGGTTTCCGGGGTTGCAGCAACCCGCGTTTCACCGGTCTGGGTCTCGAGAGGAACACCAATGTGCACGTCAAATCTCCTGCTTGATCTTATTGCTTTCGATCTTTCTTAGAAGGCCAGCGCACTGCGGAGGGTGCGACTGGGGCGGCCGATCAGCACGACCCCGCTGTATTCAAGGCGGGGCGCGGCATTTTGCAGGCGAACTAAGTGGCCTTCAAGGGATTATGACGGGTGACGGAAAATTAACTACAAGTCACCCCGTGACCGAATGTCGCAACCCACCGTTAAAGTTCCGTCTAGCCCGTGGCTTGTGGGGATTGTCGGGAGAAAATAGTAATTTACGCATCGGCTATATGAATGATGCGCCATTGCTTCGCCTGGGCGTCTGAAAGCCGCGTGGTTGGCAGTCTGTGGGACGATTGTGCCGTTTTGAGTACAGTCTGTGGAAATGCGACATAAAGTTATATCTGTAGGGCTTAAATTTTATTGACTACGGGGTCAAATTACTGCGAAAGGCCCATTCTATCTATGTTGTAGCTGTGCGCCTGGTGGATCAACCAGTCCCGAAAGGCGCGTAAAGAGGCGGATTCAACCTTTCGGTCAGGAATCATCAGGTAATACGCCTTGATACTCGACAGTGCCTGCGGGTTGGCAATCACCAGTCTTTGCTCGGCCAACTCGCGTTGAATCAGGAACGGTGGGATCAGTGCGATTCCCATGTCGTGCATGGCCGCTTGGGCGAGCATGGAGAATAGCTCGTAGCGTGGTCCTGTCATGTCGCGGGGGATATTCAGTTGCTGGGCATTGAACCATTGGCGCCATGCATAGGGACGTGTGGTCTGTTGCAACAGTGGCAGTTCGGCAATCCGTTCGGCGCTCAGGTGTGCGTGGTTGTCCAGCAGTGCCGGACTGCAGACTGGCATCGGATTCTCCCCCATCAGACGGTGGGATTCGGTGCCTGGCCAATCGGCATCGCCAAAGTAGATCGCGGCGTCGAACTCAGTGTCGGCGAACAGGAAGGGGCGGGTGCGGTTGGTCAGGTTGACCGTCACTTCCGGGTGTTGCTGCTGGAAATCCTTGAGTCGGGGCAGCAGCCATTGGGTGCCAAAGGTCGGGACTACCGCCAGTTCAATGGTGTTGGCGCCTTGCTGGCCCATGACTGACAAGGTATCCCGCTCGACAGCGTCCAGCTGGGTGGCGACGCGCCGGCTGTAGGAAAGACCGGCTTCAGTGAGCTTCACGCCGCGCCGTGAGCGTCGGAACAGTTCGACGCTGAGGAACTCCTCCAGCCCGGCAATTTGTCGGCAGATGGCGCCTTGGGTGAGGGAAAGCTCATGAGCGGCTTTGGTGAAGCTCTCGTGGCGCGCCGCCGCTTCGAAGCTGATCAGCGCGGCAGTGCTGGGAATTTTGCGGCGCATGTACGGCAACCTCACTAATAAGTCGTATGTTTAGGGCTTGTACCTATTACGGAGTGAGAAATTAGCACAACAGCATGCGAAATCCTCGTTTGCTCAATCCCTGTACGGCGCCTAGGATCATTCCACGATATTTGACCACCTTCGCGAGGACAGGCTCATGGCCGGTAAAGCTAGCTTCAACTGGATCGATCCCCTGCTGCTGGATCAACAGCTCACTGAAGAAGAGCGCATGGTGCGCGACAGCGCTGCGCAGTTTGCGCAGGACAAACTGGCACCACGCATCCTCGAAGCTTTCCGCCATGAAAAGACCGACCCGGCGATCTTCCGTGAAATGGGTGAAATCGGCCTGCTGGGCGCGACTATCCCTGAGCAGTACGGCGGCAGCGGGCTGAACTACGTGTGCTACGGCCTGATCGCCCGTGAGGTTGAGCGCGTCGATTCCGGCTACCGTTCGATGATGAGTGTGCAGTCCTCACTGGTGATGGTGCCGATCAATGAGTTCGGTACCGAAGCGCAAAAGCAGAAGTACCTGCCGAAACTGGCCTCGGGTGAGTGGATTGGTTGCTTCGGTCTGACTGAGCCTAACCATGGTTCCGACCCTGGTTCGATGATCACTCGTGCACGCAAAGTGGAAGGCGGCTACAGCCTGACCGGCAGCAAGATGTGGATCACCAACAGCCCGATCGCCGACGTGTTTGTGGTCTGGGGTAAAGATGATGCGGGCGATATCCGCGGCTTCGTGCTGGAAAAAGGCTGGAAAGGTCTGAGCGCTCCGGCGATCCACGGCAAGGTTGGTCTGCGTGCGTCGATCACCGGCGAGATCGTGATGGACAACGTGTTTGTTCCAGAAGAAAACATCTTCCCGGATGTCCGTGGCCTCAAAGGTCCGTTCACCTGCCTCAACTCGGCGCGCTATGGCATTTCCTGGGGCGCACTGGGCGCGGCCGAGTTCTGCTGGCACACCGCTCGTCAGTACACCCTGGATCGTCAGCAGTTCGGTCGCCCATTGGCAGCCACCCAGTTGATCCAGAAGAAACTGGCGGACATGCAGACCGAGATCACTCTGGCGCTCCAAGGCTGTCTGCGTCTGGGGCGGATGAAGGATGAAGGCACGGCTGCGGTTGAAATCACGTCGATGATGAAGCGCAATTCTTGCGGCAAGTCCTTGGACATCGTACGCATGGCTCGCGACATGCTCGGCGGCAACGGCATTTCCGACGAGTTCGGTGTGGCGCGTCACCTGGTCAACCTTGAGGTGGTGAATACCTACGAAGGCACCCATGACGTTCACGCGCTGATCCTTGGTCGTGCGCAAACCGGTCTCCAGGCGTTCTATTAATAGGAGGGCGGACCATGGGTGCGTTATCGCATTTGCGGGTACTGGATTTATCGCGGGTACTGGCCGGGCCATGGGCCGGCCAGATCCTCGCGGACCTGGGGGCTGAGGTCATCAAGGTCGAGCGTCCGGGCAACGGCGATGACACGCGCGCCTGGGGTCCGCCCTTCCTTAAAGATGCTTACGGCGAGAACACCAGTGAGGCGGCTTATTACCTCTCGGCCAATCGCAACAAACAATCGGTGACCATCGACTTCACCCGAGCCGAAGGTCAGAAGCTGGTGCGCGAGTTGGCGGCCAAGTCAGACATCCTCATTGAAAACTTCAAGGTCGGTGGTCTGGCGGCTTATGGGTTGGATTACGAGTCGCTGAAGGCGATCAATCCTGACTTGATCTACTGCTCGATCACCGGCTTTGGTCAAACCGGGCCCTACGCCAAGCGCGCGGGCTATGACTTCATGATCCAGGGGCTGGGCGGCTTGATGAGCCTGACCGGTCGCCCCGAGGGTGATGAAGGTGCAGGGCCGGTGAAGGTCGGCGTGGCGTTGACGGATATCCTGACCGGGCTGTATTCGACGGTGGCGATCCTGGCGGCGCTGGCGCATCGCGATCACGACGGTGGTGGCCAGCACATCGACATGGCATTGCTGGATGTGCAAGTCGCTTGCCTGGCTAACCAGGCCATGAACTATCTGACCACAGGCGTGGCTCCCAAGCGACTGGGCAACGCCCATCCTAATATAGTGCCGTACCAGGATTTCCCGACAGCGGATGGCGACTTCATCCTCACCGTGGGTAACGACGGGCAGTTTCGCAAGTTTGCCCAGGTGGCCGGTCAGCCACAGTGGGCGGATGATCCGAGGTTTGCCACCAACACCCAGCGTGTAGCGAATCGTGCGGTGCTGATCCCGTTGATTCGTCAGGCGACAGTGTTCAAGACCACCGCGCAGTGGGTGTCCGAGTTGGAACAAGCGGGCGTGCCTTGTGGGCCGATCAATGATCTTTCTCAGGTGTTTGCCGATCCCCAGGTGCAGGCGCGCGGGTTGGCGATCGAGCTGCCCCATGCGTTGGCCGGTTTGGTTCCGCAGGTGGCCAGCCCTATCCGGCTGTCGCAGACGCCCGTGGAGTACCGTCATGCGCCACCTCTTCTGGGGGAGCACACGCTGGAGGTCTTGCAGCGGGTGTTGGGAATGAATGCGGACGCGGTGGCGGCCTTTAAAGAGTCCGGTGTGCTTTAAACGGCTTCTCTATATAGAAGCGTTGCCGTTCCTTGCTTGAACAGAAGGAACGGCATCGTTTTTTGGGCTTTGCGCAACTCATTGATCGAAAAGCAAAATTAGTGGTTGACGCAAGTTTTTATCTGTCTATAATTCGCCCCACTTCCGGCGCAGTCGAAACGGAAAACTCCTTGGTAAA